>NZ_JBGDXT010000006.1:0-276787 GCF_046550615.1 Salmonella sp. SAL04214
GAAACCCGGCCCGTACAGCAGAACCTGCGTTTCCAGGGGCAATATCTGGACAGGGAAACGGGGCTGCATTACAATTTGTACAGATTTTATGATCCGGATATCGGGAAGTTTATATCGGGCGACCCTATTTCGATCCGGGGCGGGATAAATCTTTATCAGTATGCGCCTAATCCGATAAGCTGGATCGATCCGTTAGGTCTTAAACCCTGTGCCAGAGATATTGATGGTTTACGCACTGGGCCTAATAAAACCGTTGTTCGCGTTAAAACCAAAAAAGATGCACAGGAATTATTAGATGCAGCTTTCCCGGGGGCTCAAAAAGTCAAAGGTATTGGCTCACAAGATGCAATTGGTGTTCGGAAGAAAAATAAAATGGATCAGTTTAAAAGAAATGACGGGAAGGTTCGTTATAGAAAAGACTATCCAATAGATTCAAAAACAGGACGTGTTTATGGTCATGATGATCCAAAAGGCAACGGGCATGGCTCTTTACCGCATATTAATATAAAACGTGCCGATGGAACCCTAGTCAGAATTGATATAACAGGTTAAAAATGAATAAATTAATTGAATCTATAGAACGCGGTAAGGTTAGAGGTATTGAAGAATATAAACTCATTGATGGTGAACGGTATTGTTACCAATATGCTCTGAAAAAGATCGCAAATAAATACGTCACTTATCTGTTTTTTATCCCCGAATCTAAAATGGATGTAATGGAGGATTATGGCTCGGAAGAGATAAAGGAATTTTTCTCTATAACAGATGCAATTAATTATTTTACATCTATTGGTGTAGATTTTTCTCTATTTAGACCTATCAAAGGTGTGTTACCATTTTAATTAATCAAAAGTCGGGAAGAAAATTAAATCTTTCCAGCTTTTTTATTATTTAATTCCCGTTCAGTCCACTAAACCAGCACGTCCTTCACGCCCCGCTCGGTCTCAAAGCCCGCATCGGCCAGCCAGTCACCCTTGAGGTGCAGGATGGGGTGCTGTGAATAGTACGTGGTCATGCCGGTTTTACGTCCTTCGTGGCGTGCTCTATTTAGATGGAACTGGTCCAGCAAGATATGCTGATGTTATAGATTTAAATAATTACTCTAAAGTTTCCTGGAGTAAAGGTGTCAAAGTTACGTCTGGATGTTAAATCAACGTCGGAGGATTTTATGTATCCAGTGAGAATTGAATAGATCTCTCCTGAGAAATGAGGGAGGAAATCAATACCACTTGAAGGTAAGTATTATTCTGTTTCTCGATTTCCTGAAGATGAAGTATGGAAAATTAATGCATGGAGTGTGGTTTTTGAACTGAAAAAAAAGAAAATAGAAGGTGAAATCATAGTATCTTATGGAACTGTTGACTTTCTTATGAATACAGCCCCTCAAGAACGAATGGAGAAATATGAGTGCTTTGAAATATATGAGGGCCTTAAAAAAGTAGCTAATGTTTTCTTACTCCACCGATAAGCTATGGCCACAACGAGTGGGGCGAGCTGACCACGCGGCGAGACCAGCAACTGGAGTGGAACGCGCAGGGGCAGCTGACGCGGGTCATCAGCGGCAACACGGAGACGCACTACGGCTACGATGCGCTGGGGAGGCGAATCCGCAAGGCGACGTACGGGCGGCACACGGGCCATACGGCGCGGAGCCGGACGGACTTTGTGTGGGAGGGGGTCAGGCTGTTGCAGGAGAACGTGCAGCAGCAGGGCTGGCGGACATATCTGTACGATGCGGAACAGCCGTACACGCCGGTGGCGAGCGTGACGGGGCGGGGAGAAAGCAGGCAGGTGTGGTATTACCACACGGATGTGACGGGCACGCCGCAGGAGGTGACGGCGGCAGATGGAACGCTGGTGTGGGCGGGGTATATCAGGGGGTTTGGAGAGAATGCGGCGGACATCAGCAACAGCGGGGCGTACTTTCACCAGCCGCTGCGGCTGCCGGGGCAGTATTTTGATGACGAGACAGGGCTGCATTACAATCTGTTCAGATATTATGCACCGGAGTGTGGCAGGTTCGTCAGTCAGGACCCGATAGGGCTGAATGGAGGTATTAACCTCTATGCTTATGCGCCTAATCCGATTAGATGGATCGATCCTTTAGGACTTGCTATCCTGGAGCATCAATCTAATTTTGATGCGGCAAGGAGAACCGGATTTGAAAATGCGGGTATGACAAACCCTGAGGATGTCACTTTCTCGAAAGTCGATCCCAAAACTGGTACTGTTGTTGAGTTTAAAGGTCCAAATGGGGCTAAAGTTGCTTATGATGCACCTCATGCAGATATGGATGTGACAGCAGGGCATGATAAACCACATGTTGGTTGGCAATCCGCAGGAAAAAGAGGTTCCGGAGGAGCTAATAGAGGTAATATTACTTATGATGGCCCACAACATCCGCATCGCTCTGACTCTAAGGGAGATGATAAATGTTAAATTCAAATATGTCTGAACTTAGAATCGAACTGGAGAATGCGATTAAAAATCTCGGTATTCATGATTATCGTGTCGATAAACCCGAACAAATCGTTTCTGAGATAAAAGAGATATATGTTAATGGTAATCCTAGAACCTGGTGGTTATCATTAAAACATAGACAATATGTCTTTTCTTATACCGATAATTCTGGATATAAAAACATATCACAAATAGTAAGTAAACAACTCAATGAAAGCAATGTAATCAACAAACATATATTTTTGATTGCTGATGAAGATAATGAGCAAATATATGTATATAACGTTCCTCTTAACTCCCTGCCTGAAATTATAGAAAATTGCAGATATTTTGAATATTATGTTGCAGATCATGAACTATCTTGGCTTATATGTGAAAATGATCATGGTGATTTGATTGTATGCTCAACCATTAAGTAAAGCGCGAGTGCTCTTTAGCGATATAGTTGCCCATATTTAGGCGTTACTAGCCGAAGATGGCGCGATTGTCTGGCAGGGGAAACAGCAATTCTGAGGTCAGGAAGATAGCATAACCCATTAACCTGGATAGATCCGCTAGACCTGAATCCAGTTGATGCGACAGGTTATAGTGTTTAGGGTTTATTTGCTCCTGGAGCAAATAAACCTTATTACATTGGTATTACTAATGATATGGATCGACGAAGGGCCGAACATTAAAGCACTGGCAGGTTATCAAAAGAAAATGGAAGGATGCTGTCACTTGATGAAAATGTAATCTAATGGAAAGTCAGAGGTTACGAGCAATATTATATAGAAAAATATAAAACCAGAACCGGAACCATAGGTGAAAAAAATTCCTCAACAAATAGAGAGAATAAATATAATTCATTTGATCATGGGCGAAAAGATCCCTGGGCACAGGCATTTAAAGATGCTTATAATAGTAAAAAAGGTGGTTCCGGTGGAGGAAAATGCGGATGAGTGATTACAAATTTTGGGGCTGGGATAAGAAGCCGAGAACAATGCTGCGTTTTGTGAAGCCCGGAGACATATTTTGTTTTAAATTAGATGAAGATAGATATTGTTTTGGGCGAATTATAACACTAATGACTGTCGGACATCTTTCTGAATTATTTGATATAATTAAAAAATCCCCTGGAATAACAGAGTTAGAAATTAGTAATGCAAGGCGAATTATTGAACCAATTATAGTGGATACATATTCTTTATTTGATAAGAAATTAGAAAATGGAAGTGACTGGAGAATTATTGGTCATCAGGTTAATTACAATCCAAAAAATTTAGATGGTATCTATTTTGCACTTGGAATAGGTGATTCCTGTAAAAAGAAAGACTGTTACGGAAATGATTTTCTCATTTCAGAAAGTGAGTGGAAAACACTTCCTAAATTATCTCCTAAAGGGGGTTTTGATATCAAAAAACGGCTTGAAATTGCCTGAAAATGAAAATAAAAAGCCGGGAAAGATCTTTTGTCTTCCCGGATTTTATTATTTAATCCCCGTTCACCACATTATTTACCCCCGCCTTAATATGCTTCATCGACTTTTTCACCTGATAAAGCTCCTTCCGTAGATCCCTCACTTCGTCCGTCTCTGCAATCAGGATCAAACACCCCTCGGAGATCTTCACGGTGACGCCGTGCCCGGTCTCAAATCCCGCTTCTTCCTGCCAGTCACCCTTAAGGTGCTGGCTGGGGATTTGTGAGTAACAGGTGGTCATGCAGGCTTTGCTGTTGATGTGGCGGACGCTGACGCCGAGGCATTCATATTTGCTGACTAAATAAATTCTTAATTCTCCGCCGGATGCTGGCTGATTGTGGAGCTCAGGGCGAGCGAGTATGGGCGCGACATCCTGGCACTGCGCTCCCCTCTCCCCGGCCGGTGATGAGCAGCCGGCTGCCGGGGCAGTATTTTGACGACGAGACGGGGCTGCATTACAATCTGTTCAGATATTATGCACCGGAGTGTGGCAGGTTCGTCAGTCAGGACCCGATAGGGCTGAATGGAGGTATTAACCTCTAACAATATGCGCCAAATCCGTTAAGTTGGATTGATCCGCTGGGTTTAAGTGGAGAACCGATAGGCAGTGAGAACAATCCATTTGATTCTTCTCGTGCTGCTCGTCGTGAAGCTATGAGGCAAGCAGGAATACCCACAAGCCAACAACCGATCAGCCAATCACAAAATAGCTCTGGTCGAGAATATTCTTACGAAACACCAAAACCAGGTGGCGGCACTGGTTTATCATCCGTACAAGAGCAAACAATGGATATTAGTCATCCAGATAAGCCACATTGGGAAGCAGGACAAGTTAAAACAGATGATTTTGGAAATCCTCGAATGAATAAGTATGGGCGACCTCAATTACGTAATGGTAAAGGGAAAGCATATTATGGTAAAGGAGGATGCGAATGAGTGTATCTGAATACAAACGAGCATTGCTCTATAGAAAAGCTCAGGCTAATGTATGCAAAAATGATTATTTTAATAAAATACAATCATTTACTAATGATACTGTTGTAGGGGGTAATTTTCTTACCTTAGAAGAAACTGATAATATTATAAATTCTCTTAAAGATAAGAAAATAAATTCAAAAATTAAAGTGGAAATTGATAGCTATCAACAACTTGTTGAATTTATTAAAGAGAAAGTTGCAGGTCTTTCTTCTTATTTATTAATTGATGAAGAATGGAAGTTTTGCGGAATGTATAAGATAAGTAGTGAGTTTTCGAGTGATTATAATTTTGATGAATTACATTCAGACGAGATAAGAATAATATCTTGCGATCTATCTTTTCAGATTCAAATAGACTATGACCACAATAAAATAGAGTGTGAATATATTGTGTATAAATAATTTTTGATTGAATAAATATCTTTGAGCGATTATCTCTCACTGAAAGTATTTTGATTTCCCAGCCCAGCCAATCGCCCTTAAGTTGTTGGCTGGGATGGGACTACGCGAATATTGGATAGAAATTTTGGTTTTACGATTGATGTGGGAAATACCGATATAGCCAACTTTAAGACAGCACTGTGTTTTGGATGATTTTTTACTTAACCTGATTATTAAATAGTAAAATAAGTATCGTACAGATAGCTAAACTTATCAGGGGGGGCGGTAGCGTATGAACTATGACGCAATGAGTTTGATGATTTACATACGAAACTGATTGTACGATCCACCTTTCGGTTAGATTGCGTGATCTGACCCGATAGGGCTAAGAGGCGGGTTAAACCTTTATCAGTATGCACCGAATCCGTTAAGCTGGATCGATCCGCTTGGATTAGCTGTTACTCCCCTAAACAAGGAGGGATTTTATGTTTATGGGCTTTATAAACCAGGGGCTACAGAGCCATATTATTAGGTCATACAGAGCAAAATCCGTTGAAGCGAGAAGGCCAACATGCTGGAACAGGAAGACTTGGTGATGCAGAATTGAGAGTCCTTAAAGGTGAAGACGGTAAATTGACATATTCTCAGGCAAAAGGTTATGAACAAGCTTATCGAGAAAAATATAAAACAAAAACAGGTTTTCCAGGAAATGTTATTGAACCAATCGATAAGAGCCGCACTGATTCACGAGGTAAGTCTCATTATAGAAACTATCGTGCAGCAGCTAAAGAAATCGGTATAAAACCTACCAAGAGTAGAGGGTGTATTTGATATGAAACCATTAATAAAACCTGAACCAGGTGATTTGTTCTATATTCCTGCTCTCAATATATCAGATGTTAATGGTTTTGTTCTGGCTCGCTACATTGAATTTATTAAGCCAAATTTAGGTTATCTCATAGAGGTTTTTGAGCATTTTTATACTGAACCGCCTGAAAAAAAATCTGATGTAGATATGAGTGGTAGACTATTCAGACCTATATTTTGTAGCATGCGATTTTCAGATATACCAAAATGGAAAATTCTGTTCAGCGATCTTGATTATGATAAGTCAAAATCAGGATATGAGCGCATATCGTTTGCATTTGATGGAAGCATCTGGACAGGAGGTGTAAGTAAAAAAGTAAAATCAGAACAGTTAATAAATATTGAGCCATCGATTTGTTGGCGTATGGATCATATTGTATTTAGAACTATAGCTCATTTAAAAGGTTTGGTACAAAAAAATGATGTGATGGATTATCATCAGCTTCCTACAGAATATAGAGTCGATAATGAAATCGCAAAGAGAAGAGTACGTGAAATTTCGGAGTTAATGGATAAAAAATTTAAAGCTTGGGATAGAGTTTGATTTTAAGTTTTGATGTTTCTGTTTATCACGTGAGATTTTGTTATAAGTGGAACAAGTACTACGATCACAAACTGTGAGCACTTTGCATAGCTCGAACCAATCTCGCTGAAGGGTGGAATAAACTTATATGCGTATGCACCGAATCCGTTAAGTTGGATAGATCCGCTGGGGTTAGCAAATAGACCAAATAACGGGAAGTATAATATATTTCATGATTACTCTCTTGACCCTAAATATAAATATTCGAGTGATGGTGTTCAATTTAATAGAGCAAACACTGATTTTATTAATAGAATGAACAGTAATCCTTCATTTAGAAGAGATATGCTGGGACGTCATCCCGCATTAGGCGATTGGTTGAAAAACCCGAATAAAGCATTAAGCCCTCCAGATTTAACATGGCATCATCATGAAGATGTTAATAGACTGGTATTAGTTGACCGCATAGACCATGCCGATAATCAGGGTCTGTATCACCCTACCGGGAAAGGTGGACGTGATATGTGGGGCGGAGGAGAACTTGGTCGTAGAGGTAAACTGGATGGGGTAACAGGTAAACCCAGAGGGAGGAGATGTGGATGAACCAGTTAGAATATAGAAAGGCTTATAATTTAGATGAGTTAATATCTAAAATTATGAGTGGATATAAGAAAGATAATTTCTGCTTGTATACAAAGGAATACGAATCATCTGCTAGAGCGGATCTTATTTGTTATTTAGAAATGTATCCTGTTATTAGCGATGATGATGATGATGATGATGATGAAGTATATCCAGAGTTTGTTATTAATAACTCATTAGAACTTTTTTTCTATGGAGATCAATTTTTAGATGTACTAAGAAATATATCTACCCAGAAAGAAAACCCATCAATGGAAGATTTTATCGCAGGATTAAATTTTTATTTAGAGAACGATAATTTCATAGATCTTTGATTTAGAAATCGGGAAGGATTATTAATTCTTCCCGGCTTTTTGTTTATTTAATCCCCGGTCAGTCCACTAAACAATCACGTCCCACATCCCCTTAACTACCTGTTCAGCCTTGTAAAGCTGTTCGCACAGCTTCTGCACCTCGTTACCGTCCGCCATTAGCACAATACACCCGTCCGAAATCTTCACCGTCACGCTGCGCCCGGTCTCAAATCCCGCTTCTTCCTGGCAGTCGCCGCTGGGGATTTGTGAGTAACAGGCGGTCATGCAGGTTTCGCTGTTGATGTGGCGGACGCTGGCGCCGGAGGCATTCATATTTGCTGACTAAATAAATTCTTAATTCTCCGCCGGATGCTGGCTGATTGTGGAGCTCAGGGTGAGCGAGTATGGGCGCGACATCATGGCACCGCGCCTCCCTCTCCCCGGCCAGCACCGGGCGGTGATGAGCAACCGGCTGCCGGGGCCGTATTTTGACGATGAAACGGGCCTGCATTAAAATCTGTTCAGATATTATGCACCGGAGTGTGGCAGGTTCGTCAGTCAGGCCCGACAGGGCTGAAAGGGGGATTAAATCCTTACCACTATCCGTTGAATCCCGTCACAGATACAGATCCGCTGGGATTGTTTACATGTGAATTATGTAGTCGCATGATAGATGAGACTAATAATAGTCTGGATAGTCTTCCATTTAATCCGGCAAAAATGTTAACGGCTAGTTTAAATATGGCTAATTCTGCAAGATTGCACGCAAGTGGGGTAGCCAAACTCGGGATAGGTATTGCTGCTGATGGATTGGTTATATTGTCTCCAGTGGGCAATGTTTCTCTGGCATGGGGGCGTGGAATATCAAATTGGCAACTGCTTCATATAACAGGGCAAATTTATGATTATCAGAATCACTTAATGAAACCGACAAGGATAGGAGCTGGAGAAATTTATTAGGTGTATTGCCTTATAGTGAACAGTTTGACGATCCAGATGAGCCATCAATTAGCGATTTGTATAAAGAGAAATTCCATAACATGATGGATTCTCCAATGAATTTCATCAAAAAGATAGGGACATTGATGTTTGATGAATATGATTAATAAAATATCCATGTTGATCTTTATTATTGGAAGTATAATCGCGATAATATGGGTATTATATGCCACTTTATCGAAAAGAGGGATGTTTAGAGATAATCTTAAAAAAATAATCAAGATAATATGTGATTTATTTTGGGGGATAGGCTGATAACTCTGAGTAAAGAATATCAGAGACTGTACATGAAATTATTAATCCTTCGTTGAATAAAAGCCGGGAAATCATTATAGGCGGATAACCGCATCACGGAAGATATGCAGTACGTGTACCGGTATGGCTGTTACGGGAGGCTGACGCCGGAGCAGATGGCGGGGCAACTGGAGCCGGAGTACACACCCCAAAGGAAAGAGAGGTTTGTGCGTATTATTCATTGTGTGATCATAGCGGTACAGGTACTTCTGCTGGTTTGTTCTTCACACTATCAGCCCCTGATGCTGATTTATCACCAGGAATATCAGAGTCTGGAGGGGATTCTTATGGGGGCACTTCTTGCGGGAATGGCTTATACAGATGCTCGTAATAAAAATGATAGTTATAAATATACAAAAGGTGTGAGTATGGGACCCGGATTTGGAGACTGGGGGGAACTCACATGCTCCCGGCATTCGAGGTGTCTATCGGAGATTTTCGATCTGATGGATAAGGAATATGATTGGTTATCAGGTGAATTCAAGTGAAAAGAAATAGATTTTTTCTATCGTTACTATTTATGGTGTTGATTGTGTTGTTCGTTATTCTATTTTTTACATGGTTAGGTAGAGAGAATATTAAAAATGATAGCGCTATTCGAGAAGTTGCGAAAGAAGAAGTTGATAAGCTTTTTTCTCTTTATAATAAAGGGGAGTATGCTGAGATATATGATTTGTCATGTGACTCTTTCAAAAATGCCACTGCGAGAAAAGATTTTTTAACAGTTATGGGAACTAAAATGAAAATACTCGGTGAATTTAAAGGGCTAAAACTTCAATATAGTAATGTCATTAATTCAAAATCCGTGGAGTTATATTATAGAGTGGACTATATTAACTATTCTTTAATTGAAGAATTTAATTATATTAAAAATGATGGACAAAAAATATGCTTGCAAGCAATGTATACGGATGATGCGGGGAAACATGGGGAGGTAATTAAATTACATTAATGTGTGATAACTCCAGTTAGAACCTATCCCAATGCGATGAAGAATCGGGGCTGTATTATAACTAGCACCGTTTCTATAATCCGGGACTGGGAAGGTATATTACGCAGATCCAATAGGGCTGAAAGGGGGATGGAACCGATATTATTCTCCGCTGAATCCTATTACAGATAGTGATCCTCTTGGCCTTATTACTTGTGGTGCTGATAGAGGTGATCCTGGCAAGTTATTAAGATGAAAAATGGTTGAAAATAATTGCGTTAGTGAATGCTCATTTATGTCTTTACCTACAAAAAGTAACGGATTTGCTTGCTGGAATTGTGTTAACGAATGTAAAGGAAATCAAGGCTATTGATGTTTTTACTACAGGAATAAGTATGGTTAACGATAAGGATACAGCTATGTTAATTAGTGATTTAATGTTGAGATTCGGTAAGGAGCTTGATGAATCTGTTGCTGTTGTTCAGTCCCGTTGTGATGAGGATGAATTTAATGTATATCGAGAAGCGGTTGGTTTTATCATGGGTGAAATGCTTATTAAAATAATGAATCCATTATATGAAAAATATCCAGAAATAAAACCAAAAGGATTGAAATAAAACATCTGGAGCCGGATGGATAATATGTAAAAGCCGGAGGGGTTATCTTTTTCCGGCTTTTTATTATCAATTACTCATTAACTCCTGTTCCGTTCTTTTACGTTTAATCACCGGAATATCCCCGGTATCGTTCAGCGCCCCCGGAAAGGTTTTTAGCCACGCTTTCACCTTCTTTTGATTAATAAAAGTCACGCCCATCCCTTCAATACAGCCAAAGAGTCCGCGGGTATGCTGCGGCGTGATCACGATGCAATCCCTCATTACCCGCACCTTGACGGGCATCCCGTTAATAAACCCCGCCTGCGGCATCCATTCACCGTACAAACGAACTGAAAGTCTCTCAACGCGTGAGTATGTAAGTATCCCGCATAATCGAGCCATTCACATTTAGAGATCATCCGACATAATCAATCTGCCAACGCAGGAGATCGCTGTGCGTAAAGCCCGTATTACTGCGCACCAGATCATCGCTGTGATTAGATCAGTCGAATCCAGACGGACTGTTAAAGATGCCTGCCGGGAGGCCGGTATTTCTGAAGCCACCAGGGACAACTGGAAGTCTGGATACGGCGGCATGGAAGCTTCTGATATTAACTCTTGAGGATGTCAACGCCAGGATTTATGGTCGTTTTTCGCTATTTTTAATATCCGCTGTTTGATCACTTCTGCTGTCCGCTTTCCGCCATTTCATCTTCACTGATTGGCGTTGCGCTTTTGGTCAGCGCCCCGACTTTGCGTTTTTCCTTCAGTTGGTAACTTTCTCCTTTGATATTCAGTGTGGTTGAGTGATGCAGTAGCCGATCCAGGATCGCTGTTGCCAGCACGTTATCACCGAACATCTCTCCCCAGTCTGCGAAGCCTTTGTTTGACGTCAGGATAATGCTCGCTTTTTCATACCGTCGGTTCAGCAGTCGGAAGAACAGACTGGCTTCCTCACTGGTCATTGGCAGGTAACCTATTTCGTCCAGGATCAGCCCCCGCGCATAGCTCAGTTGTTGTAGCTGGCGCTCCAGGCGGTTTTCCAGCTTCGCTTTCATCAGCGTCTACCAGCCTGTCCTGCGGCATGAACAACACCCGATGGCCCACATCTGCCGCTTTCACACCGGGGGCAGCGGCCAGGTGGGTTTTCTCCACTCCGGGGGCCCCAGCAGGATCACATTCTCGCAGCGCTCCACGAACGCCAGACCGGCCAACTCCCGGACGACCTTACGATTGATGCCTGGCTGGAAGCTGAAGTCGAACTGCTCCAGCGTTTTGACTCATGGCAGACGAGCCTGTTTCAGCCGGGATTCCATTCCGCGCTGATGTCTGCCGTTCTATTCCTGCTGCAGCGCCATGCACAGGAATGTCGACTTATTTTGGGCTGACAGAGGCATTGGTCGTTAAGACTTGTATATTCATGTTGCTTACTCGCACAAAAGGGGGAAAGGAACCGTAAACAACATTGACAGGTAAGGGACTGGCATCAATTTGAATGGTGTTTTTTATAACATTATGTTTTAAAAGGTGAATTGTATTTTCATGGTGCATTATTCTGTTTTATATTGTTGTTTATGGAATATTTAACCAATATTTAATCTAAAAATAGTGTATTATATTGATTACACTTTGCTGGAGAGGTGTAAACATCAAGCGTAACCATATGATGTATATAAGTTTTTGTTTGCTGATATCATATTTTTAACAGATATTGAGCAAGTAAATCTGATCTAACTGTAACTTTAATTTTCTAAATTAATTACTTTGCTTACTTTTTTTTACCTGGTTTTGTAAAACCTCATGATGATCAGTCTATTTGTGGCTTTGTTTAAGGTTTATTTGGTTTTGTAGTCTGAATTGTATCTCCCTCCTGGAGGGCTTTCTTTAGATTCTCTGTCTCCTACGTTGTTATGTTACGTATTTGTTGCTTTGAAGGGGGGGGGGGGAATACAGTTCCATTTATCTGAGTAAGTCAGGTACACAGTAACAACTTTTTTATGAAGAATTTCCAAAATTTTTACTGCTGCGTTATTAATTGTTCAGCGATTCTTACAGATCTGTCGTTCGCTTTTGGTGAATGAAATCCGTGGACTTTTATTTACTAATTTTTTCTTTCCTGAAAAAAACAGAGGTATTGAGCGAAAAATTTTATTCCGTATGATGCCCTCCACACAAAATGTATTAACACTGAATCGTAATTTGCTTCTTTATGCTGATAACTTTCTGTCTATGCTAATACTAAAATTTAGATGACTTTTATACGGTAAAATCTGGTATGAATTTTAAAGATACTCTTCCCGGGGTGTTTCTCTGTGTCGCTATGTTTGCATGTGGTCATGCCAGGGCGAATATGCTCGTTTATCCCATGGCGGCAGAAATTAATAGTAGCCGCGAAGAGGCCACCTCGCTGTTCGTCTATTCTAAATCAGATCATGTGCAATATATTCGAACAAGAATCATGCGTATTGAACACCCTGGTATGCCACAGGAGAAGGAGGTACCAGCAGGGAATGATATAGAGACAGGACTTGTTGTCTCCCCGGAGAAATTTGCCCTTTCCCCGGGAACAAAAAAAACAATACGTGTTATCAGTACTCAGGCACCGGAAAGAGAGGAAGCCTGGCGGGTATACTTCGAGGCTGTTCCTGAACTGGAAGATGATCCACAGGCAGGCGGAAAGCAAAATTCATCCGTAAGTGTGAATCTTGTCTGGGGGGTGTTGCTGCGTGTTTCTCCGTCAGACCCCAGGCCTGCGCTGGTAACGAACGGTCACCACCTGCTGAATACGGGAAATACCCGGCTTTCTCTTATTCGGGCCGGCAACTGCGACACCACATGCCACTGGCAGAATATAGACAAAAGTATTTATCCCGGCGGGAGTGCTGATATTCCGGCCGGAATAAAAAGTAATGCATTTCGTGTGGAATATCGTACGGGTGCAAATTCACCGGTAATTTCTGCTGATTTAACAGCAGCCGGAAAGTAAAAACACACGGAGCGTACGCTATACCCTACATTTATTCTCAGGGGGAGCGGATGTATACCGAGTGTACATATATCACTGTAATAAACAACAAAGCAAGGTTATTTTTTATGAACATGAAAACATCTTTTATTGCCGCAGCTGTGGCATTGGCCACCGTTTATTCTTTTTCTGTTTCTGCGGTTCAGAAGGATATTACCGTCACTGCCAATATTGACAGTACACTTGAACTGCTGCAGGCCGATGGTTCATCCCTCCCGTCGACTATGAAGCTGGATTTCATGCCGGGTAAGGGCCTGGTCCATAAATCACTCCAGACCCGCCTTTACAGCAACGATCAGACCAAGTCGGTTAATGTAAAACTGTTGAATGCT
Organism: Salmonella sp. SAL04214; assembly: GCF_046550615.1. Taxonomy (NCBI): domain Bacteria; kingdom Pseudomonadati; phylum Pseudomonadota; class Gammaproteobacteria; order Enterobacterales; family Enterobacteriaceae; genus Salmonella; species Salmonella sp. SAL04214. Next base: position 13,780 of record NZ_JBGDXT010000006.1, read on the forward strand.
CCACAACTTATCAACGTCCTGGATCCCACCAAAACCATTGATATGGAAGTGACTCTGGGAGGACGGTCACTGACCACCACCAATTCTGTACTGGAAGCTAAAACCCTGTTCCCGGACGGAAAAACTGGCGATGCTTCAGCTCCGCTGAACCTGGATATTGGTCAGAAGGCTGGAGCAGCCTTACAAAACCTGCCTGCCGGTGAATACAGCGGATTGGTCAGTCTGGTGATTTCACAGGCTGTCACTGCCGGCTAATAACCGGTTATTAGCTCTTCATCTGATCCGGTTTTGGGGTGTCACCGTTCGTACCTGAACCGGATCCGGTATTGATTTTATTATTCATTGCAATTCAGGTTTCTTTACGTGAGTCGTTATTTCTGGATGTATTATTTACTGGGATTGTGCAGTTTTACCAGCCAGGCAACTCTTATTCCCCCTCCTGGATTTGAATCTCTGCTGGAAGGACAGACTGAGCAAATTGAAGTGTTGCTACCAGGGCATTCACTGGGATTATTTCCGGTGGTGGTTAAACCGGACACCGTGCAGTTCATGTCCCCATTGATGGTACTTGAAAGCAGTGGGCTTGCCGCGTTGCCGGCCGCAGAACGGCAAAAAGCGCTGGCTGCACTCAGCCGTCCGTTGCTACGTAACAGCAATCTGGTCTGTGGTGTCTCAGAAGCAAAAGACAGCAGCGAGTGTGGTTACGTGGCAACAGATAAAGAGGATGTTGCGGTTATTTTTGATGAGAACAACGCTCAGTTATCTTTGTTTCTTAACCGGGACTGGTTGCCGGATGAAGAACGACGTGATAAACGCTGGCTGACTCCGACCCCGGAGGGTGTCAGCGCATTTATTCACCGCCAGACGCTGTATCTGAGTGATGATCTCTACAGTCGTAATATGACACTGAATGGTAGCGGTGCCCTGGGGCTTGGTGACGGTCGTTATCTGGGAGGCAACTGGGCGGCTATCTGGAATCAGTCAGAACATTACAATAACAGTCAGGCCTGGTTTGACAATCTGTTTGTCCGTCAGGATCTCGGCAATCAGTATTATTTCCAGGCTGGTCGGATGGATCAGCGGAATCTGTCCAGCGCCACGGGGGGGGATTTTGGGTTCAGTCTGCTTCCCCTGAGCCGGTTTGATGGATTACGAACCGGGACCACCCAAGCTTATGTGAACCATGAGGTGGACCAGAATGCCACTCCGGTTATGGTTCAGGTTACCCGAAATGCCCGTATTGATATTTATCGTGGCAGCGAGTTGCTGGGGAGTCAGTTCCTGACCCCGGGAATGCATACCCTGGATACTCACTCTCTTCCACCGGGAAGCTATCCTCTGGCGTTGCGGATATATGAGGATGGAATTCTGCGACGAACGGAGAGCCAGCCCTTCAGTAAGGGGGGGAATAGCTTCAGTGCACAGACCCAGTGGTTTATTCAGGGCGGGCAGGAAGATACCGGGGATAAAGCCAGCCATTATGACGGTGAGACTGTCATGGCTGCCGGATTCCGAACTGGGCTGCGGAAAAATATCAGTCTGACCGAAGGTATCTCTCTGGCACATGAGGCCTGGTACAGTGAAACCCGACTGAATTCACAGCATGCAGTGCTGGATGGCACGCTGGACCTTTCTGCCGGGATACTGCATGGGACAGACAGCACGAGCGGTAACACTGAGCAGGTGACATACAACGACGGATTTTCCGCGAGTCTGTGGCGTAACCATACGGAAAGTGATGCCTGTAGTGGTCGTCATCCACAGTCAGTGCATGCCAGTATGACCTGCCAGACTTCGATGAACGCCTCCCTGTCGGTTCCGGTGGGGAACTGGTATGCCCTACTGGGATACAGTACCAGCAGGACAGAAGGTCGGCCGGTTTACCGGGGATATGATGATAACAGTGACAAAGAAAATGTGTTCTGGCGACAGGCATACATCCCTGCCTCTCACCGCGAATCTGCTCAGGCTAGTGCAACGTACAGCCTTAATATGGCTGGCATGAATATTAATACCCATGGGGGAGTATGGCGAACCCGAAATGACGGAGTGAATGATGATGGCTTGTTTATGAGTGTCAGTGTGTCATATGCCTCTCAACCACCGACAATGACTGGCAGTAATGGGTATACCTCAGCCGGGACCGATATTCACAGTAGCCGGAATCAAAAAACACAGACGTCCTGGAATGTGAACCATGTGAGATCCTGGCAGCAGGATCTGTATCGTGAACTGTCGGTGGGTTTCTCCGGTTATAACGACGACAGCTGGAGCGGGAGTCTCGGCGGACGCATGAGCGGCCGTATGGGGGAACTGAGCGCCACTATCAGTAACTCCCATCAACGTAATGCGGGCAGCGCCAGTTCACTCACCGCTGGCTACAGCTCGTCTCTGGCGTTATCCCGTAATGGACTGTTCTGGGGAGGTGGTCAGGACGGTGAACCGGCCTCTGGCATGGCGGTGAACGTGGAGTCAGAGGGGGACGAGGGCAGTAGCGGGAAAGTAGTCAGCGTTCGTGGCAGCAGCCAGCCGTTCAGTCTCGGTTTTGGTCAGCAGTCGCTGTTGCTGATGGAAGGCTATAACGCCACGGAGGTGACCATTGAGGATGCAGGGGTTAGTTCACAGGGTATGGCAGGCGTAAAAGCGGGAGGGGGAAGCAGGTGTTACTTCCTGACACCCGGGCATCTGCTGGTTCACAACATCAGCGCCAGTATGAGCCGACTGTACGTTGGCCGCGTACTGGGCAAGGATGGCAGACCGCTGCTGGACGCACAGCCACTGAACCATCCATTTTTGTCGTTGGGACCTTCCGGGCGATTTAGCCTGCAGAGCGAGCATAAAGAATCCAGCCTGTGGCTGCTGTCAAAAAACAGGATCCTGCGTTGTCCGATGTCAGTACATAAACGTCGGGATGTTATGCAGGTAGTGGGTGATGTGCGGTGTGAATTAAGTGACGTGGAGGCCCTGCCACAGGCGTTGCAAATATCGCCGCGGGTCATCCGTTTGCTGAACGTGGCAGGTTTGCTGCGCCATTCCGTTCAGGAAGCCTGACGTAGAGATAAAGGCGATTACTATGAAGAATAAAATGAAGTGGACAAAGATAAACCATTATTTACATCCGAAAATTTGTTCGGCCTGCGCAATCTTGCTGATGGCTGGCGCTACACTGCCACAAGTCGCCGATGCGGAGACTACCTACGACCGGACCAGCACCGTCGACCTGAATTACGACAGGAGTAATGTACTAGGCTTTGAACGCATGTTTGAGCAGCATATAGATACGAATTATCTAGGATGGGTATGTAGATCCAATAGTAATGAAAACGAGGGGGCGTGTGACGATACAAATCTGATATGGGATAAACGGGGGGTAACAAAGATTCGTCTGCGTTTCAGAGAACAAATCAGTCATGCTGAAACTACGCTCATACTGGACGCTCGTGCTGGAGGAGCATGTGGATATTTTACTATTAATGGAGCCTGTACTTGTGTATATCCACATAACTACGTAACGGCCGGTATTTCCGCCGAAGAGCTAGCGAAAATACCGAAAGCCGGTATATGGAAAGCAACGTTGGTCTTGGATGTACATAGATGGCTAGACGGAAAAGTTGGTGTCGGGACTGCAGATATCACGCTGAATGTGACAGACCACTTTGCAGAAAATGCGGCTATTTATTTTCCGCAGTTTGGTACTGCAACACCTCGGGTGGACCTGAATCTGCACCGGCTGAATGCCTCACAAATGTCGGGCAGGGCTAATCTGGATATGTGTCTGTATGACGGAGGTGTGAAAGCCCGTTCATTACAGATGAAGATAGAAGGAAGCAATAAGTCAGGTACGGGATTTCAGGTTATAAAGAGTGATTCTGCTGATACGATTGATTATGCGGTCAGTATGAATTATGGGGGACGAAGTATTCCTGTCACCCGTGGCGTGGAGTTCAGTCTGGAGAACGTGGATAAAGCAGCAACGCGTCCGGTGGTACTTCCCGGGCAACGGCAGGCGGTACGTTGTGTGTCAGTGCCCCTTACCCTGACAACACAACCCTTTAACATCAGGGAGAAGCGTTCTGGTGAATATCAGGGAACGCTGACAGTGACAATGCTGATGGGAACACAAACCCCCTGACAGTAATTATTTATTTTATTGATATCTTTCTTATATGGTTTTTTAAATCAGAGTTCTCTTTATATATTTGCTTTATTTAATAAAGAAAATCTATTCACTTATGAAAATCAATGCGTGAGGTTCTGCTTTCCTATGACTGAGTATTTAGATGATAAAGATAAAGAATTATTGAAAGAAATCCAAAAAGATTGTGCGCAAACTTTATGGCAACTTGCATATAAAGTGGGACTTACGCCCACACCATGTTTCAAACGTTTAAAAAAACTTAAAGACAGGGGGGTTATCATTGGTCAGTTCGCTTTATTGGATAAAGAAAAACTAGGTCTTTCACTTAATGTCTTTATTATGATTAACATATCTGAGGAGCAATACGCTAGTATTTCTGAGAAAATAAAGTCAATGCCTGAGGTTATTGCCTTTTATCGAATTTCTGGATCATTTAATTATTTAATGCATACAGTATTTACAGATATGAACGATTACTATAGTTTTTATGAGAAAATAATATTAACGAATTCTTCAATTAGTGGATCTGCATCGAGCTTTGTTCTTGAGCAAATAAAGGAAACAAACGAACTGCCAGTGTGAAAGTGTGATGTGTACTTACTGATTTAATACATTATTATCCTTCTTACGGAACAACAACGGCAGATTGCGGCTGTTGAACAAGGATTTTAATCAGCAGTAGTGAGATTAAGCGGCACAGAATAACATAGCGGAATATCATATGGTTAAATATCACCCCGTGCATGTAACAAAAAACCGCATTAAAACAGATGATGTTACTGATATTTATTTCGTTGAACCCTTCTGGAAAGAAGGCGAAAACCACATAATTGAGTCATTGACGTTTTTTGAAGAGTTACAAAAGTCATTTAATTTATTCAACCATAAATATGGGTTAAATAAATATATACTCAGGATTCCCTGGGAATTTGTGCTTATACATTTGGAAAGGATCAGTAAATTAAATAGCGTCGGGTTATTTGCTGTTTCTGTTGACTTTAATAACAACCACAAATTTCTGAGCGAGTACATCAGGAGTCGCAGAGATTATGGTATGGAAGTTTGGTTTGATTTTTGTGGTAAATATTCTTATTCCAGTGAAATTAAAAACCTTGGGTTCTTTTTTCAGGCTTGCGTAGTGCCTCGTGATCCTAATTTTATTAGTAGTGTTTATCATTATCATAAGTTCCAAAAGATTCTTGTCGGGGATATAAATGATGTAGAACAGAGAGCCGTGTACCAGAACGAAGTTGATTACATGTATGGAATGCAATGGCCATCGTCATATGACGGTTTTTTCTTTCGGGATCATAAAAAAAATGAAACTTGGTGTATATAACAGAAGGAGTGAAAATTTGAATCAAAAGTATCTTATTTATTTTTTTGTTTACTTATTGTTTTGTTTTTTATTACGATTAAATATAAAGAACATCATTGTTCGTGCGGTGGGGAGGCTGGAAGTTTAGGGGATGACCGTTTATCAACAATTTTATTACAGCCACCATACGAATGGTTTATATATGCACTAGATGTATTATTTTAGTTTAATATATCGATGGTTGCTATTTGCATTGATGATGTTCCGTTACATTAAGGAATATACATCTGTATCTCGTTATACGCACACTCACATTACTAATCATTATTAATATGAGTGTGGTTCTTGTTTTACGCATGCATGGTTGCATGTGTCGTTAAATTTAAATGAGCTGACTGTATGAATTCTAAATACTTTAGAGAGGTGTTTTTTGTCTCGGTAGTTGTTATATTATTATTTTATTTGGTGTTATTTGCAGCCAGTGCCCATGCTGAAGGCGGCTTCAGCTCTGGAGGCATTGGGTTATTTATGACGGGAACAAGAGAGATGCTACTGTAGAGATAATAAATTCTGCTAAAGATTCCCCAATTCTTGTGCATTGACATCCTCCACGTCCTGAAGGGCGTGGGTTCCTGCTCCAACGGGCTGCCTGACTGCACGCTCCTTCCACAGGCAAGCACGGCGTGTCCCGCTCTAAAATGTTACGCGCGCCGTTTACATCGGCGTTCGCAGTATATCTTCATACCAGACACTTGTAAGTATCTCGCATAATCGTGCCATTCACATTTAGAGATCATACAACAGGACGGGACTGTTTTTGGGTAGCCGGAAGTTAAGCCCATACCAGAAACGTTGCAGTGTACTGAAAAATGGCGCCAGGTTGCACCTGTTCAACGATTTTCTGAAGGCGCAGGAGTATTCATTACTGATATCCTCCATTGCGCCTTCGGGAACCCACAGGACCAGCTATTTTACCGATAGTGTTTAAAAGGCGTAAGTAATGCCGAGCATGAAGTCATTGGAGGCAGCCTTTGTGTCTGCATCATAAGCGGTATGTTCATCACCAGCATAGTGATTTTTTGAAATGCTTACTTTGCCTGCATTAATGTATTTATAACTGGCGTCAATCATAATATTATCTGTTACAGCATATTTTGCACCGATACCTGCGCCCCAGGCAAAGTTATTTTTTGAAGCAGACAGAGTTTCATTAATACCAAAACCAACAGGAATGGTGTTATTACTTAGCTTCACATGAGCGAGGCCAACGCCTGCGCTGATATAGGGTGTAAACGCCGTACTATTGTGAAAATCATAATAGCCATTAACCATGTAAGTGGTCATTCGGACCTGATTTTTTACATTTATGTGTACTGGCTGACCAAATGCAATAATATCCTGCCCGCCTTTAGCATCCGTCTCACCTCTGAAAGTGGTATCCAGTTCTAAACGTACTGGAAGCTGGAATGGATCATAAAAGTCATAACCGATAGCAACCCCGCCGCCAAAAACGCCTTTGGTACGGTCAGGTAACGTTGCATGACCATTGACTATCTCATCCTGGCTGAAGGTTGAGTTGATTCCATAGACATTGACTACGGATGTCCCCGCTTTCCCGGTGATATAGATCCCTTCTTTTGCTGATGCAGTAGCGGACCAGGCTACCACAAGGGGAATGATGCAGACTGCGAAAAAGTTTTTCATTTCAGAACCTGCCTTAATATTGGGCTAAAAGACAAGTTTCACGGTATAGGGTGTGATATAACGATTACATAAACGAAGCCCAAAAAACGGTCTATTGTAACGCTGGGTTTTCTGTAAGCGGGTAAAAAATGAGATGAAAATTTTAAATAACAATACGATAATCGTCGGTATGGAAATCCATCTCCTCGCCAAATTGCCCCACGTACGGTTTCACTTCTACGTTATGTAACGGGTAGTGTTAGATAGAGCGATGCTGTAAGAAAAAGATGAAGATGAATTTGTACCCGACCAGGATAAAGCCCGTTATCCAGGAATAACGGGCAAAAATATTTACTCAAGTGCCTGGGCGAGATCTTGTTGTACCTGTTGACGCTGTTCTGGTGTTAAGACTTTGCTTAAATCAAAATAATATTTAACCCGATAATAGCGAGCCTGTTGTTCTATGTTACTGAAGGCTGCAAGCTGCTGTTTTACGGCGGCGTCATCCCATTTACCGGATTTAATCACCTCTATCAGCGCACCGTCTTTAATCCCCTTCATAGAAATCTGACTGACGTCGCTTTCCAGTTGTTGGTGAAGTTTTTTGATCCGGGTAATCTGATCGTTTGTCAGCTTCAGATGCTGGACAATAGGATCCTGGGCGGGCAGGGGAGGATTGGGAACAGCGGTGGCGAAAGCGCCAAAAGAAACGCCCGCCAGAGTCGCTGCCAGTAAAGTTGTGCGTACAAAGTTTTTCATGAAGATATCCTGATAAGGGAGTGATTAACCGTTTTTATTACCCACGAATGGCGAGCAATTATCTTCGAGCCTATCCCATTAGGCGTTATTGGCGCAGCCAGTTTGGACACGGACAGCGTGCAAAAACCGGAGCGTACACGTAGTACGTGAGGATTTTGAGCACTGCCCAGGTCCAAAATGGCAAGTAAAATAGCCCTAATGGGATAGGCTCTTAGTCAGAATACGTTGCCTGCCACATTACGCCACGCGAATTTGTTTTACGGAGAGTTACGGAGTGAAACAATCCCGCCGCGGTGAGCGGCAGGTTGCTTACAAGGTGAATGGATCGGCATCGCGCCAGGCTGGAAATTTTTCGCGATAGTCCTGCAAGGCGACGAGAGAAAGATCGGCATCAATACGTGTCGCCTGGTGTGGTTCGGCGGTGGCGATAATATCACCCTGGGGATTAATGATCCGGCTATCGCCGCGATAATGTAACCCATTGCCATCGGTGCCAACCCGGTTGCAGCCTGCGACATAAGCCTGATTTTCAATAGCGCGCGCTGTCAGTAATGTTTGCCAGTGTAGCGAGCGCGGCGCAGGCCAGTTCGCTACATACAGCGCCAGATCGTAATCATTGCGGTTGCGCGACCATATCGGAAAGCGCAGATCGTAACAGATCAGCGGCAGGATGCGCCAACCGCGCCACTGCACGATGATGCGTTTATCGCCTGCGGCATAATGTTGATGTTCATCCGCCATACGAAACAGATGGCGCTTATCATAGAGATGAACCTTACCTTCCGGTTCAACCAGTAAGAAGCGATTTACGGCGCCGCGCTCAGTTTGTAGCGCCGCGCTGCCGGCAATCAGAGCATCAGTTTGTCGGGCTTTGGCCTGCATCCACGTAATCACGCTATCTTGCGAAAGTGAGTTATTAGCGGCCTCCATCGCGAAGCCGGTGGTAAACATTTCAGGCAGAACAATCACATCCCGGCCAGATACGAGCTCTAGCTGTCTGTCAAAATGACGCAGGTTTGCCGGGCCGTCCATCCAGACTAAAGGTTGTTGCAACAGAGTAATTTTCAAACCAGACACGATCGGAGCTCCTCATTGAACAGCGTCTTTACACTGTAGCATGAGCAATAATAAAAAAGCGGCAAGAAAAAGCCCCGCGAAAGCGGGGCAGGAAAGACACGAGACTGATTATGCGGCTTCGACTTTACGCACTTTCTCCGGCAGCTTTACCGGCCTGGTCGCCAGCGCTTCAGGTTCAAAATCATCAACGTTGATACTGCGCAGGCGGCTCTCTTCCGCTTTCGCCAGAATGGCGGCTTCATCTTTATCTATAAGCCCTTTCGCCAGCGCATTGCGCGCCAGTTCATCCAGACGAGTAAACGGCAGATTTTTACCCAGTTCTTTGCAGATGCGCTGGTGGATAGGGTCGGCAGCGATGACATCACGCAGCGCTTCTTCCAGTAAACCGACCGGATTATGTTCGGCGGGCGTCAGATACTGACCGCGCCCAATGCGTGAACGTGTGGCGTTCGGCACCTGCAGGATCTTCGCAACGGCGTGATCCAGCTTATCAGACGGCGCCAGATAATGACGGCCAGTCGGGAAGATCATCGCGGTGAGCAATCCGGCCACGACGCGGTTCGGGAAGTTCTGCAGCAGATCGTCCATCGCTTGTTCAGCACGATACAGCGCATCCTGTACGCCCCAGTGCACCAGCGGCAGGTCGGCTTCGTGGCGACCTTCGTCGTCGTAACGCTTCAGTACGGCTGAGGCCAGATAAAGCTGACTCAACACATCGCCCAGACGCGCGGAGATACGCTCGCGGCGTTTCAGGCTGCCGCCCAGTACCGCCATTGACACGTCGGACAGCAGCGCCAGGTTTGCGCTCAGTCGGTTCAGATGCTGGTAATAACGCTTCGTGGCGTCGCCGGTTGGCGTATGGCTCGTTAATCCGCGGGTCAGGCCAAGCCAGAAACTGCGGACGGTATTGCTGCCGACATGACCAATATGTTTAAACAACAGTTTATCAAATGCATTCACATCATTATTCTGCGCTGCGGCCATCTCTTCCAGTACATAAGGATGGCAGCGAATGGCGCCCTGACCAAAGATCATCATGCTACGGGTCAGGATATTCGCGCCTTCCACGGTGATCGCGATAGGCGCGCCCTGGTAAGCACGCGCCAGGAAGTTGCTCTCGCCCAGCATAATGCCTTTACCCCCTGTGATATCCATCGCGTCGATAATTGACTGCTGGCCGCGGTGGGTGCAGTGGTACTTCACGATAGCCGACAGTACCGCCGGTTTTTCGCCCAGCATAATGCCGTAGGTGATTAACGATGCGGCGGCATCCATCACATAAGCGTTACCTGCAATACGCGCCAGCGGTTCCTCAATACCTTCCATCTTGCCGATAGAAATTTTGAACTGACGACGAATGTGAGCATAGGCGCCGGTTGCCAGCGCGACGGATTTCACCCCGCCAGTGGAGTTGGACGGCAGGGTAATACCGCGTCCTACCGACAAACATTCCACCAGCATACGCCAGCCCTGTCCGGCCATTTTGGGGCCGCCGATAATATAATCAATAGGCACGAAAATATCGTTACCGCGGGTTGGGCCATTCTGGAACGGAACGTTAAGCGGGAAGTGGCGACGACCAATTTCCACACCCGGCGTTGAGGTGGGGATCAGGGCGCAGGTAATACCCAGCTCTTCTTCTCCGCCTAACAATCTATCCGGATCGGAAAGCTTAAACGCCAGGCCCAACACGGTAGCTATCGGCGCCAGCGTAATGTAACGCTTGTTCCAGGTCAGGCGCATACCCAGCACCTGCTGGCCCTGCCATTCGCCCATGCAAACCACGCCGGTATCCGGAATGGCGCCTGCATCAGAACCTGCTTCCGGGCTGGTCAGCGCAAAGCAGGGGATCTCCTGGCCGCGCGCCAGTCGCGGCAGATAGTGATTCTTCTGCTCTTCCGTACCATAGTGCTGCAATAACTCGCCAGGGCCGAGTGAGTTTGGAACGCCGACGGTGATAGCCAGAATCCCGGAGACGCCGGACAGTTTTTGCAGTACACGGGACTGTGCATAAGCGGAGAACTCCAGCCCGCCGTACTCTTTTTTAATGATCATCGCAAAAAAACGATGCTCTTTCAGATAAGCCCACAGTTCCGGCGGCAGATCCGCCAGTTCATGGGTAATCTGGAAATCGTTCGCCATCCGGCACGCTTCTTCTACCGGACCGTCGAGAAACGCTTGCTCTTCGGCAGTGAGTTGCGGTTGCGGATAGTTGTGCAGTTTTTTCCAGTCAGGCTTGCCCTGGAACAGATCGCCTTCCCACCAGGTTGTACCGGCATCAATCGCTTCTTTCTCAGTGCGCGACATCGGCGGCATGACCTTACGGAAGCCGCGGAACACCGGTGCGGAAATCATTGATTTTCGCATCGGTGTGAGGTTAAACGGCACGAGGATAATGGCCAGAGGAACCAACAGCCAGATGGACCACAGGCCAGCGACGCCAAGTGCGGCGGTCCAGGCGAGCAGAATCAGGCTGCTGAGAAATAAACTCACGCGGTGATAGAACAATGCGCCGAGCAGAACAACCGTAGCGATAATACTCAAAATCATCATAACGAAAAGCTCCCTTGCTTGTAGGAGGTCTGACCACTTGTGATGATTAGGTTGTAGTGGATGTGAAATCTTTTAGCAATGTGTTTACAAAATAATTACAACAAAGCTCACATTGTTGCCGTTTTTGGGGGCACGAAAAATCAAAAGCGTGAGGCGTTAATTCGGCTTATGCTTCTCGCCTGTACTGCTATCCGGTACACTGCATACTGTCATTTACATTCATGCTGAAGGATATCCTCATGTACCAGGATCTTATTCGTAACGAACTGAACGAAGCGGCGGAAACGCTGGCTAATTTTTTAAAAGATGACGCCAATATTCACGCCATTCAGCGCGCGGCGGTCCTGTTGGCTGACAGTTTTAAAGCGGGTGGTAAGGTACTTTCCTGCGGTAACGGCGGCTCCCATTGCGATGCGATGCACTTTGCTGAAGAGCTGACAGGTCGTTATCGTGAAAATCGTCCGGGCTACCCGGCAATTGCGATTTCTGATGTTAGCCATATATCCTGCGTCAGTAATGATTTTGGCTATGACTATATTTTCTCTCGTTACGTTGAGGCGGTAGGGCGCGAAGGCGATGTCCTGTTAGGGATCTCGACGTCGGGTAACTCTGGTAACGTGATTAAAGCGATTGCCGCGGCCCGTGAAAAAGGCATGAAAGTGATTACGTTGACCGGCAAAGACGGCGGCAAAATGGCGGGAACGGCGGATATTGAAATTCGCGTACCGCACTTCGGTTATGCCGATCGTATTCAGGAAATTCATATCAAAGTGATTCATATCCTGATTCAACTGATCGAAAAAGAGATGGTTAAATAACTATACCCGTCATACTTCAAGCTGCAGGTGCGTTGGTTGCGCTCAGAAACCCCAGTCACATAGTTATCTATGCTCCTGGGGATTTCCTCCCTTACCGCCTTCCTGCAACTCGAATTATTTAGGGTATAGCATATTGTTTTCTTTGATATTTTGAGTTTTGATTGGCTGTAAAAATTACGCCTTCCCGCTTAAGGCGTTTGTGGAGGTGATGTATGTGCGAACTGCTTGGGATGAGCGCCAATGTGCCGACGGATATCTGCTTTAGCTTCACCGGACTGGTGCAGCGTGGCGGCGGAACCGGGCCGCATAAAGACGGCTGGGGAATTACCTTTTACGAAGGAAAGGGCTGTCGCACGTTTAAAGATCCGCAACCGAGCTACCATTCGCCGATTGCGAAACTGGTACAGAATTACCCGATCAAGTCCTGCTCAGTTATCGCCCATATCCGTCAGGCTAATCGCGGTGAAGTGGCGCTGGAAAATACACACCCTTTTACCCGGGAATTATGGGGACGCAACTGGACTTATGCTCATAACGGTCAGCTCAACGGTTATAAGTCGCTGGAAACCGGTAATTTTCGTCCGGTGGGGGAAACCGACAGCGAAAAAGCGTTTTGCTGGCTATTGCATAAATTAACGCAGCGTTATCCCCGCACGCCGGGCAATATGACGGCGGTATTTAAATATATTGCGACACTGGCGACGGTATTACGTGAAAAAGGCGTTTTTAACATGCTGCTGTCAGATGGGCGATATGTGATGGCGTTTTGCTCAACCCATTTGCACTGGATCACTCGCCGGGCGCCGTTTGGCGTAGCCACGCTGGTGGATCAGGATATGGAAATTGATTTCAGTTCACAGACCACGCCAAATGACGTGGTTACCGTGATTGCTACCCAGCCGCTAACGGGGAATGAAACCTGGCAAAAGATTATGCCAGGCGAATGGGCGTTATTTTGCCTCGGAGAGCGTATAATTTGAGGCCAGCTGTGGCTGAACGACTTCGTGACTCAACGGTTTGCTCACGACGTAACGTCCATCAACGATAGAAACAGTTGGCGGCTTATGCGTCTGTTCAAAATAATCGTAGCCGGGTTTTAGCTGCGCCCAGAAATCTTTGTAATAAGAATACTTATGACGCTGCATATTGGCGTCGGTCATCCGGAACGGATAAATACTCACCTGCACGCTCGGCTGACCAAAGACCAGCGCGGCGGTGACAAACTGGAAAATCTCATCAATGCCGCTGTCGGTCATGGCATAGCAGCCGACGGAAACACAGGCACCGTGAATCATCAGATATTTACCATCATAGCCATGCGCGCGATCGTAGGCATTGGGAAAACCAATGTTGATGGCCTTATAAAAACGGCTGTCTGGCTTGAGTTGATTACGCTGAACGCTGTAAAACCCTTCCGGACTTTTAAAATCGCCCTGACGGCGTTTCGGGCCTAACCCGCCGGAATAGTTGCAAATTTTGTAGCTATCAAGCAACTGGTATTGCTCACCCATTTTGACGTAGAGATCAAGAGTGCGCTCTTCTTTAAAAATCTGAATATAGACCGGTGAGCCCATTAACTGCTGCTTATACTCTTTACTGACCGGCGTGACGGGGCTGCTGCTGCTCAGCAAACCGGCAAATGAGACGCACGGCATCAGAAGCATCGCAAGAAAAAATGCGATTTTACGCATACTGCTTGTTCCTTGATAAAACGGTTACACACGCCAGAACGGCAAAAGAGTCCCCAAATCGGAGTAATCTGGATTTGGAGCGCTCACATTAGCACCACGGCAGTTTTTCGCAAGTCCCCGTGTGTACGTTTACAATTTTCCCGCCGCTTTCGTCGTCATACCTTCGAATATGTCGCATTTTTAACGCGAATGTATCTTTGCGCGCAATAAAACATACTGTACACTTAAACAGTATTGTGGGGGCGAGCGATGCGCAAAATCATACATGTTGATATGGACTGTTTTTTTGCCGCGGTAGAGATGCGTGATAATCCGGCGTTACGCGATATCCCCATTGCCATTGGCGGGAGTCGTGAGCGAAGAGGTGTTATCAGTACCGCCAACTATCCTGCGCGCCAGTTTGGCGTACGCAGCGCGATGCCGACTGCCATGGCGCTAAAGCTGTGCCCCCATCTCACCTTACTGCCTGGCCGCTTTGACGCCTATAAAGAGGCTTCACGGCATGTACGTGACATCTTTTCCCGCTACACTTCACTGATTGAACCGCTCTCGCTGGATGAAGCCTGGCTGGATGTGACTGACAGCCCGCACTGTTATGGTTCGGCAACTCTGATCGCCAGGGAGATTCGTCAGACTATTTTCAATGAACTGCAACTCACCGCCTCCGCCGGCGTTGCGCCAGTGAAATTTCTGGCGAAGATTGCCTCCGATCTCAATAAACCGAACGGACAATATGTTATTACGCCAGCCGATGTACCCGGCTTTCTTAAAACGTTGCCGTTAGCCAAAATTCCAGGCGTGGGGAAAGTTTCCGCCGCCAAACTGGAAAATATGGGGTTAAGAACCTGCGGGGATATTCAACAGTGCGATCTGGCGATGCTTCTCAAACGCTTCGGTAAATTTGGCCGGGTATTATGGGAGCGTAGTCAGGGTATTGACGAGCGTGATGTTAACAGCGAAAGGCTGCGTAAATCGGTAGGCGTTGAACGTACTCTGGCGGAGGATATTCATGAGTGGTCGGACTGCGAGGCCATTATTGAACATTTATATCCGGAACTGGAGCGTCGTCTGGCTATAGTAAAGCCCGATTTACTGATTGCCCGACAGGGCGTTAAATTAAAATTTAATGATTTTCAGCAAACCACTCAGGAACATGTCTGGCCGCAATTAAATAAAGAAGACTTAATTACCACCGCCCGTAAAACCTGGGACGAGCGTCGCGGCGAGCGCGGCGTACGGCTGGTGGGGCTACACGTAACGCTGCTCGACCCTCAACTGGAACGACAGTTGGTGTTAGGGTTATAAGTCAGGCTATTAAGATTTTATCACTATTACGATTGCGCCATCTAAATTTCAGTATTACTATACCCGCGTTTTCTCATTCTCAATAACTGCAAAGGAGGTTCATCATGACACTTTATTCTCTGAACGCACTTTGCAGACATTTCCAGGATTAATTTTCTTTTATTGCCCTGGATTAGTCTGCCATTTCCTGATTTTTTAATTCATATATGGAATGGTATATGGGCAATTATATTCGTCCTTTATCAGATGTGGTATTTTCTATCGCATCAGATAACCTGTGGATCGAAGATTCCGCGATCCAACAATTATATACGACGGCTAAGTTAACCGGTATGAAACGCGTTATCGGGATGCCAGATCTGCATCCGGGGCGCGGCTACCCTATTGGCGCAGCCTTTTTCTCGCGTGGACGCTTTTATCCGGCGCTGGTCGGCAACGATATCGGCTGCGGCATGGCGTTATGGCAAACGGATATTTTAGGGCGTAAATATAACGCCGATAAACTGGAGAAGCGTCTGGCGTCGCTGCCTGACGTGGCGGACGCGCAGTGGCTGGAGGAGAATGTCCCCGCCGCAATGCAGCATCATTCGTGGCGCTCTGCGCTGGGTTCCATTGGCGGCGGCAATCATTTTGCCGAGCTGCAGCAGGTCGATCGCATCGTCGATGCTGATTCGTTCGCTTTGTCGGGGTTGCAAAAAGCGCAGTTATTACTGCTGGTACACAGTGGTTCACGCGGTCTGGGGCAAGCTATCCTGCGTCGTCATGTGGAGGCGTTTTCGCATAACGGTTTGCCGGAAGATAGCGACGATGCGCGCCGCTACCTTGCAGAACATGACGATGCGCTGGCATTTGCCCGCAGTAATCGCGCGCTGATTGCCCGCCGGATACTGCAACAGCTCAAGGCTGAGGGCGAACCGCGGCTGGATGTGGCGCATAACTTCGTTGAACCCTGTACTGTCGCGGGTGAGGCGGGGTGGCTGCACCGTAAAGGCGCTACGCCAGATGGGCAGGGACTGGTGATTATCCCCGGCTCGCGCGGCGATTATAGCTGGCTGGTGAAACCCGTCGTCAGCGAGGAGAGCCTCTTCTCCCTGGCGCATGGCGCGGGGCGCAAATGGATGCGTACCGAGTGTAAAGACCGGTTATCGGCAAAATTTACCCCGCGACAGCTCTGCCGTACCGGGATGGGTAGCCGGGTGATTTGCCGCGATCGCCAGCTCATTTATGAAGAAGCGCCGCAGGCGTATAAATCCATCGATAGCGTTGTGGATTGTCTGGCAGACGCCGGACTGATTACGCCAGTTGCCTGCCTGCGTCCGGTGCTGACGCTGAAAACCTCAGGGGAGAAAAGCGCATGATCTTACTGCAACTTTCTTCTGCGCAGGGGCCGGACGAGTGTTGTCTGGCGGTAAAAAAAGCGCTGGATTGTCTGACGAAAGAAGCCGCCAGAGAAAAGGTATCGTTGACGCGACTTGAAACAGAGCCGGGACGATTACCAGACACGCTGCGTTCCGCGCTGGTCTCGCTGGACGGCGAAAAAGCTATGGCTTTCAGTGAACGTTGGTGTGGCACGTTACTGTGGATTTGTACCAGCCCGTATCGTCCGCACCATGGGCGAAAAAACTGGTACGTCGGCATTGGGCGCTTTTCCGCCGACGAGCACATACAGTCTGATGAGATTCGTTTCGAGACTCTGCGCTCTTCCGGCCCGGGTGGGCAGCACGTTAATAAAACCGACTCGGCAGTGCGGGCCACGCACCTGGCGAGCGGGATTAGTGTGAAGGTTCAGTCGGAGCGCAGTCAACATGCGAATAAGCGTCTGGCCCGGCTGCTGATTGCCTGGCGGCTGGAACAGCAACGGCAAAATGAGTGTGCGGCGTTGAGGTCTGAAAGGCGTCTGTTCCATCATCAGATTGAGCGCGGCAATCCGCTACGGATATTTAAAGGAATGGCGTTTACGCCACAATAATTCGGTGTTACCGGCGCTGTTATAGGGCTGTCCGGCTATTCGCGTGTAGCCGCAGCGCTATTTCAGCGCATTCAGGAGAGTTTATCTGGCAATGGATACCCGATATTCCATATTGATAGCCCGTCCAGAAATGGGACGGGCATTTTAGCGCTTTCTTACTTCGCAGGAATCGCTTTCAGCAATTCGGTCAGCAGAGTCCAGTAGTGGCCGACGCTTTCGATATGCACCTGCTCATCCGGAGAGTGAGGTCCGGTAATGGTAGGCCCAATAGAAACCATGTCCATATCCGGATAGGGTTTCTTAAACAGACCGCATTCCAGGCCAGCGTGGATAATCTGGATGTTCGGTGTCTTGTTGAACAGACGCTGATAGGTTTCCCGCACCAGGTGCATGACCGGCGAGTTCGCATCGGGCTGCCAGCCCGGATAGCTGCCTTTTGCTTCGGTTTTCGCGCCAGCCAGCTTGCCCAGCGAATCCAGCATACTCACCACATAATCTTTACCGCTGTCGATAAGAGAGCGAATCAGGCAGTGAATTTCGACATTCGCATCAGACATTGTGACCACGCCAACGTTCAGCGATGTTTCCACTACGCCTTTCGCCACGTCTGAATTGCGGATCACGCCGTTCGGCGTTGCGTTCAGCAGGCGCACAAAGGTATCGCGTGACGGCGCGGTCAATGCGGCTTTATCACTGGCAACCTCATTGAGTTGCAGCGTCAGGTTTTTCTCTTTTTCCGCCAGTTCGTTTTTCAGAATATCCTGGTAAGCGTTCACTAATGTTTTCAGAGCGCCTACGTTGTCTGCGGCAACGGCGAGGGTAGCGAACGCTTCGCGCGGAATCGCGTTACGCAGCGTGCCGCCGTTGAAATCGATCAGACGCAGATCCAGTTCTTCTGCGTGCCCGGCCAGAAAACGCGCCAGCAATTTGTTGGCATTGCCAAGGCCTAGGTGAATTTCACCACCGGAGTGGCCGCCTTTCAGGCCTTTCAGGGTTAGCTTAAAGCATGCAAATCCTGCGGGTACAGCTTCACGGGTCAACGGCAGATTAGAGGTAAAATCGATGCCGCCTGCGCAGCCCATATAGATCTCACCTTCTTCTTCAGAGTCGGTGTTGATCAGGATGTCGGCCTGCAACCAGCCGGACTGGAGGCCGAACGCGCCATCCATGCCCGCTTCTTCGGTCATGGTCAGCAGCACTTCCAGCGGGCCGTGGACGACATTATCGTCAGCCAGTACCGCTAACGCAGAAGCCATTCCAATACCATTGTCGGCGCCGAGCGTAGTACCGCGCGCTTTAACCCATTCGCCATCAATATAAGGCCGGATGGGATCTGTAGTGAAGTCGTGAACGGTGTCGCTATTTTTTTGCGGCACCATATCCAGATGCGCCTGTAAAACGACCGGCTTGCGATTTTCCATACCTGCAGTGGCGGGCTTACGGATCAGAATATTACCGACCTGGTCGCGATCCACGTAAAGGCCTTTCTCTTTGGCCCAACTCACAATATGTTCCGCGAGTTGCTCTTCGTGATAGGACGGGTGAGGAATAGAACAGATTTTGGCAAAAATATCCCACAAAGGTTGTGGTGATAACTGAGACAGTTCAGACACGATAAGTCTCCTTGGCGGTGGTCTGAAAAACGTTCTTACAGGCCACAGGGTTAGCGGAATTGATAACTCTTACGAGATGCGACTGAGAATACCACTTTCTCCGCCTGCGGGTAGTATAAAGCATACAAAAAGAGGCGTGGATTCCGCTAAACACTGGTTTTTAGCGCGTCAGGTCTCTATAATCTCGCGCAACTATTTCCCCCTCGAACACTTTTTAAGCCGTAGATAAACAGGCTGGGACACTTCACATGAGCGAAAAATACGTCGTCACCTGGGACATGTTGCAGATTCACGCACGCAAACTGGCGAGCCGCCTCATGCCTTCAGAACAATGGAAAGGCATTATTGCCGTAAGTCGTGGCGGCCTTGTACCGGGCGCACTACTGGCGCGTGAATTGGGCATTCGTCATGTCGATACCGTATGCATCTCCAGCTACGATCACGATAACCAGCGCGAACTGAAAGTGCTGAAACGTGCAGAAGGCGACGGCGAAGGCTTTATCGTCATCGACGATCTGGTCGATACCGGCGGCACCGCCGTCGCGATTCGCGAAATGTACCCTAAAGCGCATTTCGTCACGATTTTCGCTAAACCGGCGG
This sequence comes from Salmonella sp. SAL04214, assembly GCF_046550615.1. NCBI lineage: Bacteria > Pseudomonadati > Pseudomonadota > Gammaproteobacteria > Enterobacterales > Enterobacteriaceae > Salmonella > Salmonella sp. SAL04214. The sequence goes on from NZ_JBGDXT010000006.1 coordinate 33,304, forward strand.
GCCGTCCGCTGGTTGATGATTATGTTATTGATATTCCTCAGAACACTTGGATTGAGCAGCCCTGGGATATGGGTGTGGTATTTGTACCGCCGATTTCAGGTCGTTAATCAGCAGCTTTTCAGAGCGCCCGGCAATGCCGGGCGCTGTTTTATTGGTTACAATAAGCCTCTATGAGTATCCAAGGAGGCTGCACGAATGACACAGGCTAACCTCAGCGAAACCCTGTTCAAACCCCGCTTTAAACATACTGAAACGTCTACCCTTGTCCGTCGGTTCAATCGTGGGTCGCAGCCGCCCATGCAATCCGCGCTGGACGGTAAGAACGTCCCGCACTGGTATCGCATGATAAACCGCCTGATGTGGATTTGGCGCGGCGTTGATCCACGAGAAATCCTTGATGTGCAGGCGCGTATTGTGATGAGCGACGCAGAGCGAACGGATGATGATTTATACGATACGGTCATCGGTTACCGCGGCGGCAACTGGATTTATGAGTGGGCAAAGCAGGCGATGGACTGGCAGCAGAAAGCCTGTCAGGAACAGGACGCCATGCGCAGCGGACGCTACTGGCTTCATGCTTCAACGCTCTATAACATTGCCGCCTACCCGCATTTGAAGGGCGATGAGCTGGCGGAGCAGGCGCAGGCGCTGGCGAATCGCGCCTATGAAGAGGCCGCGCAGCGGTTGCCCGGCTCGTTACGTGAAATGGAATTTGCCGTTCCTGGCGGTTCGCCTGTCACCGCGTTTTTACATATGCCGAAAGGGGATGGTCCGTTTCCGACGGTGCTCATGTGCGGCGGCCTGGACGCCATGCAAACCGACTATTACACCCTGTATGAACGCTATTTCGCGCCGCGCGGTATTGCGATGTTAACGCTTGATATGCCTTCGGTTGGATTTTCATCAAAGTGGAAATTAACCCAGGATTCCAGCTTGCTCCACCAGCATGTGTTAAAAGCGCTTCCTAATGTCCCCTGGGTGGATCATACCCGTGTTGCGGCGTTTGGTTTCCGTTTTGGCGCCAACGTTGCGGTGCGTCTGGCCTATCTGGAAGCGCCGCGTTTGAAAGCGGTGGCTTGCCTGGGGCCGGTGGTCCATGCGCTACTTAGCGATCCGCAACGACAGAGCACGGTGCCGGAGATGTATCTGGATGTGCTGGCCAGCCGTCTGGGTATGCATGATGCTTCGGATGAGGCGCTGCGTGTGGAGCTCAATCGCTATTCGTTGAAAGTACAGGGGCTACTGGGCAGACGTTGTCCTACGCCAATGCTTTCCGGCTTCTGGAAAAACGATCCTTTCAGCCCGGAAGAAGAGTCTCGCTTAATTACAACATCATCTTCAGACGGTAAGCTGATAGAGATCCCTTTTAACCCGGTGTACCGCAATTTTGACCACGCGCTGCAAGAAATTACCGACTGGATTAATCATAGATTGTGTTAATAGATTGATAAATTCTATTGATTTGGTAAAACAGTTGCTTCATTAAAGGAGATCGCAATGACGTTACCGAGTGGACACCCGAAAAGTAGATTGATCAAGAAATTTACCGCGCTTGGCCCCTATATCCGGGAAGGGCAGTGCGAAGACAATCGTTTTTTTTTCGATTGCCTGGCAGTTTGCGTCAACGTGAAGCCCGCGCCAGAGAAGCGTGAATTTTGGGGCTGGTGGATGGAGCTGGAAGCACAAGAGAAACGCTTCACTTATCGTTATCAGTTTGGTTTGTTTGATAAAGAGGGCAACTGGACCGCAGTGCCGATTAACGAAACCGAAGTGGTGGAGCGACTGGAATACACGCTACGCGAGTTTCATGAAAAGCTACGCGACCTGCTGATTTCTATGGAGCTGGCGCTGGAGCCGTCTGACGATTTCAACGACGAGCCGGTAAAACTGTCGGCATAACCCTGCTGTCATGCCTGATGGCGTAGCGCCATCAGGCACAATGCGACTTATCAGAACTGGTAGGTCAACCCTATTGCCACAATATCATCGTCATTAATGCCTAACGTGTTATCGCTATTAAGCTGATTGATTTTGTAATCTACAAACGCGGACATATTTTTGTTGAAGTAATAGGTTGCGCCAACGTCAATGTAATTCACCAAATCCTCACTGCCGACGCCCTCAATATCTTTGCCTTTTGACAGCACATAGCCTAATGACGGACGCAGACCAAAATCAAACTGATACTGGATAACTGCTTCGAAGTTTTGGGTTTTATTGGCAAATCCGCCGGAAACTGGCGTCATGTTGCGGGTTTCTGAATAGAAGGTCGCAATATAAATATCATTAGCGTCATACTTAACACCCGTAGCCCAGGCTTCGGCTTTATCGCCCGTACCGCGGCGCTGCAGATTTTGCTCCCTGGTGCGATCGGAGAGAGTATAAGCGCCGCTGACGGCAAAATCGCTGCCGCCGAAATCATAGCTCACGGATGTGCCGAAGCCGTCGCCGTTTTGCTTTTTCACATCGCGATTTTCGTTTTTCCCCTGATACTGTAAGGTAAGATCCAGTCCATCAACGATGCCGAAGAAATCGGTATTGCGGTAAGTCGCCAGCCCGCTGGCGCGTTTAGTCATAAAATTATCGGTCTGAGCGGAAGAGTCGCCGCCGAATTCGGGAAACATATCCGTCCAGGCTTCAACATCGTACAGCGCGCCCAGGTTACGTCCATAGTCAAAAGAACCGATATCTTTTAATTTCAGGCCAGCAAAGGCCAGGCGGGTTTTTTGCTGGGACGAATCACTTTCGGCTTTATTACCGGCAAACTCAGCTTCCCAGCGCCCGTAGCCGGTCAATTGATCGTTAATTTGCGTTTCGCCTTTAAAACCAAAACGAACGTAGCTTTGATCGCCATCTTTGCTGTCATAATCGCTCATATAGTGCATGGCTTTAACTTTTCCATACACATCAAGCTTATTACCGTTTTTATTGTAAACCTCGGCGGCGTGAACAGATGCTGATGCGATGATACTCACCACTATTGCCAGAGTGCTCTTATTCATTTCCATTCCTGTTTTAATTACGCGCTATGATTTGTCGGGAAACCCGGTAAAAAACAGGAAGGTTTTTAACGTTCGGTAATGAAAGATTTATGACAAAGTGAGAATTTTTTTAAAAAAATATGTTTAATTGTTGCGGTAATAAAATGGTCAAATTCTGCCGCTACGCTTGCTGATCCTGCGCAACAAAATTTCACGCTACGCGTACAGGTTGTTGGCAACCGGAGCCAGTCCTGCTAAAACGTTCATTTGGTCTTTATTTCTTATTTTGAACGGCAGAGAATCATGAGTGACAGCCAGACGCTGGTCGTAAAACTCGGCACCAGCGTGCTAACAGGCGGATCGCGCCGCCTGAACCGTGCCCATATCGTAGAACTTGTCCGCCAGTGCGCGCAGCTACACGCCGCGGGACATCGTATTGTTATTGTTACCTCTGGCGCGATTGCCGCCGGACGTGAACATCTCGGCTACCCGGAACTGCCGGCAACAATTGCCTCTAAACAGCTTCTGGCGGCGGTAGGGCAAAGCCGTCTGATTCAACTGTGGGAGCAGTTGTTTTCAATTTACGGTATCCACATCGGGCAGATGCTGTTGACGCGTGCGGATATGGAAGACAGAGAGCGCTTTCTGAACGCCCGCGATACGCTGCGTGCATTACTGGATAACCATATTGTGCCGGTTATCAATGAAAATGATGCCGTTGCGACAGCGGAAATTAAAGTGGGCGACAACGATAACCTCTCCGCGCTGGCGGCGATCCTGGCAGGCGCGGATAAACTGCTGCTGCTGACCGATCAGCAAGGATTATTTACCGCCGATCCGCGTAGCAATCCGCAGGCGGAGCTTATCAAAGATGTGTATGGCGTTGACGATGCGCTGCGCTCTATCGCGGGAGACAGCGTTTCCGGGCTGGGAACCGGTGGTATGAGCACTAAGCTTCAGGCGGCAGACGTGGCCTGTCGCGCGGGTATTGATACGATTATTGCCTCAGGCAGTAAACCGGGCGTTATCGGCGATGTGATGGAGGGGATTTCCGTCGGCACCCGTTTTCATGCGCAAGCCTCGCCGCTGGAGAACCGCAAACGCTGGATCTTCGGCGCGCCGCCGGCAGGCGAAATTACGGTTGATGAAGGCGCGACCGCGGCAATGCTGGAACGTGGCAGTTCACTTCTGCCAAAAGGCATCAAAAGCGTGACGGGCAATTTCTCGCGGGGGGAGGTCATCAGAATTTGTAACCTGCAAGGGCGTGATATTGCTCATGGCGTCAGCCGTTATAACAGTGATGCTCTGCGGCGGATAGCCGGTCACCACTCTCAACAAATCGATGCGATTCTGGGCTATGAATATGGCCCGGTCGCTGTTCATCGTGATGACATGATTACTCGATAAGGAACAGGCATATGCTGGAACAAATGGGCATTGCTGCTAAAGCGGCGTCGTATAAGCTGGCGCTGCTCTCCAGCTGCGAAAAAAATCGCGTGCTGGAAAAAATAGCCGATGAACTGGAAGCGCAAATGGAAAGTATCCTCAGCGCGAACGTACAAGATGTTGAGCAGGCGCGAGCCAACGGCCTGAGCGAAGCGATGCTGGACCGCCTGGCGCTGACCCCTGCGCGTCTGAAAGCGATTGCTGACGATGTGCGCCAGGTCTGTAATCTCGCCGACCCGGTCGGGCAGGTGATCGACGGCGGTCTGCTGGACAGCGGGCTACGTCTGGAGCGCCGCCGCGTGCCGTTGGGCGTGGTTGGCGTTATCTATGAGGCGCGTCCGAATGTTACCGTTGATGTGGCTTCTTTGTGTCTGAAAACCGGTAATGCGGTGATTCTACGCGGTGGGAAAGAGACGCATCGCACGAATGCCGCAACCGTTCGTGTCATTCAGAAGGCGCTGAAAGCTTGCGGTTTACCGGAGGCGGCGGTTCAGGCGATTGATAATCCGGACCGTTCGCTGGTCAATGAAATGCTGCGTATGGATAAGTACATCGATATGCTGATCCCGCGCGGCGGCGCAGGCTTGCATAAACTGTGCCGCGAGCAATCCACCATTCCGGTGATTACCGGCGGGATTGGCGTGTGCCATATTTTTGTCGATAGCAGCGCAGACATCGCCCCGGCGCTGAAGATTATTGTTAACGCCAAAACCCAGCGCCCGAGCACCTGTAACACGGTGGAAACCTTGCTGGTGCATCAGGACATCGCAGAACGCTTTTTGCCTGCGCTGAGTAAGCAGATGGCGGAGAGCGGCGTGACGTTGCATGGGGATGAAACCGTCATGCAGGTACTGCATGGCCCTGCCAAACTGGTGCCGCTGAAACCGGAAGAGCTGGATAACGAGTTTCTGTCTCTGGATCTGAACGTTGTGGTGGTCGAAAATATGGATGGCGCTATCGCCCACATTCGCGTACATGGTACTCAGCACTCCGATGCGATTTTGACGTGTGATATGCATAATGCTGCGCGTTTTGTGAACGAAGTGGATTCCGCTGCGGTTTATGTCAACGCCTCTACCCGTTTTACCGATGGCGGGCAGTTTGGGCTTGGCGCAGAAGTGGCGGTCAGCACGCAGAAATTACATGCCCGCGGTCCGATGGGGCTTGAAGCGCTTACCACCTATAAGTGGATCGGCTTTGGCGATGGTACGATTCGTGCGTAATTAATGACGAGCGGTGCAAAAATAGCCGGTTGAGTAGCAAGGCTATTGACGCACCGCCCGGTTAGTTTTAACCTTCTACCCCGTGATTCACCCGCGTGAACACACCCTTCTCAGGGCCGATATAGCTCAGTTGGTAGAGCAGCGCATTCGTAATGCGAAGGTCGTAGGTTCGACTCCTATTATCGGCACCATCTCAATCAAGTAGTTACAAACTTTTCTGTCATAACAATCTTCTCATTTTCTTTCTCGCATACTTGCTGAGCATGGTATAGATGTCTATGAGGACGTCAGTCCGCAAAGCATTCGTTCTGCATGGTATGCCTTTCGCTATTCTCAGGCGCGTGAAATGAAAGTTTTCTTTGACGGAGTCTATATAAAAATATGAAATTGATAATAATTCTCCTTCTCGCGTTATTCCCGTTATGTTCATCTGCCAGCAATCATTATGCCCTTGTTTTTGAAAATAACACGATACTGCTTGTTTTAAATCTTAAATGTTCTCCCTGTGATTTAAACTGCGCAAATATTCAATACCAGCTTTTCAATAAAGAGACGGAGTCTGTTATTTCAGGGGCTGCTAAGCCTGTGACAACGGGCATCGAAAATAATTTTTGCGGTTATATGATGCGTAATAATAATACGTTCTATACATTAATTGAATCAGATAATGAAAACGTATGGGATATGTCTGTTGAGGAGAAGGGAACTCAACAGAACAAAGATGCCGTGCAAAAAGTAAAATATCAGCTTAATGCTATTTTTGACAATGGTACATGCTGAATTCTGGCTTGTCTCAGGGATACGATCGTATCCCTGAATATTTCCCATCAAAACTCAGGAATAAAATTACTCTTACTAATATATTTTTCCAGCATGGCGGTATATTGTCGCCAGTTCCCGGAGTCGTTGATTACTGCATAATTTATCGATGCTCCCGGCGTTGGCGAGCGTGTTAGCGGCACATCACGTGCTGTTTTCGGCGCAACCATGATATCGCCGATACTTTTCTTGTTATCCATCGTTAGCGTTAAACTCATATACCACGAGGTGGGGTTAACTATCCGTATAGTATTCTCTTTAGCAATAAAGCGTAATTTTTTCTCCTCCGCTTCCGTTGGCGCTTTTAATCCGGTCGGGCGAATTAAAATTTTTAGCCGCAAACGAAGCGGTAATACCAGTTTTCGCGGGTGGTTTTTAATGTCCTGGGTGACTGGCGGTATCTGATAAATGTTTAGCCAGAAGAGACTCTCCCGGTCCGTTGCCAGCTGCTGGCGGGAACTCAGGAGCAGGCGAAGCGTTCTCAGTTCTCCTGGCTGCATTTTAAATACCGGCGGCAGCGCCACCAGCGGCGTTTTGCTGTTATCCGGAGAGGCGTCAATGTTTCCGGCGTCGGTCCATACCTGTAACAGCATCGGCGTTGTATTATCGTTGGATAATGTCAACGATTGAGCGACCTCATCTGAAGCAAAAATAATTCGGGTTCTGTCAATATTAACGGCGGCTTGTGCCGGGCCATACCATCCCGTCAACCCAAGTAGCGTTAATATGACTTTACTGAAAACTAACCACTGCCTGTAATTGCGCATTCACGCTTCCTGCCGTTACTGTTTGTCCGCCGATCGCCTCAAGCGAGGCAGTAAAATCACCGCTATAGGTTTCTACTGAACCGGATGATACCCGTGTGGTTAAATCTTTATAGCCATACCAGCCTCGGGCGTTGCCAGTGCCTGTCTTGATCCGATCGGGTAACAGGTTAATCGGCGTACCGGCATCGTTATAGATGCGGATACCCACTCCGGAAGCTACGCCAGGTTCGCCATAATGGGTGTCCAGTAGCCACGACAGACCGCCTGCGGATGTGGTTAGCCCCAGGCGACGCGCCGCCGCCACGGCGGTGGGTTGATTAACGACAAAACCCATTGCGACATTAGCGGCGCTGGTGGACGGGAGGGCGCTGGACACTGCGCCGGACTCACATTCCAGGCTGACGTGGAAAGGCGCCTGACTATTGCCTCCGGCGGCTAATATGCCGACGGCGACAGGGGGAATTTTCACGATCGCAGGATAATCTGTGATTTTACATAACGCGCCGCGAACATAGGTGACGCTATTATATGTACTCCATGCCCCGGGCCAATAGCTGGGCCAGCCATAATAATCGCTGGCATGATCCAGTCCCGCTTTGATCCGCTCGGTAATCAAGCCTGGGCCTTTAAACGCGATATAACCCCGAGGCTGCGTCCAGGTATCTCGGTCCATTGGATTCTGGTAGGCAAAATATTTTCTTGAGTCAATTTTAAACATCTCATATAACACGTTGCTAAACGCGCTGGCAGGAATATAAATATATTTGTCATCCTGAAACCAACTGTCTGCGGTAAGTTGGCGTTCTTTCCAGAAACGGCTGTAATATTCGCCGGTACTGAGGTTTGTCATACGGACAGCAACATTACGCTCCACATCATAATAAGCGCCTTCTACTTCGGGAGTAAAAAATGCCCCCGCAAAAGCGCTATCGCCATTTGTCGAATACATCTCATAGAGCTTCCCGGCATCGGCGGTATCGCAGCGGTAAAGTACCTGTTTACTGGAATAGGGCGTTCCGGTGGCGGCCGTCAGGAAGTTACCGATCCCACTGGCCAATAGTGTGCCGGAGGGTTGAAATGTTTCACTATTACTGACGCTAATCACCGTTGGCAAACCGATATTACCGGTATTCGTGTCAGTTGCGCCGATCCAGTTTTGCGCCGTGTAGCCCGCTTTTATCGCCGCGTCAGAGAGCGCGCTCTTATCGGTGACTTTGATACAGGACGACCATGTTCCGGCGCTGACGAACAGGCTGGTGATAAACAATAGCGTTCGGAAACTAAAAAGCATTGTGCTATTCCTTCTCGCAGATTTTGTTCAGATAGAGAAACGGTTCTTTGGTGTGAAGATCGAGTTGGTAGGCAACCCGGCAACGCTGGTTTGCCCCTGTTCCCCAGCGTACCAGTAGAGAACCCGACGGATGGGCGATACGGGCATAAATCTGCCCACTCTGGCCGACCATGCCGATGTTTGTGCCTTCACCGTTGAAAACATCAGCGCCCATTGGCGGTATGCCGCCATCCGGCATCTTCACGGAGATCAGCACTGCTTTGCCGCTGATAGTGGCGAAATTGACACGCGCGATGGCGCCAGCATACGGCACAATCTGCTGACTTCCTCCCGTCAGTTCGGCATCGCTGCGCATCTTACGGGTGTCGAGCGTAACGTTATTGACGCGGTAAGGAGATAATGAAGGCAGAATGGCGTAACCAAAGCGATCAACCACAGCGCCCTGGCCATTTTGTACGATCGCGCCCTGCGCGCCATCGGCATGAATAAGCGCAAAGGTATCGCTGGTATAGGGGCCAGCCGTCAGACCGCCAGGGTGGAGTACCAGGGTGCCGGACACGCCCAGCCCTTCCTGACGATAGTTATCACCCTGGTCATAGTTGGCGCGAAGTGCGCCAAACCGGGTGTTTTGTTGTAGATTACCGCCAAACGTCGTTGGCGCGCTGCTATCGCTATTACTATTGCGATAACGCTCGTAGCCGCCATAAACCGACCATGACAGGTCGCTGTTTTCACCGCTACTGCCGGTCATGGATACGGTTGAGGAACGGCTTTGACTGGACTGGTTATAATTCATAGCGACAGACGTTCTGTTTTCGCCCCAATCCAGCGGTATAGAGACATTAAACGACATTGTGGTTTCGGTATATTTTTGTCGGCTACTCACGTCCAGTGGTTCGTTAACGCCGTGATAAAAGCGATCGTAATCCCAGGTGGTGCGCTGTCGTGCGATATTCACCCCGTAGCTTATATTCCGCCACTGGTTGCTATACCCCATTTGTAGCTGTGTTATACGCGATTGGTTATTGTAGTAGTCTGCGGTGCTGGCGCTGAGGTTAAGCGTGCCAAGCCGTCCTAACGGCTGGCTTACCGTCGCGGACAGGCGATTGCGCTGATGCAGCGTGTCGGAGTAGTAATCAATCCCCGTTTTTGCTTCCCGGCGTACGCCGAGCACGTCCTGAAGATCGCGAAAGCCGTTGGTTGAATAACGATAAGCCGCCAGCACCAGGTTAGTGCCGGTGGTAAACGTTTTGCTGTAACTGAGTTCCGCGCGCCAGCCTTGTTGGCGATCGTTATGCTCTGCGCGCGCATTCGACCAGGTGGCGTTGAGGCCGAATGCGCCCATACCGGTGGCCCAGACGCCGCCCGCCAGCCATGCCTGGTAACGCTGCGCAATTCGTGAACCGAGGTTGAGGGTAATGGTGTTATTAACGCCGTGCTGGAACGTTCCCTCAAAGAAACGATTTTCAATATCGTAGTACTGACGAACCCTGCCGAAGGCCAGCGAATAGTGCCAGTTACCGGGACGTACCGAATCCGGCACGGAAGAATAAGGCACGGTGAAACGTGAGGTTTTACCGCTGGCCTCGATAACCTCTACCTCCAGATCGCCTTGATAACGGGTGTTGTACAGATCGTCAATATAAAATGGGCCCGGCGGAACGTTGGTTTCATAAATCACTTTCCCCAGTTGTTTTACTACCACGTGCGCGCTACTGGCCGCTACGCCCCGAACTTCCGGCGCATAACCGCGTTTGCCCTGCGGGCGCATCCGCTCGTCGGTGACTAGTTTAGCTCCGTTAAAAGACAGACTGCCGAATAAGCTGGAGTCCGTATAGCTATCGCCCAGCGACAGAATACTGTTAATAGACGCGACAGGTCTTTGCACCCAGGTTCGAACGCTATTATAGCGCCAGGCGCTTCCGCTCTGGTTGCTATTGGCATAGCGCAGATTACTTTGATGACGGACCTGCCAAAGTCCGAGGTTAACGCCCATGTTTAAACCGCTCCATAAGTATTGGTAGCGATAATGGCTGTCGGTATTTTCGGTGTGGGTCCAGTTTGTGTTATGGCGTAAAAACAGCGCCAGCGCGCCGCTATCCCACTCTGAAGGAGAGATATAACCGCGCGGTTTGTGCGTAAGTTCGGTCATTGGAATCGTCAGCAACAGGCGAAGCGTGGCGCTATCAAATTGCCAACCGGCATGAGGCACCCACTCCCTGAGCGGGCGACACTCGGTCGCAGCGTCGGTCGCGGGGAGTGATTTTATTTGTGCCGCTTTCATCACCGATAAGGGCAGGCAGGGTTCAGCCTGTTGACCCTCTTTTACAGCATTAAATCGAATATTAGTGCTCGAGGCTACCAGCGTGCCATTAACGTAAACGTCGGCAAGATAGTCTCCGGAAGGCGTTTGCCGTTCATTAAAACGGGCAATATTTTGTCCGTAAGTGGCCCCCTGAAGTAGCGCAGGATCAAAATAATACTCTTCACCTTGCGCGGAGCCTGAGCAAACTATGGCGATCAATAGCGCAAGGCTTTTGCGGTTCAAATTAATGGTGGGGGACATCGTAGCTCTCGCTTATCCTTGCGCCCAGGTCGTTAACCAAAGTAACGGTGACTGTACCGGAGAAGGATTTGAGTGACCGTTTGCCCGGCAGCCACCAGGTTTGACTGGAGAAAGGGGCAATCATGTCAGCATCCAGGTTATACGAAGCGCCGTTCACTTTTACATTCAGGTTACTTAAAGAGGCAAACCAGGGCTGCGGATTAACAATAACAATACCGCTTTTTCCGGAACCCTTATTTACCGTTTTAATCTGTAGTTTTTTCGCCAGATTATCAGGTTTACCTAGCCCGTCAGGACGATAGAAAAGTTTTATTCTTGAGCGCAGCATCACCAACATTTTATTTTGCCCGCTGTCGCTGCCAATATTCGTTGGTGGCACCTGTAATACGTTAAACCAGAATACTGACTCACGATCCTGCGGCAATTTTTTCGTGTTGTTATAAATTACACGTACCACCTGGCCTGCTTTGGGTTGAATACGAAATACCGGCGGCGTGGCAATAAACGGCATCGCGCTGCTATTTTCCGGGCTGGTATTCATATCGCCATCGTCAAACCAGGTTTGTACGATATAAGGTATTGCATCATTATTTTTTAACTGCACATCTACGGAGGAGGCTGTTGATGGGTAAATTATTCGACTACCCAAAATAGTAACGCTCGCCCACGATGCTGTGGCGGGTAGGGCCAGCAATAGAAAAACTATTAAGTAATATAATGCGGAATGTCGGGTATCCATTTTCATCTCAACAACTCCCTGGCGATTGAAAATGGTCTGGCGTTTCAACGCCAGACCATAGCGACAATTATTTATACGAAACGGCGTATTGTAGGGTGGCAGCGACTGTCCCAGCCTCTGCTTTCCCGGTAGAGTAATACCGCGCGGTATAAGTCGCGCTCGCTTCAGAAGCATTTGGTTCCAGCTGTAGGTCGCCGTCGCCAGTAAAGCCGCCGGTCAGATTGATTGGCTCCCCTGAAGTGTCGAGTAATTGGACTTCAACATTTTTCGCGCTGCCAGTATTACCCAGGTTACCGTTACTGGTGACCTGATTACCGACAAAGACAGTGGAAATTTTTGTTGTTTTGTCCTTAGAGCCGGTACACCCGGACAGCCCAATATCAAACGTTATTGGCCCCGCAGTTTTCCCTTGTTCTGATAAATCTTTAGTACTTACTGTTGGCAATAACACGACGGGTTTAGCCTGATTACCATTAATCACGACCGAGCATGTTTCATCAGAGACTTCCCCTTGAAAGGTGATGGTGTTATCAGAAACAGCCATCGCGCTGCTGGAGACAAGAAGCGAGCCTGTGATCATTGCTAAATATTTTTTCATAGACATATGATAATGTTCCTGTATTAATCTTTACTTTTTCAGGACGAGTGCAATTCGCCCGAATGTTTCGTGCTTATGGAGGAGTGGTAAAAATAACGATCATTAACTCTATTTTTGGATGTGAGCTATACCCTCCTGACTATTGATAATGCGATATAAAACAAACAGACTTATTTCTCTTATCATGAAATAGAGCGATAAGCGCTTTCGTCCATACATCTCATTGGTACAACTGATAGTGTTATCATTTGATTGAGTGTAATCCGATAACAATTCTCTCCGCGTCTGAATAGATAGACTATGTTGCAATACAAACCTGCACATTTTTGCTATGTAAAATCCGTATCAGTTAAACCTCCCGATGGATAATACGATGGTGAGATTAAGGTAAATTTTCTGAAATGTGCTTCTGAAACAGTATAATTAGTCTTACTTTTTTCTTACTTTTGGCCTTTCAGAAGTTTCCTGAGTTTGCGTTAAGGTAAAGAAAAGTGTTCAGATTTACCTATAACTGTTTGATTTGTAATGTGCGGGTAATACTTGTGTCAATTATTGTTTACTATAAGTGAGACTTATAAGTTAAACTCAGGTTAATTAGGGGGCTGAATTCTTTTTTGAGCATGATAATATGTCGTCTGAATGATGGATGCAGTTACCTTTAGGATTGTCATGAATGAAAGCATATTTTTACTTGATAAGCGTGTTGTATTTGATAGTACGAAGATGACCTTATCGCATGGTAATGAGATAATCAGAATATCAGAAGCTGAGACCCATCTGCTTCTTGCTTTTTGGCATGGTCTTTACAAAAAAGAAGATATTATTCATTTTGTTTGGGAAAATCGTGGAGGCTGCGTCTCAGAATCAAGTTACTATAAACTCATTAATCAAATGAGAAATGATTTTAGTAGCATCGGTCTACAGCCATCTGATATCGTAACTCGCCCTCGGGTGGGGGTGTCGCTGTCTGTTGCCATTGAACCTATAAAAAAAATCACCTCCCTAAAGGTGAGTGATGAAAACGTTAAGGGCACCCCGACTCGGGAGAACATATTTTACAAAATTAAACGTCACAGCGTATTTGTGGTATTAACAGGAGCCATTCTTCTGGCATTGCTCTATGGTGTATTTACTATATATAAAGCGCCTGTTCGTAACAGCTCTGATAGTTTTTTTACATATCTTGGCGAATATAACGATTATGCAATCTATAAAACAAAAGAGGATAAGGTCACATTAAGTGAAGTAGTTTTTGCTTTTAACTCTCTAAAAATTAAAATTTACCGGCAAAATGGACGCCATCTTTATTATATCAGGGAGCCTAACATGAATATTTTTCTGCAATGCTTAAATCCTGTTGAAATGGCGGTGCCAAAATGTATTACAGTAAAAGAACGTTACTGATTATATTTGTAATATTTATCGCCATTGTCGCAATCGGATCGGTAATAGCGCTTGAGTGGGTAAATCGTGACTCTTATAGAACCAATAATCTTATATGCACGACAAAATCAGAAGCGTATATTGCGCCACGAAAATTGTACATGGATGGTGGACTTGTGCTGGATCTTAAATCCGGCAGGATTACCCTACACTACGATGTTACTACCGATACGAAAGAGAAACGGCTTTTTTTTCGTGATATCTGCATCAGCAAACTGCGCAGAACGGGTATGAAAACATTTACTTTTAAAGTCAATTCAGTTAAGACTTTTGAGTCTGATACTGCTGGCGATTTGTTTTCCTGGTTGAGACTGTTACAGCCTGGTACGATTAATGAGTTAAAGATGGTCAAAATTGGGAAAAATACCTACATGTTTTCGCTTAATCGGCATTTGTATAATGTGTGTACCACCAGTAGTAACGTTGAGTTGTAGCCAATAATCCCTGTATTGATGGGAATTCGTTCCGTGATGGTTATGCCTCATCAGGCAGCGAACCTGGCATCTGGCTAACATATTGAATTTAGATATCTGCTATCGCTTATTTTAACGATAGTATCCTGCGCCTGTTGGGTATTGATATTTTCTTGTCTATTTTCGGCACAGGGAGTGCCATCTTGCTATCATTAAGAACGTATAACCTATCTCTCAATATTGCTTTTCTATATTAATGTTACTTTAGTTATCCTATAAAAGCGTACCGTGGCAAAAGGAAGGCCGGTAAGAGGGCAATGATTTGAAAGTAAGAAAGTTATTTCTGATGTTGTTTATTGCCGTTCCACTGATCGTAATGATATTGGTGGGGTTACTCGCGGGTATCTTCCAGCTAAAACGAGATATCGCCGTCAGCGCCAATACGCTGCTGCGGTTTAGCGCGGATATATCCGCCGCCTCCTGGCAAGTCGCCGGAAAAGCCGCCAGACTGGCTGAGAGTTCCTGCACTGACACGCTGAAAGAACTGTCCAGAACGCGGGCCTTCACTCCTTATGTCCGTGACATTGGGTTTCTGGAAAATGGTGATATCACTTGTTCCTTTGTCACAGGAACCGAACGCTATCATTTTTCCCGGCTGGCAGGGCTTTCTTTACCTGCTTCTTATCCGGAACGGTGGTTGCGATCTATCGGTAGTATGGCCGAAGGACCCGATCGCCTTGTTGTGGTTTATGTGAAAAAAGTAGCAGCGAATAAAGCGGCTTTCGTCATCGTGGATTCGCAGTATGTCCAGGAGCTCATGGAGATATTGGCTGCAGAGAGAGCATCAGCCTTTAGCCTGACATTCGGCACAGGGGAGGCGATTACAAGCGCTGCGACGTTGCGCGGTAAGGCGTTTTTAACGCAGCGCTTCACCTCAACCGATCACACTATCCAGCTGATGGTGCGAACCCCCTTCTCAACGTTATCGGCATACTGGTTACAAAACCTTTTTATTTTTGTTCCGCTGTCATTGTGTCTTTCTGTAGGGATGATGTTGTTCTACAGGCGCTGGTATTTAAAACGTTTATCTCTGGCCCGGGAGATTGCCAGGGGAATAACGCACAATGAGTTTACGGTACATTATCAGCCTGTTTTTAATGTTAAACACGGTAGTTGCGGCGGCGTGGAGGCGCTAATGCGCTGGCCGCAACCGGATGGCCGTTTTATAACCCCGGATATTTTTATTACCGCCGCAGAAAATGAAGGCATGATTATTCCACTCTCTCGTCATCTGTTCGAACTGATTGCTCATGACGTGATAAACTGGACTGTACCGGATGATTTCTATATCAGCGTAAATATATCGCCTGCGCATCTTATGGATGACGGTTTTATACAAGATATAGAGGCGCTCAGGACTCGTTTGGGAACGATAACGCTTATGTTGGAGCTCACCGAGCGTAGCCTGATTGTAGAACCTTCACAGGTCGCAGAAAAACTTTCAACGCTCCGTGAAAAAGGCGTGTTAATAGCGATTGATGATTTTGGGACCGGCTATTGCTCACTCTCCTATCTCCAGCAATTACCTGTAGACTCTCTTAAAATAGACAGAACGTTTATCGATACCATTGATACCAGCAGCGATGATGTTCCTGTCCTGGATACTATCATTACGCTGAGTCAGCGACTGGGGCTCAATGTGGTTGCCGAAGGGGTCAGTACCCAGCACCAATTGCGTTACATCTTAAGCCACGGGGTAGGATTCGTTCAGGGATTTCTTTATGCCAGGCCGATGGAGGCTAATGACTTTATGAGCTGGCTTGGCAAGTCAGCCCAGAGGCAAAATGGTCTGCTCAAGGGGGAAAACGAATCTGCGAGTGGCCTGGTGGCTGAATAATACAGGAGCTCGCTACGGAAAAAAATTCAATAGCGCGATATATCCTGGTAATATGTTTATGCCGTGAAGAAACGTGATAGCACTGGGGCGGATATTTTTATGAGTCAGAACAATTATCTGATTGACAAAAGAGTTATTCTTGATTGTGAACGAATGACGCTTTCCTGCGCCGGAGAGTCGATAACGATATCTGAATCGGAACGCAGTTTGCTTATCGCTTTTCATGAAGGCCTTTTTAAAAAAGATGATTTAATTAACTATGTCTGGGGTCGCAAAGGTGTCGTGGTCTCTGATGCCAGTTATTATAAACTGATTAACCAGCTACGAGGATCATTTGATAAAATTGGTCTTAAGGGGGCATCTGTTGTGACTCGCCCTCGCGTGGGTGTTTTACTCTCAGTTTCCATTGAACCGTTGAGTGATGAGGCGCAAAATATGCCGTTGCCTGCTGTTGCTGAAACAGAATTATCGACGGTTGAAGTGCGGCACGATGACACTATTATTACCCCAATACCGGGCGCTGTGAATAAAAAAGATTGGCTCTACTTTTGCCTGGCCGCGCTTCTGATGTTTTTTATGATGTATAAAGTTAAGGGTGAAAATATTGATTACTTTACCCTTCAGGGTTCGTATGATGGATACACTTTTTATAGTGTCGGGCATGATAAAACCCATCTGACGGATATCGTTGAAGCGTACTCTGAGATGAGTAATGAAATACATAAACAAAACGGAAAAATCATTTATTACATTCGCGTTCCTAATACAAATATTTTTGTCCAGTGTCTTAACCAACTTGATATAGCGGAGCCGAAATGCATTTCCATAAAAGAACGTTATTAAGCGTGGCGACGCTTGGTATGCTGGCTGTTTCAGTCGTACTGATGGTAGTTTGGGTACGAAACAGTAACCATAGTTCTATTAATACTAATGAATTTTTATGTACGACAAGAACAGTAACGACGATACAGCCTAAAGATATCCATGCCGATGGCAGTCTTGTTCTTGATTTTAAGATGAAGAGAATTACGCTTCAATATGAAATAAAAACAAAAGATAACGGTGTAAAAATATTATACCGGGACGTATATATGAAAAATTTACATCGAACAGCGCCTGGTGTTTATACGTTCGAAGTATCCCAGGTAAAAGTCTTTGCCACGGACACAGCTGGCGATCTGTTATCATATTTACGGGTTCTGCATCCGGAAGCGGCTAATGAGATTCGAATATCTAAAGTGGGTGAGAAAACCTTTTTCTATTCTCTTAATCGGCAGCTTTATAACGTTTGTACCGCGCAGTAGATCTGAATGTTGTCTGAATGTGTCAGAAAGCGAGTTGCGAAATTGCCCTCCGCAAGGGTAAAGGTTAACTCAATAATCAATTAAAATACATGTAAAACAATGAGTTATGAATTTTTTACTCTTCAGGGAGGTAACTGATACTCGCTGATAACCTCTCGCAGTCCGCCTGATGGATGCGATGCCAGGATCGGGTCTGAAGCAACTATGAATCCGCTATTAATAAAAAAGTAAGAACTCTGTAAGACTGATTTCATATCCATTATCGAATATATCAGGTTATATTACCTCCGCAGTTGGCATGACTGGTAATAAGCGCATTAGGTGCTCTTAATCTAAATGCTATTTGTGTGCCATAAGTTCCGGTACCGCCTTAATTATATATCAAAAATGGAGTGGTTTTAATGAAAAGACGGTCTTCGTTCCTTGTTTTTTTAGGTTTATTATTAGCGTCACCTTTAGCTTTGGCTAACGATCAGCACACCGTATCGTTTGGTTATGCACAAACTCATCTCAGTTCATTGAAAAATAGCGATAGCAAAGATCTGCGAGGCTTTAATTTTAAATATCGTTACGAGTTTAATGAGACCTGGGGGATGTTAGGCTCATTCACCGCGACGCGCAATGAAATGGAGAACTACACCTGGAAAGAGGGGAAATTGCATAAAAATGGTTCCGATTCTGTGGACTATGGTTCTTTGATGTTTGGACCAACATATCGTTTTAATGACTATGTGAGCCTGTACGGCAATGCGGGTATAGCGACGATGAAATTTAATAAACACTCAAAAGAAGACTCCTTTGCCTACGGCGCTGGCGTAATATTTAATCCAGTTAAGAGTATATCTATCGATGCATCATGGGAAGCCAGTCGTTTCTTCGCTGTGGATACCAATACATTTGGTGTCAGCGTAGGTTATCGCTTCTGACATTAAAAGTATAAGC
This sequence comes from Salmonella sp. SAL04214, assembly GCF_046550615.1. Classification (NCBI taxonomy): domain Bacteria; kingdom Pseudomonadati; phylum Pseudomonadota; class Gammaproteobacteria; order Enterobacterales; family Enterobacteriaceae; genus Salmonella; species Salmonella sp. SAL04214. Next base: position 51,733 of record NZ_JBGDXT010000006.1, read on the forward strand.
GTTACGTTTATGGCAAGGAATTAAAAATAATATGGCGCTGCTACAGAATAGGGATGGTTATGAGCGCTCAGGTAATCTTAAGAGGAAGATAAAACACTCACCGTAGCGTTATTCTATTGATGAAATTATGATAAATTCACTATCGGAACAACTTCCGTTAAAAACGATAGGTATAGTTTTAACGGATGATTATTATACTTATTTAGGCATCGCTTCACTCTTTGAGGATGGGAAGTGCTTTATGTTCCCACTCAATGGAGAATATAATTCGTGTCAGATATCAGCTAGCGAAGATATCATAATTATTATTGATGGACGAGTTTTGATTCAGGGGGTCTGGAAAGGTTTTAAGGCGCTCATGCAGCATTATCCACATGCTCGTCGAATCTGGCTCACGCGCAGAGATATTGGAAAACTTTATCCACATGGCTGCGATAGAGATCCTGATATCGATCCCGATTTGGCAAAGCCTGTTTTTATTGAACATTTCATTAAATACGCTTGTGCAAACGATGTAGCGGTCGGTGAACTTGCGCCGTTGACAAAAAAGGAGGAGGAGTTGTTATGGCACTTTTTATATAAAAAGTCGATGAGTCAGATCGCCAGTAGCTATGGCATGAGTCGTAAGACTTTGTACATTCATAGATTGCGTATCTGTCGTAAATATGGCTTCAAACGCTTTTTCCATTTGCTATTTATTTACCAAAGAAGTCGCCATATCTTCGCATCTAAAATTTGCCGTGTAGACAAAAACGCCGATCAGGCTTGAAGCAAACAAGATGAAAAAGTTAACGATGAGAGAGTGTGAAAGCATCAATCCTACTATGCTGCTTGCCATTAAGATACTTATCTCGGCGCTTGACGAAAAAACAAAAATAAGACTCAGAGAGCATATTGAAAAAACTGAACAAGAAATAGCCTCAAGCATACATGATAGCATCATGACAGAGACTTTTCTTCAGCAAATGAAAGACATTCGTTACATCTTAAATATAGTTCCTTGACGGCGTTCAGAAGCAAGAACGCGTTATTATTTAATGATTAATAGACCAGGTATTAGTATGAAAAAGATCTTAGTATGTTTCGTCGGCTTGGCTTTAACCGCATGTAGCGCTAATTCGTTGAATTATGGCGCTGAACAGGTACGGGTGATGACCAGCGAGCCAGGTAAGGAATGCAGCTACTTAGGGGATATCACGGGCAGCCAGGGGAATTTCTTTACCGGTGGCTGGACTTCCAACAGTAACCTGGAAACGGGTGCCCGTAACGATCTGAAAAACAAAGCTTATAAAATGGGCGGCAATACGGTAGTCCTGTTAACCCAGCGTGCAGGCCAGACAGGAAGTTCATGGCACGGTTCGGGCTCAAGCAAACAAACCAATGTCACGTTAAGCGGGAACGTTTATCGTTGCCCTCGTTAACCTTATTTTGCAGGCAATATATGCCTGTTTAGCGCGCGCGCCGCACTGGCGACGCGCGCGCTATTTGGGCTAACCTTGCTTTTTCTCGCTGTATTCCCGCCAACCGCCGCCTAATGCTTTATACAGATTAATGATATTTAGCTGTTGCATGAGCCGTGTGCGTACCAGGCGCTGTTGCGCGCCATAAAGCATACGATGGGTATCAAGCAGCGTAAGGTAGTCATCGACGCCTTCCTGAAAACGGAGTCCGGCCAGCTCATAGGCGATTTGACTGGCTTCAACCGCGCGTTGTTCTGATTGCACCTGGTCATTCAGCGTACGCTGTCCCGCCAGACCATCCGCCACGTCGCGAAAGGCTTGCTGAATAACGTTTTCATACCTGGCGATTTCAATCTGTTTTTGGACATGCGCCCTATCCAGGTCAGCGCGTAATGCGCCGCCGTGAAAGAGAGGCAAGGTGATTTGCGGTAGAAAGCGCCAGCTTCCCGATCCCGGTTCAAAGAGTCCGCTAAGAGACGCGCTGGCCGTTCCCGCCGCGCCTGTCAGGCTGATGGTCGGGAAGAAGGCGGCGCGCGCTGCGCCTATCCGGGCGTTTGCGCCACGCAGCCTGTACTCGGCGGCGCGAATATCCGGGCGGCGTACCAGCAGATCTGACGGTAATCCGCCTGGCAATGTGGTCGGGATCGCGCCTTCCGTTAGCGTGACTGCCTCGTTTAGTCGACGCGACAGTTCAGGCGTGAGCGGCTGGCCCAACAGCAATTCCAGCGCGTTACGATCCCGCGCCAACTGTCGCGTATACGCCGCGCGATTGATTTCCGCAGAACGCAGCGCGATCTCCGCCATACGCAGATCGAGCTGTGTGGCGTTGCCTGTCCGGGCAAGCTGGGTTGTCAATGTGTATGAACTTTTTTGCGCGGCCAGCGTATTTTCGGTTAAGCGCAGCAGCTCCCGGTCAGCCCGTAGCGTCAGCCAGGCGCTGGCGACTTCGGAAACCAGGCTCATTCGCGCCGCAATGTACGTCTCATCAAGCGCCATATAGGCGGCTAATGCCTGGTCGCTAAGGCTTCGCACTCGCCCCCAGAGATCCAGTTCCCAGGCCGTCGTCGCCCCAGCCATCTCGTAGCGTCGGTTAATCTCAGGCTCGTCCGTGACGCTGAGATCGGCGGGAGTGCGACCGGCGTCCATGGCGGTGGCGATGCCGAGCGTCGGCAGCATCTCCGCGCGCTGAATACGGTATAACGCCCGGGCGGCTTCAACATTGAGCCCTGCCTTGCGTAAATCCCGATTATTGCGTAACGCGATCGCGATCAGTTCCTGTAGAAGCGGATCGTGGAAGAAATCACGCCAGCCAATGTCAGCGGCATCCGGCGCGCCAGAAACGGTTGACGTTGCGTAGGGATAGACCATCGCAGTCGGCGATGCGGGGCGTTCGTGCTTCGGCGCCATCGTACAGCCAGCAAGCGTGGTGACGAAAGCAAGCGTCGCCAGCGTGGCGGTCTGCCGATAGCCTGTAAAAGTGATCTTCATTATGCCATTCCCATCATTATGCTTGCTGATCATGTGAATCAACGCGGTTCTCACGCTTTAATGCCATCCTGCGAACCACCACGTAAAATACAGGCGTCAATAACAGGCCGAAGAGCGTGACGCCCAACATGCCGGCAAACACGGCGATGCCCATCGCATGTCGCATTTCAGCGCCGGCACCCGTCGCGAGTACCAGCGGTACTACACCTGCGATAAAGGCGAATGAGGTCATCAGGATAGGACGCAGACGCAGGCGGGATGCTTCCAGTACGGCGGTCAGCGGGTCTGCGCCGTCGTGTTCTTTGGCGCGGGCAAACTCGACAATCAAAATGGCGTTCTTGGCCGCCAGGCCGACCAGCACCACGAAACCAATCTGCGTAAAGATATTGTTATCTCCGCCAGATACCCACACGCCGACAATGGCTGAGAGTAATGACATAGGCGCAATAAGCAGGACGGCGAAGGGCAGCGACCAACTGTTGTACTGCGCCGCCAGGATCAGGAAGGCCAACAGCACCGCCAGCGCAAAAATAGCAAGCGCGGAGTTGCCGGCCTGTTTTTCCTGATAAACCAGATCGGTCCATTCGAAGACCATCCCTTCCGGTAACGTTTCACGCACGATCTTTTCAATCGCGTCCGTCGCCTGTCCGGAGGAGAAACCCGGAGCCGGTCCACCGCTAATATCTACCGAGGGGAAGCCGTTGTAATGGATGATTCTGTCCGGCCCCGACTGGCGCATAATCGTGACGAAAGCGCTAAGCGGGATCATCTCGCCCTTCGCATTGCGGACTTTAAGCAGGCCGATATCCTCTTGTTGCATACGGAATGGCGCATCGGCCTGCGCCATCACCCGCCAGGTGCGGCCAAATCGGTTGAAATCGTTGACGTAAAGCGAGCCGAGGTTAATTTGCAACGTTTCAAAGATGTCGGTGAGCGATACCCCCATTGATTTCGCCTTTACCCGGTCGATATCCACCTGTAATTGCGGGGCATTCGTCTGGAAACTGGCCAGCATATTGGCCAGTTCGGGCGTCTGCATCGCCTTAGACATAATCTCGCTTTGCACCTTTGTCATCGCTTCAAATCCCAGTTCCGCACGATCTTCAATCTGCAATTTAAAGCCGCCCGTCGCGCCAAGCCCTGGAACCGGCGGCGGCGGGAAGATGCCAATAAACCCGTCGGGAATGTGGCTAAATTTGTGCATTAGCTTTCCGGCGATAGCGTTAGCGGAAAGCGAAGGATCTTCACGCTCGTCAAAGGGTTTCAGCATGGCGAACATCAGCGCCGAATTTGGCACATTTACCGGGCCGTTAACCGACAGACCGGGGAAGACGACGACGCTTTCAACGCCGGGTTCCGCCAGCGCGATAGCGGACATCTGTTTTACGACCGCCTCTGTGCGATCCAACGATGCGCCGCTTGGGAGCTGGGCGATGCCGACGAGATAGTATTTATCCTGCGCAGGCACAAACCCGTTCGGCACCTGATGGAAGCCAAGCCAGGTCAGCCCCACAAAGCCAGCATAGAGCACCATCACAATGACGCTGCCGCGCACGGCCCGACGGACGGCGCTAACATAGCGGTTCGACGCGCTGTCGAAGAAACGGTTAAAGCGATGGAAAAAACCGCCAGTGACCGTGCCCATCAACCGCGTTAGCCAGTCAGCCTTCGCAGTATCGTGGTGCGGTCTTAGCAAAATGGCGGCCAGCGCAGGGGAGAGCGTCAGCGAGTTAATGGCCGAAAGGATGGTCGAAATAGCGATGGTCAACGCGAACTGACGATAAAACTCACCCTGCAGGCCCGCCAGGAATGCGGAAGGGATAAAGACCGCCGTTAGCACCGAGGTAATAGAAAGAATGGGACCAGTGACTTCATCCATCGCCTTCTTTGCCGCCTCTCCGGGACTTTTGCCCTGCGAGATATGCCGTTCCACGTTTTCGACCACAACGATGGCGTCATCGACAACGATACCTATCGACAGGACCAAACCAAACAGCGAAAGCGTATTCAGCGAAAAGCCAAACAGGTGCATCAAGGCAAAGGTGCCGACCAGCGAAACGGGAACCGCCACCAGAGGAATAATGGACGCCCGCCAGGTTTGCAGGAACAGCACCACGACAAGGACGACCAGCACGAGGGCTTCCAGCAACGTAATCGCCACCGATTGCAGCGATGCGCGCACGAAGACCGTAGGATCATAGGCAATCCGGTATTCGATATCCTGCGGGAAGTTTTGCTGTAACTCATCCATTTTGCCGCGAATCGCGTTAGAAACGTCAATCGCATTGGCGCCTGGACTTTGAATAATCTGTAACGCTGGCGCCGCTTCGCCATTCAGTAAACTGCGCAGCGTATAGGCATCTGCGCCCAGCGTGACGCGGGCAACATCACGCAGACGCGTCACCTCGCCGTCAGCGCCGATTTTTACCACAATCTCGCCGAACTGTTCTTCGCTGGTCAGGCGGCCCAGCGTGTTTACCGTCATCTGAAAAGCGGCGGAGGCCTCCGGCTGTTGCCCGACGGAACCGGCGGCGACCTGTACGTTTTGTTCCCGCAACGCCGTAACGATATCACTGGCGGTAAGACCGCGGTTGGCGATTTTCGCCGGGTCCAGCCAGACGCGCATGGCGTACTCGCCCGCGCCCCAGACGAGAACATCGCCGACGCCGGGTAAACGGGCCAGCTCGTCGCGAACCTGCCGGATGGCGAAGTTAGACAGGTAAAGCGAGTCATAGCGTTTTTGCGGCGAGACAAGATGGACCACCATCAACATATCGGGGGACGTTTTCTCCGTTACAACGCCAATTCGCTGGACTTCTTCGGGCAGGCGGGGCAGCGCGCGGGATACCCGGTTTTGCACCTGAATTTGCGCCATATCAGGATCGGTTCCCTGTTCGAAGGCGATAGAGATAACCATGCGACCATCAATGGCCATCTGGGTATTCATATACAACATGCCGTCAACGCCGTTGATCACCTGTTCCAGCGGCGCGGCTACCGTATCGGCAATCACTTGCGGGTTAGCGCCGGGGTAGCTGGCGCTAACCTGTACCGTGGGCGGCGTAACGGCCGGATATTCACTCAGCGGCAGTTTTAAAAAGGCGATAGCGCCAGCCAGCAGCATTAACAGCGACAGGACGATGGCGAAGATGGGGCGTGCAATGAAAAAGTGGGTGAATTTCATTGGCGCACCGCCTTCGACGCGCTGTCGCCGTCCGCTTTAGTCAATGTCGCGGTCTGTTTATCGGTCACATTCTGCCGCATCGGCACCAGACGCGGCGCAACGGTCATGCCAGGACGCACCAGCCCCTTGAGGATGATTTTTTCTCCCGGCTGTACTCCCTGTGTAACGACGCGGAGTCCATCGACCATTTGTCCCAACTCAACCGGACGATACTCCACCTGATTCTCCTTGCCGACGATCAGCACATAGTTTTTGCCCTGATCGGCGCTCACCGCCAGATCGTCAATTAGCACGGTTTCCCGCGGCTCGCCGATGGGCAAACTGATTCGGGCAAACAGGCCGGGAGAAAGCATTCCGTCGGGGTCAGGAATCACGGCGCGCGCCCGGATAGTGCCGGTGCTGCGGTTCATCTGATTGCCCATAAAGTCGAGTACGCCCTGATAAGGCAGCCCGTTATCGGTGGTTAACCCCATGTTGACTACCGGTGGATTTTTGTCGGAGCGGGTATGCCGTAACGCCTTCAGCCAGGTGGCTTCGTCAATATCGAAATACACATACATGGGATTGTGAGACACGATAGTCGTCAGAAGCGTGGCGTTACCCGCTACGCCGCCGCTGACCAGATTGCCCCGGGTCACCAGTATGCGGTCAACGCGTCCTGCAATGGGCGCGGTAATACGGGTCCAGGAGAGTTCAAGGCGCGCTGCGGCGACGGCGGCTTTGGCCGATTGCATCTGCGCCTGTCGCGCATTACGCGTGGCGGTGACATCGTCAGCGTTTTTACGTGATACGGCGCCGCTGGCGACCAGTCGTTGAATGCGATCGAAATCCGCCTGCGCCTGGCGGGCCAGTACTTCAGCCTGACGTAATTGCGCGACGGCGGTGTCGAGGGCGACCTCGAACGGGCGCGGATCGATCTGGAACAGCAGTTGTCCGCGGCTTACCAGACGTCCTTCCGGAACGCTGACGGCGTCAAGGGTTCCTCCCACGCGCGAACGCAGCTCCACGGTCTCCGGCGCGGCCAGAAAACCGGTGAATTCCGCCGTAGGCGCGAGTGTGCGGCTAAGGGCTTTAGCAACCGGTACCGACGGTGGAGGCGGCGCGCTGGCCGGGGGGCCGACGGCGTTGTCTTTATCCCATAGTGCTTCGCCGGCCATGTAAATCACGCCCCCGATGGCGGCGATGACGCCAGCTATCAACATAATTTTGAATGTTCTACGCATGTCGTTTCCCTCTTTACCGCAGCGTGTCGGCCATTCCGCAACGCTGCCGCAGAATTTTTGGCAAAGGCTAGGCGTTACAACGAAGGAAAGGTCAAGCGTTCCTGGCGGGTTTTTTCGGGGCGTGGGTCGGCATCGTGGCGTAAATGTCTCGCATCATCCTCTTTTATGAGCCATCTCACATTCTCGCCGAACCGTGCAGCCTGAATACGCTTGACCTTCCCACAATGGCAAGCTTTAGGCTTTCTGATACCGAATAGTCAGGATGGGGAAGTCGTCATGAGTCAGTCAGAAAATCGTCACGACACGATAAGCTTACTTATTGAAGGTATGACCTGCGCGTCGTGCGTCGCTCGCGTTGAAAAAGGTATTAAGGCTGTGCCTGGCGTAACGGACGCTACGGTGAATCTGGCGACGGAGCGCGCCACCGTCCGCGGGACGGCGTCGGCGGAGGCGGTGATCGCGGCGATTGAAAAAACGGGGTATGAGGCGCGACCGGTAGAGACGGCGGGGCAGGGCGAAGACGACTCTGAAGAGAAAAAAGAGGCCGAGCGCGTCAGGCTGAAGCGCGATCTGATTCTCGCCAGCGTGCTGGCGCTCCCCGTTTTTGTGCTTGAAATGGGCTCGCACCTTATTCCTGGTATGCACGAGTGGGTGATAAAAACGATTGGCCTGCAACAAAGCTGGTACTGGCAATTTGCACTGACCCTGTTGGTGCTGACGCTCCCCGGTCGCCGTTTTTACCTTAAAGGGTTCCCGGCGCTGGCGCGTCTGGCGCCGGACATGAACTCGCTGGTCGCCGTGGGAACCGCAGCGGCATTCGGCTACTCGCTGGTGGCGACCTTTACGCCCGACCTGTTGCCTGAAGGGACGGTAAACGTCTATTACGAGGCCGCCGCAGTGATTGTCGCGCTTATTCTGCTGGGGCGCTTTCTGGAGGCAAGGGCGAAGGGGCGGACTTCCGAAGCGATTAAACGTCTGGTGGGGCTACAGGCGCGGGTCGCGCATGTGTTACGCGAGGGCCGCATCGTGGATATCCCTGTCGACGAGGTTGTGCTGGGCGACTGTGTGGAGGTTCGGCCAGGCGAGCGGATCCCGGTTGACGGCGAAGTGACCGAAGGCCGCAGCTTCGTTGACGAGTCGATGATTACCGGCGAACCGATACCGGTAGAGAAATCCGCAGGAAGCGCGGTGGTGGGCGGTACCGTAAACCAAAAAGGCGCGCTCACGCTGCGGGCGACCGCCGTCGGCGGACAGACCATGCTGGCGCAAATCATTCGTCTGGTGGAACAGGCGCAGGGTTCAAAACTGCCGATTCAGGCCGTCGTGGATAAAGTGACGCTGTGGTTTGTCCCGATGGTAATGCTTATTGCTGCGCTGACCTTTGTGGTATGGCTGGCGTTTGGGCCGTCGCCAGCGCTGACTTTCGCTCTGATCAATGGCGTTGCGGTGCTGATTATCGCCTGTCCTTGCGCGATGGGCCTGGCGACGCCGACCTCCATTATGGTGGGAACCGGTCGTGGGGCGGAAATGGGCGTGCTGTTCCGTAAGGGGGAGGCGTTACAGCTACTCAAAGACGCTAAGGTGGTGGCCGTAGACAAAACCGGGACGCTTACCGAAGGCCGCCCGGTACTGACCGATCTCGACGTGGCCAGCGGCTTTGAGCGCCGTGAGGTGCTGGCGAAAGTCGCGGCGGTAGAATCGCGTTCAGAGCATCCGATTGCCCGTGCGATTGTCGTGTCGGCAGAAGAGGAAGGGATCGCGCTACCAGGCATGAGCGGCTTCGAATCGGTGACCGGGATGGGCGTATACGCTACCGTTGACGGTACGCGTGTTGACGTGGGGGCCGATCGCTATATGCGCGAAATTGGCGTGGATATTAGCGGCTTCGCCACCACCGCCGAACGGTTAGGGCAGGAAGGGAAATCGCCGCTCTATGCGGCTATTGACGGTCAACTGGCGGCGATTATCGCCGTGGCCGATCCGATCAAACCCAGTACGCCCGCCGCAATTAACGCTTTACATCAGCTCGGCATTAAGGTCGCCATGATCACTGGCGATAATGCCCGCACGGCACAGGCTATCGCCAGACAGTTAGGGATTGATGACGTGGTCGCCGAGGTATTGCCAGAAGGGAAAGTCGAGGCGATACGGCGCCTGAAAGCGGCGTATGGGCAGGTGGCGTTTGTCGGCGATGGCATCAACGATGCGCCAGCGCTGGCGGAGTCCGACGTGGGGCTGGCGATTGGCACCGGCACCGATGTGGCGGTGGAATCCGCCGACGTCGTACTAATGTCCGGCAACCTGCAAGGCGTGCCGAATGCTATCGCGCTGTCTAAAGCGACCATCCGCAATATCCACCAGAATCTGTTCTGGGCCTTTGCTTACAATACGGCGCTGATTCCTGTCGCGGCAGGCGCGCTATTTCCGGTCTGGGGCATATTATTGTCCCCGGTATTCGCCGCAGGGGCGATGGCGATGTCGAGCGTGTTCGTGCTGGGCAACGCTTTGCGGCTGCGCCGTTTCCGGGCGCCGATGGCAACCCCATCCGACACATCCACGACCTGAGGAGGAGCGTCATGAACATCGGTAAAGCAGCTAAAGCATCGAAAGTCTCGGCCAAAATGATTCGCTACTATGAACAGATTGGTCTGATTCCCGCGGCAAGTCGGACGGATTCCGGCTATCGGGCCTATACCCAGGCTGATGTTAATCAATTGCATTTTATACGCCGCGCGCGCGACCTCGGTTTTTCAGTTGCTGAAATCAGCGACTTACTGAATCTTTGGAATAACCAGTCGCGGCAAAGCGCTGACGTCAAACGCCTGGCGCAGACGCACATTGATGAACTGGACAGACGTATCCAGAACATGCAGCACATGGCGCAAACCCTCAAAGCGCTGATTCACTGCTGCGCCGGCGACGCGCTGCCAGATTGCCCCATTCTGCATACGCTTGGACAACCTGACGATAGCGAGCCGGAGGCGCGTACCGGAGCGGTATTGCGCCGTCCTCGTCGTCATGGACTGACAAAGCGTCTGTAAGTCCTGAGATTACGCTTGACCTTCCAACACTGGCAAGGCCCAGACTGGCAACAATTCCCACACAAAAGGAGTTCACCATGCAGTTCCATATTGATGACATGACCTGCGGCGGCTGCGCCAGTACGGTAAAAAAGACGATTCTGACTCTTGATGCTAATGCGACGGTGAGAACCGACCCGGCGACGCGTCTGGTTGACGTTGAAACGTCGCTATCCGCGGAGCAGATTGCCGCCGCCCTGCAAAAGGCCGGTTTCCCGCCGCGCGAGAGGTAATCGTCAATGGCGATCGGTCTGGCGACAGGCCGGTCGCGATACGCTAGCCACGCTTCGCTTTCCTTTGCATGAGATAATCCCCATAAAAAATGTGACAAATCATGTGCCAGTAAGCTTTGTTAATAATATGTAATGATTTGTCTATTTTTGCTAACATTTTACCTGCTATATACAAAAAGATAACAAATAAGTAGCGCAACGCTACCTTGTTACGTCGCTTTGACGACGGGAGCGCTCCAGCGTTTCGCCGCTTCAAAGCTTGATGTTATTTTTTGATGCAGGACACTACCTATGTACACCCCCCTGAACTGGACGACGACACAACGACATGTGGCGTTTGCCAGCTTTACCAGTTGGATGCTGGATGCGTTTGATTTCTTTATCCTTGTCTTTGTACTTAGCGATCTCGCCGAATGGTTTCACGCTTCCGTATCGGACGTTTCCATTGCGATTATGCTGACCCTGGCGGTACGTCCCATTGGCGCGCTGCTATTTGGTCGAATGGCGGAAAAGTACGGACGTCGACCGATACTGATGCTCAATATTCTGTTCTTTACGGTGTTTGAACTGCTTTCCGCCTGGTCGCCCACCTTCATGGCATTTCTGATTTTTCGGGTCATGTACGGCGTGGCGATGGGCGGGATATGGGGCGTCGCGTCATCACTGGCGATGGAAACCATTCCCGATCGTTCGCGTGGCCTGATGTCGGGCATTTTTCAGGCGGGCTATCCCTGCGGCTATCTGTTCGCCTCGGTTATTTTTGGCCTCTTCTACAGTATGGTAGGCTGGCGCGGTATGTTCCTGATTGGCGCCCTGCCTGTTGTCTTGCTGCCTTATATCTGGTTTAAAGTGCCGGAATCCCCCGTCTGGCTGGCGGCCAGAGCGCGTAAAGAGAATACCGCGCTGCTTCCTGTTCTGCGCAAGCAGTGGAAGTTGTGTCTGTATCTGGTGCTGGTCATGGCGTTCTTTAACTTTTTCAGTCACGGCACGCAGGATCTCTATCCTACCTTCCTGAAGATGCAGCATGGTTTTGATCCGCATCTGATCAGTATCATTGCGATTTTTTATAACATTGCCGCCATGCTCGGCGGTATTTTCTACGGTACGCTATCGGAACGTATTGGGCGTAAAAAAGCGATCATGATCGCCGCCTTTCTTGCGCTTCCGGTACTCCCGCTATGGGCATTTTCCAGCGGATCATTCACGATTGGCCTGGGCGCGTTCCTGATGCAGTTTATGGTGCAGGGCGCCTGGGGTGTCGTGCCGACCTGGCTGAACGAGCTGGTTCCGGCGAATGCGCGCGCCGTGCTGCCAGGGTTTGTTTACCAACTGGGTAATTTACTGGCGTCGGTTAATGCGACGTTACAGGCCCGTATCGCGGAAACGCATGGTGGCAATTACGGGTTGGCAATGGCGATCGTGGCTGGCGCGGTGGCTATTTTAATCTGTGTATTTGTGGCATTTGGTCGCGAGACCCGGGGAGTCGTCATCTCCGGTACAGATAGCGACGCCCTCCCGGAGTCGGCCGTCGGTCATCGCACGTAAACACTACGCTCCTGGCGCATACTGTCGCCGGGAGCACGCCTTCCCCCCGTCGTTTTCACGCCCTTTCAACGAACAACAAAGGTTAATGATGGCATCTGCCTTTCGTGACCATTACAATCATCGCTTACTTTTTTCTTTATAAGAAATTGATTGTTGGACCTTAAAATTATCAACGGAGCGAAGATATCATGTTGAAAGATAACCAAAAAAACAACGAGTCTGTTGCCCCGAATAGCGCCTTTCTGTCTGAGTTACAACGTGCATTACCGGAATTTTTTACCGCCGATCGCTATAACGAGCAGGGCGAACTGATCGCGAAAGGAGGATTTGATCTCGCCAAATTTGAGCGCGCGCTGAAAGCGCGTAATATTGATGAGCTGACTAGCGGTTATCAGATTGATTTTATTGGCAAAGATTACGCAAAAAAACAGGCGGGTGAAAAATCCGTTACCGTTATCGTTCCTGACGTGGAACACAATACTCTGGCAGAAAATAAAAACAGCCATAATCTTTTTCTGACCGGAGATAATCTGGATGTGTTACGCCATCTGCAAAATAATTACGCCGATACCGTCGATATGATCTATATCGATCCCCCTTATAACACCGGGTCGGACGGGTTTGTCTATCCCGATCATTTTGAATATAGCGATCGGGCGTTGCAGGATATGTTTGGTCTTAATGATACTGAACTGGCACGTTTAAAATCCATTCAGGGTAAATCGACGCACTCCGCGTGGTTATCTTTCATGTATCCGCGTCTTTTCCTGGCCAGGAAGCTCCTGAAAGATACCGGATTTATTTTTATCTCTATCGACGATAATGAGTACGCCAATCTTAAATTAATGATGGATGAGATTTTTGGCGAAGGCGGATTTGTCACCAATGTGATGTGGAAGCGCAAAAAAGAGATTTCTAACGACTCTGATAACGTTTCCATCCAGGGGGAATACATTCTTGTTTACGCCAAAACCGGTCAGGGCGCTTTACGTTTAGAACCGCTTTCTAAAGAGTATATTCAGAAATCCTATAAAGAACCGACCGAACAGTTTCCAGAAGGGAAATGGCGGCCGGTGCCGTTAACGGTGTCAAAAGGGCTGAGCGGCGGCGGCTATACCTATAAAATTACCACGCCGAATGGTACGGTACACGAAAGACTATGGGCTTATCCTGAAGCCAGTTACCAAAAACTGGTGGCCGATAATCTGGTCTATTTTGGCAAAGATAACGGCGGTATTCCCCAGCGAGTCATGTACGCGCACCACAGTAAAGGGCAGCCAACGACCAATTACTGGGATAACGTAGCGTCGAATAAAGAGGGGAAAAAGGAGATTCTGGATCTCTTCGGCGACAACGTTTTTGATACGCCGAAACCGACCGCATTATTGAAGAAAATCATCAAGCTCGCTATCGATAAAGACGGCGTCGTCCTGGACTTTTTTGCCGGTTCCGGCACTACGGCCCATGCGGTGATGGCGCTGAATGAAGAAGATGGGGGGCAGCGCACGTTTATTCTGTGTACTATCGATCAGGCATTAAGCAATAACACTATCGCGAAAAAAGCAGGTTATAACACTATTGATGAAATCAGCCGTGAGCGAATTACACGCGTTGCGGCGAAGATCCGCGCCAACAATCCCGCGACCAATAGCGACCTCGGTTTTAAACATTATCGTTTTGCCACTCCGACACAGCAGACGCTGGACGATCTGGATAGCTTCGATATTGCTACCGGCCATTTTATCAATACCAGCGGTCAACTGGCCGCTTTCACCGAGTCAGGATTTACCGACATGATCAATCCTTTTTCCGCCAGAGGATTGGGCGTGCCGGGCGGCGCAAGCGGCGAAGAGACCTTATTAACGACATGGCTGGTCGCCGATGGTTATAAAATGGATATTGACGTACAGACCATTGATTTTTCCGGCTATTGCGCCAGGTATGTTGATAATACGCGCCTGTATCTGATTGATGAACGATGGGGAACAGAGCAGACCCGCGATCTTCTCAACCACATTGGTACGCATCAGCTTCCGGTTCAGACTATTGTCATTTACGGCTACTCTTTCGACCTTGAATCCATTCGTGAACTGGAAATCGGCTTAAAACAGCTTGATCAAAAAGTGAACCTGGTGAAGCGTTATTAAGAGGGGATGATGATGAATATTTTACTGGAAGAACTTCCCCATCAGGAACAGGCGTTAGCGGCGATTCTGGCGAGTTTCACCGGTATCGATCACGCGCAGGCCGATCATAATCACTATGCTAATCCGCTGATTAAGGAACGTTACGACGATAAGGCCAATATTGACGTTAAAATGGAGACCGGGACGGGCAAAACCTATGTCTATACCCGGTTGATGTATGAACTGCATCAGAACTACGGGCTCTTCAAATTTGTGCTGGTGGTGCCGACGCCAGCCATTAAAGAAGGCGCGCGGAACTTTATCACCAGCGATTACGCCAGACAGCATTTTTCACAGTTCTACGAAAATACGCGGATGGAACTTTGCACCATTAACGCCGGTGATTTTAAAGTAAAGTCGGGGCGTAAAAATTTTCCGGCCCAGCTATTAAGTTTTACTGATGCCAGCCGTCGTGATAGCCATACGATTCAGGTTTTGCTGATCAATGCGCAAATGCTCAATTCCGCCAGTATGACGCGAGACGATTACGATCAAACGCTACTGGGCGGGCTGACGTCGCCTGTTAAAGGGCTGCAAATGACGCGACCGGTGGTCATTATTGATGAACCGCATCGTTTTGCGCGAGATAACAAATTTTATCGAGCGATTCAGGCCATTCAGCCGCAAATGATCGTCCGCTTTGGCGCTACCTTCCCGGATATTGTCGAAGGTAAGGGTAAAAATAAATGTGTACGTAAAGATTACTATCGCCGGCAACCGCAGTTTGATCTCAACGCGGTGGACAGTTTTAACGATGGTTTGGTGAAAGGTATTGATATTTATTACCCGAATCTCCCCGAAGAACAGGCCAACAATCGTTATATCGTTGACAGCGTCACGGCAAAGAAATTAATCCTCCGACGGGGGAGCAAAATTGCCGAGGTTGGCGTGGGCGAAAATCTCGCCGATGTCGATGCGGGATTTGAAGGCAGTATCGAATATGCCGGCAGTAAAATGTTGTCGAACGATCTGGAGCTGGAGGCAGGGATGGCGCTGGTGCCAGGAACCTTTGGCGCGAGCTACCAGGAACTGATTATTCAGGAAGCCATTGATAAGCATTTTGATACCGAGCAGGCAAATTTCTTACGCAGCAATGAGCCAGAAAATAATGCCCCGCGTATTAAGACCTTAAGCCTTTTCTTTATTGACAGTATTAAAAGCTATCGTGATGACGAAGGCTGGTTGAAAGTCACTTTTGAGCGTTTGCTGAAAAAGAAACTGACGCAACTGATTGACGATTATCAGCGCAAGACCCTGCCGCGAGAAGTGGAGTATCTGTCGTTTCTGCAGGCCACGCTCGCCAGCCTGCACTCGGATAACCAAAACGTCCACGCTGGTTACTTTGGCGAAGACCGCGGAAGCGGCGATGAGGCGATCCAGGCTGAAGTAGATGATATTCTGAAAAATAAAGAGAAGTTGCTCAGTTTTTCAGACCATCACGGCAACTGGGAAACGCGACGCTTTCTGTTTTCAAAATGGACGCTTCGCGAAGGCTGGGATAACCCGAATGTTTTTGTCATTGCTAAATTACGTTCTTCCGGTAGCGAGTCGAGCAAAATTCAGGAAGTGGGGCGCGGCCTGCGGCTACCGGTAGATGAAAACGGCCATCGCGTTCATCAGGAAGAGTGGCCGTCCCGGCTGTCGTTTCTGATTGGTTATGATGAAAAAGCGTTTGCCAGTATGCTGGTTGATGAGATTAATCGCGATAGCAAAGTTCAGCTTAACGAGCAGAAACTGGATGAGGCGATGATCACACTCATCGTCACCGAGCGACAAAAAGTCGATCCTGCGTTTACGGAGCTTCGTTTGCTGGAAGATCTGGATGATAAAAAACTGATCAACCGGAGTAATGAGTTTAAACCCAGCGTCACGCTTAACGGGGAAACCAAAAGTGGTTTTGCGTGGCTACTGGAGTTCTACCCTGAGCTGACGCAGGCGCGGGTGCGAGCGGATCGCATTCGTGACAATAAGCCCGCCTCCCGACTGCGAGTCAGGTTACGCAAAGAGAATTGGGAACAACTTAGCAGTATCTGGGAGCAGTTTTCCCGCCGTTATATGCTGCAATTCGAGCGTAGCGGCGCTTCTCTGGAACAGATTGCCGCCGAGGTGCTGCGCGATCCGGCGCTGTATATACGCCAGAAGCCAAGCCAGGTGCAACAACGGCTGGTATCGAATGAAGATAATGGCCGTTTTGAAGTGGCGCAGCGGGAAGGCGAATTAGCCGCCAGCGAATTTATGGCGGGCATGAAATATGGCCATTTTCTTAAGCAACTGGCGTTACGCACCAGTCTGCCGGTTAACGTCCTGCACCCGGTGTTAATGGCGATGCTGCGTGATGTTTTGCACGGAGATTCACGTTATTTAAGCGAGATCTCGTTGGACAATATGACCCGCGCATTACAGACGCGGATTAATGCGCATTTTGCGCAGCGCCACGATTATCTGCCTCTCGACTTCCAGGCTTCAACGTCGGTATTTGATTCCACGGCACGGCAGTTCAGAGAGGAGATTAGCGCTGAAATTGTGGGGAAAAATGTGGATGAGAATGCGATAGACGATCCCCGTTCTCTCTATCAAATACCGCCGTTGCGTTATGACAGCGTCGATCCAGAATTGCCGCTATTAAAATACGATTATCCGCAACAGGTTTCTGTGTTTGGCAAACTGCCTAAGCGGGCCATTCAGATCCCCAAATATACGGGGGGCTCTACTACGCCGGATTTTGTGTACCGTATTGAGCGTCAGGACGCCGACAGTGTTTATTTACTGGTTGAAACTAAAGCAGAAAATATGCGCGTAGGCGATCAGGTTATTCTTGATGCGCAACGTAAATTCTTCGATATGCTGCGTCGGCAAAATATCAATGTCGAGTTTGCGGAAGCGACCAGCGCGCCAGCGGTATTTTCTACGATCAATGGCTTGATTGAGGGGAAGGCAAACTAACGGGTTTGAATGAACCTTAACGGTTATCTTTTTGATAGACCATATAAAATGGCCGCCGCGCAGCGAGCGTTGCGGTCATTCTCCCTGTGCTAATCCCCCGTCCCGTAAACCGCGTTGACTTGAAGGTTATCGTTTTACGTCTATTCTTAACTTTCAGCTACGCGTATTTTGCTGAAATTGCAAATAGTCTTGAAGACGCTGTTTTTTTGTTTTGCCGTTATTTTTATAACGGCCAGGTAGATATTGCCAAGTGAATGTAACTAAGGGAGACATGTTATGCTAAATAGATACTACCGTTTCGCTGTCGAAAAAGACGACCCCTCCGAAGCGCCAGAGTCGGGCGATAAACCTGACAGCCAGCCGCAAAAAAAATCGTAATTTATCTGGATATTCCCCGACGTTTATACGTTTGGGGAAAATAACCGTTTCGTTTCAACCTGGTTGCGAACAGTGAATATTTTACACGAAGTGACTATATATAAACGGGAGGGAACATGGAGTTTGATGCATTCTTTTTAGCGAGACTCCAGTTTGCCTTTACCGTCTCTTTTCATATTATCTTCCCCGCGATTACGATTGGCTTAGCCAGTTACCTGGTGGTACTGGAAGGTTTATGGCTAAAAACGCGTAATCCTGTCTGGCGCTCGCTCTATCAGTTCTGGCTCAAAATTTTTGCCGTCAACTTCGGGATGGGCGTGGTCTCCGGTCTGGTCATGGCTTACCAGTTCGGAACGAACTGGAGCGGTTTCTCCCAGTTCGCCGGCAGTATCACCGGGCCTTTATTAACCTATGAAGTGCTCACCGCATTCTTCCTGGAAGCGGGATTCTTAGGCGTGATGCTTTTTGGCTGGAACAAAGTCGGGCCGGGCCTGCATTTCTTGTCTACCTGTATGGTGGCGCTGGGCACGTTAATGTCGACGTTCTGGATTCTGGCGTCTAACAGCTGGATGCATACCCCGCAGGGATTTGAAATTCATAACGGTCAGGTGGTCCCGGTGGACTGGTTCGCGGTGATTTTCAACCCGTCGTTCCCGTATCGCCTGTTGCATATGTCCGTTGCGGCGTTTTTAAGTAGCGCGATGTTTGTCGGCGCGTCCGCAGCCTGGCATTTACTGAAAGGTAACGATACGCCGGCTATCCGCCGTATGTTCTCGATGGCGTTATGGATGGCGGTCGTGGTGGCGCCCGTTCAGGCATTGATTGGCGATATGCACGGCCTTAACACCCTGAAGCATCAGCCGGTCAAAATTGCCGCGATTGAGGGGCACTGGGAAAATACGCCCGGCGAGCCAACGCCGCTTACGCTGGTAGGCTGGCCGGATATGGAGGCGGAACGGACCCGCTATGCGCTTGAGATCCCGGCGTTGGGCAGTCTGATCCTGACGCATAGCCTGGACAAACAGGTGCCTGCGCTAAAAGATTATCCCAAAGAGGATCGCCCCAACTCTACCGTGGTGTTCTGGTCTTTCCGTCTGATGGTGGGTATGGGCGTACTGATGATCTTCCTGGGGCTGGCCAGCCTGTGGCTACGCTACCGACGCCGACTGTATCATTCGCGGCCCTTTATGCACTTTGCGCTGTGGATGGGGCCGTCCGGGCTTATCGCCATCCTTGCCGGATGGGTGACGACGGAAGTAGGACGCCAGCCGTGGGTGGTCTATGGCCTGCTGCGAACGCGTGATGCGGTTTCCGCGCACAGTACCTTGCAGATGAGCATCAGTTTGCTGGCCTTCTTTGTGGTCTATTCCCTGGTCTTTGGGGTTGGCTATATTTATATGATTCGCCTTATCCAGAAAGGGCCGCAGCCGGCGGAGACACCGACCGCTGAAACCGATGGCAGACCCGCGCGTCCTATCTCTGCCGTGGGAGAATCGCTTGAGCAGGAGAAACGCGAATGACCATCGATCTTCCGGTTATCTGGTTTGCTATTATCGTGTTCGCCACGCTGATGTATATCGTAATGGATGGGTTCGATCTGGGCGTCGGTATCCTGTTTCCGTTTATTCGCGATAAACACGATCGCGATGTTATGGTGAACTCGGTCGCGCCGGTATGGGACGGGAACGAAACCTGGCTGGTGTTGGGCGGGGCCGGGCTTTTTGGCGCGTTCCCGTTGGCTTATGCCGTCATCACCGACGCGCTGACTATCCCGCTGGTGGTTATGCTGCTTGGTCTTATCTTTCGCGGCGTCGCTTTTGAATTCCGTTTTAAAGCCACCGAGTCGCATCGCGCGTTCTGGGATAAATCCTTTATCGTCGGGTCAATCCTGGCGACCTTTGCCCAGGGGGTTGTGGTGGGGGCGGTGGTGAGCGGTTTTCAGGTGGAAGGGCGAACCTTTAGCGGTTCGCAGCTTGACTGGCTGACGCCGTTTAACCTGTTCTGCGGCGTCGGTCTGGTCGTCACCTACGCGCTGCTGGGCGCTACCTGGCTGATTATGAAAAGCGAAGATCCGTTGCATAGCCGGATGTGCGCGCTGTCGCGCCCGTTGTTGATCGTCTTGTTGCTGGTGATGGGAGGCGTCAGCGTGTGGACGCCGCTCACCCACGACGACATCGCCGAGCGCTGGTTCACGCTGCCCAATTTATACTACTTCCTGCCGGTGCCTGTGCTGGTGTTGGCTTTTAGCGTCTGGCTATGGCGCAGCGTGAAAAAACCAGAATCCCATGCGCGTCCATTTATTCTCACGCTAGGGCTGATTTTTCTGGGGTTCAGCGGGTTAGGCATCAGTATTTGGCCGAATATTATTCCACCGGATATTTCGCTGTATGCCGCCGCCGCGCCGCCGCAAAGTCAAAGCTTCATGCTGGTTGGGGCGCTGATAATCATCCCGATTATTCTGGCTTATACCTTCTGGAGCTACTACGTCTTCCGTGGAAAAGTGCGACATGGTGAGGGATATCACTGATGGTTAAAGTGAAAAAATGGTCGCGGCGAGTCGTATGGATGGTCGCGATATGGTGCGCCAGCGTGCTTCTGCTGGCGGGCGTCGGAATGTTGTTCAGACTGCTCATGACCTCCGCAGGATTTCGCTCCTGACTGATACCCCCGGACGCGCTTTCGTCGCTGGCGAAAGCGCGTTTTTATCGACAGATCGGCGTTTATCGATCACCTTTGCTCGTCTTATCTCTCCCCTCAATAGCGGTTGATAATTATTCTCATCTTTATTGTCGTTCCCGGGCCGCAGTGATATGGTTACACAGTGGCTAACGCTCTGGTATAACGCAGATAAACGGTATTGATAATGTCTCCGATCTCCTGTCACTCTTCCGCCGCCCCGGCGATGAAAAAGATCTTTTCCGTCAGCGACTTCATCGCGTTTGGCGAGCGTTATGGCATTGATTACCGCTTCCCTGCGTTACCGCAGTATACGCAGAGTAGTCCCGTACTTCATGGCGATATCGAAGAGATAGCGCTTCCCGGCGGGATTTGCATTACACGCTCGGATGTTCACGTGTTACAACCTTATGAAACCACCTCTCGCCATAGCAGTCCGCTGTATATGCTGGTGGTGCTGGAAGGTAACGTCGCGCTGGCTGTCAATGAGCAGACCTTTTTGTTGAGCGCGGGGATGGCGTTTTGCTCGCAACTGAGTGAGCAGCAGACGATACGCGCCCATCACGGCGCAGACAGCAAATTGCGCACCTTATCGCTGGGAATGTACCCGGACGGCGGATGGCGGGAGCGTTTGCCTGTCTCGCTGGCAGACGAGTGGGAACATAGCGCAACCTCGGCGATGGTCTGGCAGGTGCCGGAGTTTCTGCTTTCAGGGCTACGCTATGCGCAGCAGCCCGGACCTCATGCGGCGTCACGCCAGTTAATGCTGGAAGGCATCATGCTGCAATTGCTGGGCTATGCGCTAAATCTATGTCAGCCCGCAACGCAAAAACGCGGGCTTCCCGTCACCGGTGAATATCAGCGGCTGGAGCTCATTCGGCGTTTACTGGAGCAGACGCCGGAAAAAGCCTACACGCTGAACGAACTGGCGCGTCGGGCGGCAATGAGTCCGAGTAGCCTGCGGTGCAAGTTTCGCCATGCCTATGGGTGTACCGTGTTTGATTATCTGCGCGATTGCCGCCTGGCGCGCGCGCGTCGTTATCTGATGGAGGGATACAGCGTGCAGCAGGCCGCCTGGATGTCAGGCTATCAACATGCCACTAACTTTGCGACGGCATTTCGTCGGCGTTATGGCTGCTCGCCTGGCGAGCTGCGTGACGCGTCTCTGACGGCGTCCCGCCACTGTGCGTAACGCGCCCCGCCAGAGCGGTAATATCCGCCGCTAACCCGGTTTTCTGCCGTTTTGGGTGATGTTTTATCATTGCGCATAGGCAATCTGGCGTTACGCATAGTGGTCCGTCATCTCTAAAAGGTAATAATTCTTATTTACAATAAAGATGCCTTTGGAGATGTTCATGTTTGCGACAACGCGTATGGCGCTATTGATAGGCGGAGCTATCGGCGGCGCGACTTTTCCTCTTTTTGCCCAGGAAACCACAAAAAATGATACCGTCATTGTCACCTCGCCCGTTCAGAGTGGCGCGACCAAGCTGGCGACGCCAGATATTGAAACGCCGCAGTCGGTATCCATTATTACCCGCCAGCAGTTTGAAGAGCAGGGCGCAACCAGCGTGCGTCAGGCGGTCAGCTACACCCCAGGCGTATACAGTAATCAGATAGGCGCCTCTAACCGCTTTGATTACATCGTATTGCGTGGTTTTTCGGACGGTAGTCTGGATAACGTCTATCTCGACGGGTTAAAAATGATGGGCGACACCAATTCACACAGTTCGTTGGTGGTTGACCCCTGGTTTCTGGAAGATATCGAGGTGGTACGCGGCCCGGCGTCCGTTCTGTATGGACGTTCATCGCCAGGCGGCATTGTCGCGCTGACGTCGCGAAAACCGGCGTTTGATGCCGGGGGAGAGGTGAAGCTGTTTGCCGGCAATCACAACCAGCGCGGGGCGGCTTTTGATGTGACCGGCCCACTGGATGACAATGAACGTGTGGCGGCGCGTCTTAGCGGCATGACACGTTACGCCGATTCGCAGTTTACCCCCTTGAAAGAGGAACGTTATGCGCTGATGCCGAGCCTGACCTGGCGAATTACCGATCGGACGCGTCTTGATCTTATGGCCTATCTGCACCGTGATCCGGAAGGCGGTAGCCACTCCGGACTGCCTTATCAAGGCACGGTTGTACCTTATAACGGCGGAAAAATTTCTAACACTTTCTTTGAAGGTGAAGATGACTACGACAAATACGATCGCCGTGAAAATATGGTGGGTTATAACATTGAGCATCTGTTCGATAACGGCTGGTCGGTACGGCAAAAACTGCGCTATTTGCATACCAAAGTGACGTTGAATCAGGTCTATGCCGCAGGTTGGTTGAATGAAACGGCGCTGAATCGCGGCTATTCCGGCTCCGGGGAGAAAATGTCGGCTATCGCGCTGGATAATCAGCTCGACGGCAGCGTGGATACCGGGGCGATTAATCATCGTCTGCTGGTGGGGATCGATTATCAGGATCGCAGTAATCATACTACTGGCTATTATGGCGCGTTTCCGCCGATTGACGCTTTCAACCCCGTTTATGGCGCTCAGCCGGATTACATTACGTTGTATAGCCGTGAAAAACATAAGCTGCGGCAGACCGGATACTATTTACAGGATCAGATGTCATGGGATCGCTGGCGCTTTACGTTGGGCGGTCGTTACGATCGGGTCAGCGTGTCTAACATCGACAAACTTCATGATTCACGCAGCGATCTCGATAAAAACAACGTCAGCACCCGTGCCGCGTTGCTTTATCTGTTCGACAATGGCGTCGCCCCCTATCTCAGTTATTCTACCGCGTTTACGCCGACCAGCTTCGCCGACGAAAACGGCAATGTGCTGGAACCGATGAAAGGCAAGCAGTGGGAGGCGGGGGTAAAATACGAACCGCTGGGGGGGAACAGCCAGTTTAGCGCCGCCGTGTATCGTATTAACCAAACCAATATCGCGACCAAAGAAGAACCTACCGATCCGTACCGCTCGATTGGTGAAATTGAGTCTAAAGGGGTTGAACTGGAGGCCATTAGCCATTTGTCGGATAGCGTCCGTTTGCAGGCGGCGTATACCTATACTGATATCCGTTATAAGAAAAGTAGCCCGCAAGAGCAGGGTAAGCGCGCGGTTTATGCTCCACGGAACCAGGCCAGCGCCTGGCTAAGCTACGATGTGAAAAGCGGTCTGTTAGAGGGGCTGACTTTGGGCTCCGGCATCCGGTACGTCAACGGCGTGACCAGCGATCGCCTGAATACCCACACCTTGCCGTCCTATACACTGGTCGATATGGTGGTAGGGTATGATTTATCCAGCATTGGGTTAAATGGCTTGAGCGCCCAGCTCAACGTAAATAACCTGACGGACAAACGCTATGTCGCTGCCTGTAATTCGCTCTCTTATTGTTATTTTGGCGCCGAGCGTAGCATTGTAGGCAGCGTTTCATGGGCGTTTTGATAACGCTTATCGTCCGGTAGCAAAGGCTACCGGACAAACATTAGCGGTGCGTCACGCCTTCATAGAGAAGTCTGAGCGCAAACATCCCGATAATGGCGCCGATAACACGGCTGGCAATGCGCTGTATTCGTCCATAAGCGCGGCGGACTGCGGGGAGCGAAAAGGCCTGGCTGAGAAAAATACGCCAGATAACGGATGACAGCACAATTCCGGCCCAGGCCATTAACCTTGCCCATGTGGGCGTTTCTGCGCTAAGCGTTACGGAAAAAATACTGATAAAAAACAGTACGGTTTGCGGATTGGATAAATCGGTCATTAATCCCCGGCGAAAGAAAATTGTCCACGGGGCGGCAATCGGCGTCTGGAGCGTGCTCATTTGCGGCGTCGCCTGGTGGCGAATACTGTTCCAGGCGAACCATAATAAATAGGCCCCGCCGACAATTTTGATAAGAGAAAATACCGCTTCGCATTGCGTAATGAGCGTCGCCAGACCGAAAAGCCCCAGCCCGGAATAAAAGGCGTCTCCCGTGGCGACGCCCAGGCCGGTGATGACTCCCGCCCGGCGTCCTGATGCGAGGCTGGTTTGCACCACCACAAACAAATTCGCGCCGGGATTAAAAAAGGTTAACACAAACAGACTGACGGTAAGCACAACGGCATGAAACGGCTCCATAGGCAACTCTTCTCTTAGCCTCAAGAAATAACCTTCATCTTATTAATAGTCAAACCAGATGATTGCGAGTGAGATCACAAAGCAGGGGCGTTTTAATCCGCGTTGTTACGCCGACAGAGCGGGGGCTGACTGGATTTTTCCAGCAATCTACACTACTTATTTAATCAGTCCGAACGGCCTTTTTGTTCTGATAAAGCGATGATGGCGTAATAATAAAACGAGGGTTTTGCTATGAAAACTGGCTACAAGGTTATGCTTGGCGCATTAGCGTTTGTCGTGACAAACGTTTATGCCGCAGAGATCATGAAAAAAACGGACTTTGATAAAGTCGCCTCCGAATACACGAAAATTGGCACGATTTCCACCACCGGGGAAATGTCGCCGCTGGACGCCAGAGAAGATTTAATCAAAAAGGCGGATGAAAAAGGGGCGGATGTGGTGGTGCTGACGTCCGGGCAGACAGAAAATAAAATTCATGGTACGGCTGATATTTATAAAAAGAAATAAAAGCGTTGCATCATAAAAATACCCGCCAGGGTTTCCGGCGGGTATTTTTATTCCTGGCAACCAGCATCCGTTTTGCCGGATGACGGCCTGCAGTAAACGTAGCGCCATCAGGCATTCAGGACGCTGTCATTTGTCTTAATTACCCGACTGGTCTTTGGCTCCTGCTTTTAAACGACGCCACAGAGTGGTGCGGCTAATCCCCAGATAACGCGCCGCGGCGCTCTTATCGCCCTTAAAGCGCGCCAGTACATCCTGTAACGTGTGCGCATCCACGGTTGAAGGCGTCAGCTCTGCTGTGTTCACCATAAGCTCAGGTAATAACTGCCGCATAAATTGCCTGTCCAGCGTTGGCGCGGGATCGACGCTTAAAAAAAGCGCCAGGCGCTCCATCATATTACGCAGTTCGCGAATATTACCGGGCCAGCGCCAGGCCAGCAAAAGCGGCTGACACTGTGTCAATCCATGACGTATCGATTCGGTAAACGGAATTTCCATTGCCGCCAGCGACTGTTTTAAAAAGCTTTCCGCCAGCGGCAAAATATCAGCCTGCCGCTCGCGCAAAGGAGGAAGCGTCAGACGCAGAATACTCAGGCGATAAAAGAGATCGGGGCGAAAACGTCCTTGCATTATTTCCCGATCCAGATCGCAATGCGTAGCGCTGATCACCCGGACATCCACCGGGATCGGCTGGTGTCCGCCGACGCGAGTGACGGCTTTTTCCTCCAGTACGCGCAAAAGTCGGGTTTGTAACGGCAAGGGCATTTCGCCGATTTCATCCAGAAACAGCGTGCCGCCGTGTGCGATTTCAAATAGCCCCGCCCGGCCTCCTCGTCGTGAACCGGTAAACGCACCCTCTTCATAACCAAACAGTTCCGCTTCCAGCAACGACTCGGTAATCGCGCCGCAATTGACGGCGACAAAGGGAGGGGATGGCTTATTCTGACGGTGAGGCTGGCGGTGAAAAAACGTCTGGTGAATCGCCTGCGCCGCCAGCTCTTTTCCGGTCCCTGTTTCCCCCTGAATCAGCACTGCAGCACGGGAGCGGGCATAGAGCGTAATCGTCTGGCGGAGCTGCTCCATTTGCGGCGACTGGCCGCGTATATCGCCCAGTTCATACCGGGTTTGTAATCCCTTGCCGGATGGGTAATCCACGCGCTGTCGCCGTGTCAGACGGGTCATATCCAGCGCATCATGAAAAGCCTGACGAACGGTCGCCGCGGAATAAATAAAGATGGCGGTCATACCCGCTTCTTCCGCCAGATCGGTAATTAATCCCGCGCCGACGACGGCCTCAATACCGTTGGCCTTAAGTTCGTTAATTTGCCCGCGCGCGTCCTCTTCGGTGACATAGCTTCGCTGTTCAAGACGGAGGTGAAACGTTTTCTGAAAGGCAAGTAAAGCCGGAATGGTCTCCTGATAGGTCACGATACCGATAGACGAGGTGAGCTTTCCCGCTTTCGCCAGCGCCTGTAATACATCGAATCCGCTGGGCTTGATGAGGATCACCGGTATTGACAGGCGACTTTTTAAATAGGCCCCGTTCGAACCCGCCGCGATAATCGCGTCGCAGCGCTCGGTCGCCAGTTTTTTGCGAATGTAGGTCACCGCCTTTTCAAAGCCGAGTTGAATAGGCGTGATGGTCGCCAGATGATCGAATTCCAGGCTGATATCCCGAAACAGTTCGAACAGACGCGTTACGGAGACCGTCCAGATCACCGGTTTATCGCTATTATCGCGCGGAGCGCTGTGAGCAGTCGTCATCGCAGTAGGTTCATCTTTAAGGGGCGATTTTTTGTTTTAAACGTGTTTCATAAATGTTGCAATGAAACGGAGCGATTCGTTTCATGAAACGTTAGCTGACACGTTTTTCTTTTCCCTTAATCGCGCTTATTCATAACAGGAATAACTGTAATTACCTGTTTTTAAATCTCATTGTATTTAATTTTCTCGCAGCCTCTTTGCCTGGCATAGCCTTTGCTTTGGTGAATACATTCTGAGTAACAATTTACTAACATGAGGACGAGATATGTCTTTACATTCGCCGGGGCAGGCATTTCGCGCCGCGCTCGCTAAAGAGAATCCATTACAAATTGTCGGCGCTATTAATGCCAACCATGCTCTGTTGGCCCAACGGGCCGGGTATCAGGCTATCTATCTTTCTGGCGGCGGCGTAGCGGCGGGCTCGCTCGGACTGCCGGATCTGGGGATTTCTACGCTGGATGATGTGTTAACCGATATCCGGCGCATCACGGATGTTTGCCCGCTGCCGCTGTTGGTGGATGCGGATATTGGCTTTGGCTCCTCCGCCTTTAATGTCGCGCGGACGGTAAAGTCCATAGCCAAAGCGGGCGCCGCCGCGCTGCATATTGAAGACCAGGTTGGCGCTAAGCGCTGTGGACACCGTCCAAACAAAGCGATCGTCTCGAAAGAGGAGATGGTAGACAGAATTCGGGCGGCAGTGGATGCGCGCACCGATCCGAACTTTGTGATCATGGCGCGTACCGATGCGCTGGCGGTGGAAGGGCTGGAGGCGGCTCTCGATCGCGCGCAGGCTTACGTGGACGCGGGGGCTGACATGCTGTTCCCGGAGGCGATCACCGAACTGTCGATGTACCGCCAGTTCGCCGATGTGGCGCAGGTGCCGATCCTCGCCAACATCACTGAGTTTGGCGCGACGCCGCTATTTACGACCGACGAGTTGCGCAGCGCACACGTGGCGATGGCGCTCTATCCGTTGTCGGCGTTTCGCGCCATGAACCGCGCCGCAGAAAAAGTCTATACCGTGCTGCGCCAGGAAGGGACGCAAAAGAACGTGATCGACATCATGCAGACCCGCAACGAGCTGTACGAAAGCATCAATTACTACCAGTTCGAAGAGAAGCTGGACGCGCTGTACAGGAATAAAAAATCGTAGCCTGTAGGCCTGATAAGGCGAAGCCGCCATCAGCCAATGCCGGATGGCACTACGTTTAACCCGCCTACGGTACGGCCTACACGCCTCAATACCCTACACATTAAAAAAATGACGAGGACACTATGAGCGACACCACGATCCTGCAAAATAATAACCATGTCATTAAGCCTAAAAAATCGGTCGCGCTTTCCGGCGTACCTGCCGGAAATACCGCTCTGTGTACCGTGGGAAAAAGCGGTAACGATCTGCACTATCGCGGTTACGACATTCTCGATCTGGCGGAGCACTGCGAATTTGAAGAAGTCGCGCATTTACTGATCCACGGAAAATTACCGACCCGCGACGAGCTGAACGCGTATAAAAGCAAGTTAAAAGCGCTGCGCGGATTACCCGCCAATGTCCGTACCGTTCTGGAAGCGTTACCGGCGGCCTCGCACCCGATGGACGTGATGCGTACCGGCGTTTCTGCGCTGGGCTGCACCCTGCCGGAAAAAGAGGGACATACCGTCTCCGGCGCGCGCGATATTGCCGATAAGCTGTTGGCCTCGCTCAGCTCTATCCTTCTTTACTGGTATCACTACAGCCACAACGGCGAACGTATTCAGCCGGAAACCGACGATGATTCCATCGGCGGCCATTTCCTGCATCTGCTGCATGGTGAAAAGCCAACCCAAAGCTGGGAAAAGGCGATGCATATTTCGCTGGTGCTGTATGCCGAGCATGAGTTCAACGCCTCGACGTTTACCAGCCGGGTGATTGCCGGGACCGGCTCGGATGTTTACTCCGCGATTATCGGCGCGATTGGCGCGCTGCGCGGCCCGAAACACGGCGGGGCGAATGAGGTGTCGCTGGAAATTCAACAGCGTTATGAAACGCCGGACGAGGCAGAGGCGGATATCCGTAAACGCGTGGAAAACAAAGAGGTGGTGATTGGCTTTGGACATCCGGTTTACACCATCGCCGACCCGCGCCATCAGGTGATCAAACGGGTGGCGAAACAGCTTTCAGAAGAAGGCGGCTCGCTGAAGATGTACCACATCGCCGACCGTCTGGAAACGGTGATGTGGGAGACCAAAAAGATGTTCCCGAATCTCGACTGGTTTTCGGCGGTCTCCTACAACATGATGGGCGTCCCTACCGAAATGTTCACCCCGCTGTTTGTCATCGCCCGCGTTACCGGCTGGGCGGCGCACATTATTGAACAGCGTCAGGACAACAAAATTATTCGCCCCTCTGCCAACTATACCGGGCCGGAAGATCGTCCGTTTGTCTCGATAGACGATCGTTGCTAACTCACTCTTATTAAAAATAAAACGCAGGAAACGTACCCTATGTCTACCCAAGAACTGAACATCCGCCCAGACTTTGACCGTGAAATCGTTGATATCGTTGATTACGTTATGAATTACGACATCACCTCAAAGGTGGCGTACGACACCGCGCATTACTGCCTGCTCGACACGCTCGGCTGTGGTCTGGAAGCGCTGGAATACCCGGCCTGTAAAAAATTGCTTGGGCCAATCGTGCCAGGCACGGTGGTGCCCAACGGCGCACGCGTGCCGGGCACCCAGTTTCAGCTCGATCCGGTACAGGCAGCCTTTAACATTGGCGCGATGATCCGCTGGCTCGATTTTAACGATACCTGGCTTGCCGCCGAGTGGGGCCATCCTTCTGATAACCTCGGCGGTATTCTGGCGACGGCTGACTGGCTGTCACGCAACGCCGTCGCCGCCGGCAAAGCGCCGCTGACCATGAAACAGGTATTGAGCGGGATGATCAAAGCCCATGAAATTCAGGGCTGCATCGCGCTGGAAAACGCCTTCAACCGTGTCGGGCTTGACCATGTGCTGCTGGTGAAAGTGGCCTCGACTGCGGTGGTCGCTGAAATGCTGGGGCTGACGCGCGATGAGATCCTCAACGCGGTATCGTTGGCGTGGGTCGACGGCCAGTCGCTGCGTACCTATCGTCATGCGCCGAATACCGGTACGCGCAAATCCTGGGCGGCGGGAGATGCGACTTCGCGCGCGGTACGTCTGGCGCTGATGGCGAAAACCGGCGAGATGGGCTATCCCTCGGCGCTCACCGCCAAAACCTGGGGCTTCTACGACGTTTCATTCAAAGGTGAAACGTTCCGTTTCCAGCGTCCTTACGGCTCCTACGTGATGGAAAACGTGCTATTCAAAATTTCTTTCCCGGCAGAATTCCACTCGCAAACCGCCGTCGAAGCGGCGATGACGCTGTATGAGCAGATGCAGGCCGCGGGCAAAACGGCAGCGGATATCGAGAAAGTGACTATCCGCACCCACGAAGCCTGTCTTCGCATTATCGATAAAAAAGGCCCACTCAATAACCCGGCGGACCGCGATCACTGTATCCAGTATATGGTCGCCGTGCCGCTGCTGTTCGGACGGTTAACCGCGGCGGATTATGAAGACGAGGTGGCGCAGGACAAGCGTATTGACGCCCTGCGCGAGAAAATCGTGTGTTATGAGGACCCGGCTTTTACCGCCGACTATCACGACCCGGAAAAACGTGCTATCGGCAATGCGATCACCGTGGAGTTTACTGATGGCTCACGCTTTGGCGAGGTTGTCGTGGAGTATCCGATTGGTCATGCGCGTCGCCGCGCCGACGGTATTCCGAAGCTTATCGAAAAATTTAAAATTAACCTGGCGCGTCAGTTCCCGACTCGCCAGCAGCAACGCATTCTGGATGTCTCCCTGGACAGAGCCCGCCTGGAGCAGATGCCGGTTAACGAATACCTCGATTTATATGTCATCTGAGCCAGCCAGCAGCAAGGCGTAAGTTCAACAGGAGAGCGTGATGTCTTTTAGCGAATTTTATCAGCGTTCCATTAACGAACCGGAGGCGTTCTGGGCCGAGCAGGCCCGGCGTATCGACTGGCGACAGCCGTTCACGCAGACGCTGGATCATAGCCGTCCACCGTTTGCCCGCTGGTTTTGCGGCGGCACCACTAACTTATGTCATAACGCCGTCGACCGCTGGCGGGATAAGCAGCCGGAGGCGCTGGCGCTGATTGCCGTCTCATCAGAGACCGATGAAGAGCGCACATTTACCTTCAGCCAGTTGCATGATGAAGTCAACGCTGTGGCCGCTATGCTGCTGTCGCTGGGCGTGCAGCGTGGCGATCGCGTATTGGTCTATATGCCGATGATTGCCGAAGCGCAGATAACCCTGCTGGCCTGCGCGCGCATTGGCGCGATCCATTCGGTGGTCTTTGGCGGTTTTGCCTCGCACAGCGTGGCGGCGCGCATTGACGATGCCAGACCGGCGCTGATTGTGTCGGCGGATGCCGGAGCGCGGGGCGGTAAAATTCTGCCGTATAAAAAGCTGCTCGATGACGCTATTGCGCAGGCGCAGCATCAGCCGAAACACGTTCTGCTGGTGGACAGAGGGCTGGCGAAAATGGCGTGGGTGGATGGGCGCGATCTGGATTTTGCCACGTTGCGCCAGCAGCATCTCGGCGCGAGAGTGCCGGTGGTGTGGCTGGAATCCAATGAAACCTCGTGCATTCTTTACACCTCCGGCACTACCGGCAAACCGAAAGGCGTCCAGCGCGACGTCGGCGGTTATGCGGTGGCGCTGGCAACCTCGATGGACACCATTTTTGGCGGCAAGGTGGGCGGCGTATTCTTTTGCGCATCGGATATCGGCTGGGTCGTCGGCCACTCCTATATCGTTTACGCGCCGCTGCTGGCAGGCATGGCGACTATTGTTTACGAAGGACTGCCGACGTACCCGGACTGCGGGGTCTGGTGGAAAATTGTCGAGAAATACCAGGTTAACCGGATGTTTTCCGCTCCGACCGCGATTCGCGTGCTGAAAAAATTCCCGACGGCGCAAATCCGCAATCACGATCTCTCCTCGCTGGAGGCGCTTTATCTGGCCGGTGAGCCGCTGGACGAGCCGACGGCCAGTTGGGTGACGGAGACGCTGGGTGTGCCGGTTATCGACAATTATTGGCAGACGGAGTCCGGCTGGCCGATCATGGCGTTGGCCCGCGCGCTGGACGACAGGCCGCCGCGTCTGGGAAGTCCCGGCGTGCCGATGTACGGTTATAACGTCCAGCTACTCAATGAAGTCACCGGCGAACCTTGCGGCATAAATGAAAAGGGAATGCTGGTGATCGAAGGGCCGCTGCCGCCGGGCTGTATTCAGACTATTTGGGGCGACGATGCGCGTTTTGTGAAGACTTACTGGTCGCTGTTTAACCGTCAGGTTTATGCCACTTTCGACTGGGGGATCCGCGACTCCGAGGGGTATTACTTTATTCTGGGCCGTACCGATGATGTGATTAATATTGCGGGTCATCGGCTGGGGACGCGAGAAATAGAAGAAAGTATCTCCAGCTACCCGAACGTAGCGGAAGTGGCGGTAGTGGGGATAAAAGACGCTCTGAAAGGGCAGGTAGCGGTGGCGTTTGTCATTCCGAAGCAGAGCGATACGCTGGCGGATCGCGAGGCGGCGCGCGACGAGGAAAACGCGATTATGGCGCTGGTGGACAACCAGATCGGTCACTTTGGTCGTCCGGCGCATGTCTGGTTTGTCTCGCAGCTCCCCAAAACGCGTTCCGGAAAGATGCTTCGCCGCACGATCCAGGCGATCTGCGAAGGCCGCGATCCGGGCGATCTGACAACCATTGACGATCCCGCGTCGTTGCAGCAAATTCGCCAGGCGATCGAGGAATAGCCGTAAGCCGGATAAGCCGCGTCCGGCAACGGGTTAGCGTTTGCGACTGAATAGTGGGGTGTAAAGTCGGGAAAGGGCGGCAGCGCGCCGCCCTGTAACAGAATTAACGCAGAATATTTTTTTCAGCCAGATCCAGCGCGAAGTAACTGAAGATCAAATCGGCGCCGGCGCGTTTAATCGAGCCCAGACTTTCCAGCACGACCTTTTCTTCATCGATGGCGCCAGCCATAGCAGCAAATTTAATCATGGCGTATTCACCGCTCACCTGGTAAGCGCCAAGCGGCAACTCTGTGCGTTCGCGGATTTCACGCAGCACGTCCAGATACGCGCCGGCCGGTTTCACCATTAAGCAATCCGCGCCCTGGGCTTCGTCGAGCAGTGATTCGCGAATCGCTTCACGGCGGTTCATCGGATTCATTTGATACGTCTTGCGGTCGCCTTTTAACG
Organism: Salmonella sp. SAL04214; assembly: GCF_046550615.1. NCBI lineage: Bacteria > Pseudomonadati > Pseudomonadota > Gammaproteobacteria > Enterobacterales > Enterobacteriaceae > Salmonella > Salmonella sp. SAL04214. Next base: position 84,826 of record NZ_JBGDXT010000006.1, read on the forward strand.
CGGTACCCGCTGCTTCACGGAAGGGGCCGTAGAAAGAAGAGGCGAACTTAGTGGAGTAGGACATTATTGCCGTATCGGTAAAACCGGCGGCATCCAGCGCCTGGCGGATAGCCTGGACTTGTCCATCCATGGCCGCGGAGGGCGCAATAAAATCTGCTCCAGCCGCCGCCGCGATAACGGCCTGCTTGCCGAGGTTGGCCAGCGTCGCATCGTTATCCACACCGTGTTCGCACAACACGCCGCAGTGGCCGTGCGAGGTGTATTCGCAGAAGCAGGTGTCGGACATGACGATCATCTCCGGCACGGTTTGCTTACAGATGCGGGACATTCTTGCCACCAGACCGTCTTCTTTCCAGGTATCGCTGCCGGTGTCATCAGTATGGTGGGAAATGCCGAAGGTCATAACGGAACGAATGCCAGCATTTGCGATACGTTCAATCTCTCGCGCCAGCTGCTTTTCCGGGATACGCATTACGCCGGGCATGGCATCAATAGCTTTGTAATCGTCGAGTTCTTCTTCAACAAAGATCGGCAACACCAGGTCGTTCAGGCTAAGTGTTGTCTCTTCAAACATAGCGCGCAGCGCAGCGGATTTGCGCAGGCGGCGAGGGCGATGGATAAGGTCTGTCATGGTCTGCCTGATGTTTGTGGAATCGAAGGCCCAGTATACCTGAATCTGCAGGCAGATGTTTTACGAAAACGGTCCTTAACGTAGCAGGCGCAGCCCCGGCGGCGGCAGAACATGGCGCTTCTTTTATATACCGAAGATTAATACCTCAGGCACTATATCATTTTAAATAAGAATTAGTTTTACGTTGTTTTTAGTTTTATTTCATCGTCATTTAAGTAAATGTGGGTTTCAACATTATTCATGTTTATTTTGTTTTTCTTTAATCCATATTTATCTTATATGTATTTTGTTTTTTTATTTTCTTGTAAGGTCATGAAAAAGAATGCTTTTCAATTATAAAATTTCCTTTTATTACGTCCTTTTAATTCATGTCCGAATCCGGACTGAGGATAAAGAATAATTGAACCTTTTAGCAATGACGCCGCATAATCCTTCTTGCTAAACATCTCTATGTTTTTATGCATTGATAATTGATGGATCAACTATATTACGTCCCTGAGGAGGGATGACAAATGCACTCCTGGAAAAAGAAACTTGTAGTCTCACAATTAGCATTGGCTTGCACTCTGGCAATCACTTCTCAGGCGAATGCTACTACTTATAACACTTTTGGGTATCATGACGACGCAGACACTGCATTTAGCTGGAGTGACTGGGAAAATGCAGATAATCTGAATTACATTACCTATAATGGTTACATTTACAACAACACAACTGATGGTGCTTATGACCAGACCTTCAACGGTGATGTAGTTAATGGGGTAATTTCTACTTATTACCTGAACAACGATTATGCAGATAACACCGCAAATACGTTGAACATCTATAATTCAACCATTCACGGCATGATTACTTCTGAACTAGTTTATGATCATGACAAGTATGGTTGGACAAATGGTACAGATGTTGATTATAGATGGAACGATGGTGATACATTTAATCTGAATATTGCTGATTCCACCATTGATGACGATTATGAGTATTTTTATTTTACCGATAGCTATCTGGATGCTGATGGTAAAAGAACATCAGAAGATATGCGTACCGCAGATTATGCTTATCTAGGCACTGCAGTTACGTTAGATGTAGAAAGCAATATCAATATTACTGATAATTCTCGTGTTGCAGGTATCACTTTAAGCCAAGGTAATACTTATAATGGGGATTATGCTACTGGCGGTGATAGTGCTTATGCTCATACTTGGGACAATACCATTACGGTTGACAATTCAACCGTAACGTCTGGTGCCTTTACTCCGTTAGAAGGTAGCGGCTGGTACGGAAACTCTGAAGAGCCAAGCGATTATTCTGGCAACGCTGTTTATGATGCAACGACAGGAACCTGGTATCATAATCCGAATGACACTGCTTTATCGTTCTCAGATGATCCTGACTCATACTATTCGATGAAGAACAATGTTACGTTCACCAACGGTTCAACGTTGATGGGTGATGTTGTGTTTACGAGTAACTTCAACAATGCTGACGACGCGAATGCTGATTCCAATGGCGATGGTGTTATCAGCGCCAGCGATGGTTTCAGCCCAATCGGTTATGACACCAACAATGATGGCGTAGAAGATACGAATGGCGGTTGGAGTCACGACAACGATAACGTTGATGAACTGAACCTCAAACTGGATAACGGTAGTAAGTGGGTAGGTGACGCATACTTTAGCTATGAGTATATCGCACCGGCTGATATGTACGATCTTGAAGATGGTACTAACAGCTTAGAACCAAGTTCTACTGTGGATAAATGGGGCAACGTTGTTGATGACAAGACCTTCCAGAGCGGTATCTTCACTGTAGCGCTGGATAACGGTTCTGAATGGGATACGGTAAACACTTCAAACGTCGATACCCTAACTGTTAATAATGGTTCTCAGGTTAACGTAGCTGATAGTTCTTCTTTAATCGCAGACACCATCACATTGACCAATGGTTCAACGATGAACCTCAGTTCCTATGGTGAAGTTGATACCGATCACCTGACGGTTGATAGTTACAGTAAAGTTGATCTGACAAACGAAACTGCTTATCTGTATGCTAACACTATTACCGTATCAAACGGCGGTGAATTCAGCATCGGTGCTGGTGAATTTGATGCCGATTCTTTCGGTACAGATACTCTGGAACTGACCAACGCTGGTGTATTTAACATCAACAACAGCGACTATGTGCTGAATGCTGATTTGGTTAACGGCCACACCAACACAGCCGATACATCAAACGCTACCTATGGTTACGGTGTCATCGCTATGACTTCTGACGGTCATTTGACCGTGAATGGTAATGGTGATTATTACAACGGTGATAACACTGCCGATACTACTTACAGTGCTAACGGTGAAGCGGATAATAGCTACACTGACAACGTTGTAGCCGCAACTGGTAACTATAAAGTGCGCATCGACAACGCTACTGGTGCCGGTTCTGTTGCGGATTACAAAGGCAACGAGCTGATTCGTGTCAATGACGTAAACACCGACGCAACCTTCTCTGCAGCAAACAAAGCTGACCTGGGTGCTTACACCTATCAGGCTAAGCAGGAAGGCAACACTGTCGTGCTGGAACAGATGGAACTGACCGACTACGCTAACATGGCGCTGAGCATTCCTTCTGCGAACACCAATATCTGGAACCTGGAACAAGACACCGTTGGTACTCGTCTGACCAACGCTCGTCATGGCCTGGCGGATAACGGCGGCGCATGGGTAAGCTACTTCGGTGGTAACTTCAACGGCGACAACGGCACCATTAACTACGATCAGGATGTTAATGGCATCATGGTCGGTGTTGATACCAAAGTTGATGGTAACAACGCTAAGTGGATCGTTGGTGCGGCAGCAGGCTTCGCGAAAGGCGATCTGAGCGATCGTACCGGTCAGGTGGATCAGGACAGCCAGTCTGCCTACATCTACTCTTCCGCTCGTTTCGCAAACAACATCTTTGTTGACGGTAACTTGAGCTACTCTCACTTCAACAACGATTTGTCTGCTAACATGAGCGACGGTACTTACGTTGACGGCAACACCTCTTCTGACGCCTGGGGCTTCGGCTTGAAACTGGGTTATGATCTGAAGCTGGGTGATGCAGGTTACGTAACGCCTTACGGCAGCGTATCCGGTCTGTTCCAGTCTGGCGACGACTACCAGCTGAGCAACGACATGAAAGTTGACGGTCAGTCTTACGACAGCATGCGTTATGAACTCGGTGTAGATGCAGGTTATACCTTCACTTACAGCGAAGATCAGGCGTTGACCCCGTACTTCAAACTGGCTTACGTTTACGACGACTCCAACAACGATGCTGACGTAAACGGCGACTCTATCGACAACGGCGTAGAAGGTTCTGCGGTACGTGTTGGTCTGGGTACTCAGTTCAGCTTCACGAAGAACTTCAGCGCCTACACCGATGCTAACTACCTCGGCGGCGGTGATGTTGATCAAGACTGGTCTGCAAACGTTGGTGTTAAATATACCTGGTAATCATTTTCTCTCAGGAGAAATAAAGGTAATTTAAACTGAAAAATGCCCGTCAAGGACTTGACGGGCATTATTGCAAGGAATGCATATGTTATCTTTAAGCAAGCCACTACAGGAATTCTACAGACTCGATAAATGCCTTTCTAAGCATGGTACGCGTTTCGAGTTTGTTAATGATAAAGAGATTATCTGTTCACCTGATGAAAGTAATACCCATACCTTTGTTATTTTAGAGGGGGTTGTTTCGTTAGTTCGGGGTGATAAAGTTCTTATTGGTATTGTGCAGGCCCCCTTTATTTTCGGTTTAGCCGATGGTGTGGCGAAAAAAGAGGCACAATATAAATTAATTGCGGAGAGCGGTTGCATCGGTTATCGCCTCTCATCATCACAAACTCTCGCCATCATTGAGCAGAACCAACTGTGGCGTGAAGCCTTCTGTTGGATAGTATGGAAAAGTCAGGTACTGGAACTTCGTGACAAGCAGCTCATTGGTAATAATTCTTACGACCAGATTCGTGCGACGTTAATGACAATGATTGAGTGGGATGAAGAACTTCGCTCACGTATTGGTGTTATGAATTATATTCATCAACGAACGCGCGTATCGCGATCGGTGGTGGCGGAAGTTCTCGCGGCCCTGCGTAAGGGTAATTACATTGAAATGAATAAAGGCAAACTGATCAGTATTAACCGTTTGCCCTCCGAATATTAACAAAAATGTTGCGCCTCGTCTGATATAGCGCGAGGCGCGACGACTCAGGATGCAGGAATAGCAATCGGTTTATTGCCGCTTAGCTCAGTAACCAAATCGTTAATCCCGTCGCTCATATTGGTAAAACGAGTGAGGGGGGAACGGGTTACGACCACAAAAGCGCCAATATTATATTGTGGGATCATCGCCATATAGGTAATAAAACCGCCGCCGCCGCCTGTTTTCTGGATAATGCCAGGACGTCCGTCTTTTGGCGCCATATAGACCCAGCCCAGACCGAGTGCGTCGGCTTTACCCGGTACGTCCATCCCAATGATTTTCTTTAACTGTGTGCGCTGATAAATCAACGTTTGCATACGATCGGCCTGTTGGCTACGGTGATAGAAATCTGACGACAGATACTGTTGCATCCAGCGCATCATATCTCCTGGCGTAGAATAGACCCCGCCGCTGCCAATGGCTGCCAGCGTATTATTACAGGGGCTTGCGCCTTTCTCTGCCACCATCAGACGCTTACACTGATCGGGAGAGGGGGTAAACGTGGTGTCTTTCATTCCCAGCGGGCGGGTAATCTTTTCTTCAAACAGTTGCGTATAAGGTTTGCCGGAGGCGGTCGCCAGCGCGTCGGCTAACAGGTCGAACGCCAGATTGGAATAGGCCGCCTGCGAGCCTGGCGCGACTTTTAACGTTGCTGTGGAGAGCCAGTTCCAGCGTTGTTCGCGGGTTGGCCAGACAAATACCGGACGATGCGCCGCGCCGCCGGGCTGTTCTCGCGGAAGCGCGCTGGTATGGGTTGCTAAGTTGACCAACGTAATCGGCGTGCCTTGATACGTCGGGACATGCGCGCCGGGAGGCGCATATTTGCTGAGCGGATCGTTTAATTTTACCGTTCCCTGATCGAGCAATTTTACCAACATTTCACTGGTCATTAGCTTGGTGAGAGAAGCGATACGAATGACCGAATCAAGCTGTGGACGAACATTATTGCCCGGTCTGGTGTCACCGAAACTACGAAACACGCGTTGATTGCCGTCGATCACCACCAGCGCCATGCCCGTGGCGCCGCTACCATAAAAGATATGCTCGGCATAACGATCAACGATATCAGAGGCAAAAACCGGATCGGCAATCGGCTGAGCCGCCTGGACAGAAGTAAGTGATGCCGCAAACAGCATGGCAGTAAAAAGCAGACTACGTTTCAACGGTGATGTCCATAAGTGAAATAACGGTGGTTATGCGTATTTATACTACCCGGCGGCACATTGCAAAACGTTAAAGAGAAAAAAGTGGGTGAAAAAACGTAACAGGCGGGTTTTCGTGATGGAGAATGTTTACTTTTGTGATAGAGCGCTTGTGATAACCTGATAGCGTCAGCCTGCCTGCTTAGGATGAAACTCGTCGAAACAATTCTGTTGAGCAGAAGTGCGAACTAAGCGTCACAACGTAGGTCACAATGCCTGGTTTAGCCCTTTCATTTGCGTGGGCATGGCGTGATATTGCCGTCATCACAGCAGCCGTAATAAAGAGAAGAAGTTAGCAGGAGAGCATGATGTTTAAATCTTTTTTCCCAAAGCCAGGGCCATTTTTCATGTCGGCGTTTGTTTGGGCGCTGATCGCCGTCATTTTCTGGCAGGCAGGAGGAGGAGATTGGGTGGCGCGACTTGTAGGGGCATCCGATGAAGTGCCTATCAGCGCAGCGCGCTTCTGGTCGCTGGACTATCTGATTTTTTATGCTTATTACCTGATTTGCGTGGGATTATTTGCAACGTTCTGGTTCATCTATAGCCCGCACCGCTGGCAGTACTGGTCGATACTTGGCACCTCGCTCATTATTTTTGTCACCTGGTTTTTGGTGGAGGTTGGTGTTGCGGTTAACGCCTGGTACGCGCCGTTCTATGATTTGATTCAAACGGCGCTCAGCTCGCCGCACAAGGTCACTCTTGGTCAATTTTATCATGAAGTGGGGGTGTTTCTCGGTATTGCGCTTATCGCCGTGGTGATCGGTGTGCTGAACAACTTCTTTGTCAGCCACTATGTATTTCGCTGGCGTACCGCAATGAATGAGCACTATATGGCGCACTGGCAGTACCTGCGCCATATCGAAGGGGCCGCCCAACGTGTGCAGGAAGACACCATGCGTTTTGCCTCTACACTGGAGAATATGGGCGTGAGTTTTATCAATGCCATCATGACGCTCATCGCCTTTCTGCCGGTGTTGGTCACTCTGTCAGCGCATGTGCCGAATTTACCCATCGTAGGGCATATCCCTTACGGCCTGGTCATTGCCGCTATAGTCTGGTCATTAATGGGGACGGGCCTGCTGGCGGTCGTCGGGATCAAATTGCCGGGGCTGGAATTTAAAAATCAGCGAGTGGAAGCCGCTTATCGTAAGGAGCTGGTCTACGGTGAAGATGACGCCAGCCGCGCCACGCCGCCCACCGTCCGTGAACTGTTTAGCGCGGTGCGCCATAACTACTTCCGTCTCTACTTTCACTATATGTATTTCAACATCGCGCGCATTCTCTATTTGCAGGTCGATAACGTTTTCGGTTTGTTCCTGCTGTTTCCTTCCATTGTTGCCGGTACGATTACGCTGGGGCTGATGACGCAAATCACCAACGTGTTTGGTCAGGTGCGCGGTTCGTTCCAGTATTTGATTAACTCCTGGACGACTCTGGTGGAGCTGATGTCTATTTATAAACGTTTACGTAGCTTTGAACGCCAGTTGGATGGTCAGCCAGTTCAGGAAGTGACCCACTCTTTTAGCTAACAGAAGGAAACGTTATGTCGGCGGCGTCCCGTCTTTATCCTCTGCCTTTTCTGGCGGTCGCCATATTGGCTGGCTGTAGTAGTCAATCCGGGCAGCCGGTGAGCAAGGGCGAGAAGCCTGTCGACGTGGCAAGCGTAGTTCGTCAGAAAATGCCGGCCAGTGTCAAAGACAGAGAGGCCTGGGCGAAAGATATCGCGACAACGTTTAAGAGCCAGGGGCTGGCGCCGACGGTAGAAAATATCTGTTCGGTGCTGGCTGTCGCCCAGCAGGAGTCCGGTTATCAGGCGGATCCTGTCGTGCCGGGGCTAAGTAAAATCGCCTGGCAGGAGATTGATCGCCGCGCTGAACGACTACACATTCCGCTGTTTCTGGTGCACACCGCGCTGAAAATTAACTCCCCCAACGGCAAGAGCTATAGCGAACGCCTGGACACGGTAAAAACCGAAAAACAGCTTAGCGCTATTTTTGACGATTTTATTAATATGGTTCCTATGGGGCAGACGCTATTTGGCTCATATAACCCGGTGCATACGGGCGGCCCGATGCAGGTCAGCATTGCCTTTGCCGAACAGCACGCGAAAGGCTATCCGTGGAAGATGACGGGTACGGTACGTCAGGAGGTCTTTACGCGCCGTGGCGGGTTGTGGTTTGGAACCTACCATTTGCTGAATTACCCGGCGAACTACAGCGCGCCTGTTTTCCGCTTCGCCGACTTCAACGCGGGATGGTACGCCAGCCGTAACGCTGCGTTCCAGAATGCCGTCAGTAAAGCCAGTGGGGTAAAACTGGCGCTGGATGGCGATCTGATTCGTTATAACAGCAAGGAACCGGGCAAAACAGAGTTAGCGGTGCGCAAACTGGCAGGGCAGTTGGGAATGAGTGAGCGTGAAATTCGCAGCCAACTGGAGAAAGGCGATAGCCTGGCGTTTGAAAAAACGGCGCTCTACAAGAAAGTCTATAAACTGGCCGAGGCCAAAACGGGCAAGACGCTTGCGCGGGAAATGTTGCCCGGTATTCAACTGGAAAGTCCGAAGATCACACGCAAGCTGACGACCGCCTGGTTTGCTAAACGAGTTGATGAGCGGCGGGCGCGGTGTATGGGGCGATAAATTTCGCGCTGGGATACTTTCTCCAGCGCGCTAAGGTTTATTGGTGACGGTGACGCCAGCGTAAAAACGCGGCGATAACGGCGAAAATGAGGCAGCCCGTGAGGAAGGGCACCAGGCCAAAAATCGTCCCGACGCCCAGCCCAATCTCTACCCGCGGTCGACCTGTATCCTGTACCTGCATCAGATGCTCATAGATGCCCGGCGCATGAACCAGCAGGTTTAAGAGTTGCGCTCCGGCCCAGAAGCAAAACAGTACAAATATGGCGTAAGCAATATTTCCGGGCGTAGAGGAGGTTTCTCGATGCTTCCCGCTGAACAGCGATTTTGAGAGAGTGAAATCAGCCATAAAGACCTCCAGGATGATCGGCTACGATCTGGCGTTATGCCATCGGCTTACTGTGAAGTCTGACAGGTCATTGTGTTTGTCAATATCAGAATCATGGTAATTTCACATACGGAATGTATCCATCGCGTAAATTTTTGTTAGTTGTCACAAAACGATCACTTTTATCAAAATCAATTAACATTTAAGAAATTCCGTATCCCCCACAGACTCGCTCGCCAGAAGTATGCAAAAATACGTTTTTGTTGCTGTTAATACGTCGGAGTCGTTATGCGTTTGCCCGTAAAAATTCGTCGTGACTGGCACTACTATGCCTTCTCTATTGGCCTTATCTTTATTTTGAATGGTGTCGTAGGATTGCTGGGTTTTGAGGCGAAAGGATGGCAAACCTATGGCGTTGGGCTGGTAACGTGGATTATTAGCTTCTGGCTGGCGGGGTTCATCATTCGCCGGCGCGAAGAGGATGAGGTAAAAGACGCCCGATAAACGTTGCGCTATCGGGCGTGCGCTATTACATCGTGGTTTTTAAGGCATTATTCGCCGTATGGCGTTCCAGCGCCAGCTCAATCAGACGGCTGATCAAATCGGTATAGCCCAATCCGCTCGCCTGCCAGAGTTTTGGATACATACTGATATTGGTAAAACCTGGCAGCGTATTGATCTCGTTAATCACGACCTCATTGTCTGCCGTTAAAAAGACATCGACACGCGCCATACCCGCGCACCCCAGCGTCTGATAAGCCTGGATCGCGATCGCGCGAATCTTGTCATTCACCTCGGAAGGGATCTGCGCAGGCACGACAACTTGTGCGCCGTTATCATCAATATACTTAGTATCGTAGGCGTAAAATTCGCTATTCAGTACGATTTCGCCGCAGGTACTGGCCTGTGGGTTATCGTTACCTAATACGGCGCATTCGATCTCGCGCCCTTTGATCCCTTGCTCCACCACCACTTTATGATCGAATTCGAAAGCCAGCGCGACCGCCTGCTGATATTGCGCTTCGTTAGCGACTTTACTGACGCCGACCGAAGAGCCCTGATTGGCGGGCTTAACGAACAGCGGCAGTCCCAGACGGGATTCAACCTCGGCAAAACTAAACGCGTGACGATTCGTTCGGGTGAGTGTAATAAACGGGGCGATATTCAGTCCTGCATCGCGTAGCAGTCGTTTGGCGACGTCTTTATCCATGCAGGCTGCGGAGCTCAGCACGTCTGAACCGACAAACGGTAAGTTTGCGACGCGTAGCATCCCCTGCAATGAGCCGTCTTCGCCCAGCGTACCGTGGACGATAGGAAAAATAACATCTACCGTCGGTAGCGGCTGCCCGTTCTGGGCGTTAATCAATTGGTGTTGATGTTTGCCAGGCACCTGGGCCAGACTGATTGCCGAAGGACGTAGCGCGATATGTGCCGGATCGTCTGCATTCTGCAAATAATTTTCCGCATCGTTAACATGCCATTGTCCCGCTTTATCTATCCCTAACAGCACCACGTCGAAGCGGGTTTTATCGATCGCATCAACGATATTTTTCGCTGATTGCAAAGACACTTCATGTTCCGCCGACTTACCGCCAAATACTATTCCTACCCGCAATTTCGCCATCTTAAAAACCCATTCCATCGAATGCAAAGCGTATACATTACCACGACAAAACGCGGGTTTCGCGGGGTTCTGCCATAATGTTTATGGGATGTGAGAACGGAGGCCGCGTGAGAGGTAAGGGTTTTCTGATTATTGTGCTGTTGGGCGGCATTGGCGGGCTGGGATATCGTTATCTTCCCTCTTATTATAATCCTTTTGCTCCGCTACAACTTGCCGATCCGCCAGGCTGGATCACTACCTTTAAACTACAGCGCCTGACGCCGTCGCAGTGCCGGGAGCTTTTGACGGCGGCCAATCAACAGGGATTAATTTCATCACAACCTGTTGCGGATAGCGCTGGTGAATGTCCCTTGTCCCATGTTGTGCGCGTCAGAGATTTTGGCCAGGTTAAACTGAGCAGCAGTTTTTTAGCCTCCTGCCCGCTGGCGCTGCGCTCCGCGCTGTTTGTCGAACAGCAGGCAAAACCTTTAACAGAAACGTGGATGAAGCGCCGCCTGACCCGCATCGAACATCTGGGCAGCTATGCCTGCCGTAATATTTATCACCGCCCGGATGCGCGTCGCAGTGAACATGCCAGCGCAGAAGCGCTGGATGTCAGCGGGTTTCAGCTATCAGATGGCCGAAAAATCACTGTTCTGCGCGGCTGGGGGCGTCAGGAGACGGGGCCCTGGTTACGCGCTATGTTAAACGCCAGTTGCCATTATTATGGCAATGGGCTCGGGCCTGACTATAACGCTGCGCATGCTAACCATTTTCATCTTGGAATGCGGGGCTACGGCGTGTGTCGTTAAAGCATAAACGTCTGCCTTGCGCGGCTATATAATGTGACATGTTTCACAAAAATGATGAACGGGGAGACAAAATAGCAAAGTGTGACGTATCGCACCTCTGGAACCACCAGGAAAAAGAGAACTTGATAAGCTAACGCGTATTTTCAGCTACTTACCGTTACGAGTCTTATGGAATCCTGGAAAGTTAATCTAATTTCCGTTTGGTTTGGATGTTTTTTTACCGGGCTGGCAATCAGCCAAATCCTGCCATTCTTACCCCTTTATATTTCCCAGCTTGGCGTCTCTTCCCATGAAGCGTTATCAATGTGGTCCGGGTTAACGTTTAGCATCACGTTTCTTATTTCCGCCATTGTGTCGCCGATGTGGGGCAGTCTTGCCGATCGTAAAGGGCGTAAACTGATGCTATTGCGCGCGTCGCTCGGGATGGCGATAGCTATTCTACTGCAGGCATTTGCGACCCATGTCTGGCAACTTTTCCTGCTGCGCGGAATCATGGGGTTAACGTCAGGCTATATCCCCAATGCCATGGCGCTGGTAGCCTCTCAGGTACCGCGCGAACGTAGCGGCTGGGCGCTCAGTACGCTTTCTACCGCGCAGATCAGCGGCGTTATCGGCGGGCCGTTAATGGGCGGCTTTGTCGCGGATCATATCGGGCTGCGGGCGGTATTTCTGATTACCGCCATGCTGTTGGTGGTGAGCTTTCTGGTCACGCTATTTTTAATTAAAGAAGGCGTGCGTCCGGTCATCAAGAAAAGCGAACGCCTGAGCGGTAAAGCCGTTTTTGCGTCGTTACCTTATCCTGCGCTGGTGATCAGTTTGTTTTTTACCACGATGGTCATTCAACTCTGTAATGGTTCCATCAGTCCAATCCTGGCGCTGTTTATCAAATCAATGATGCCGGACAGTAATAACATCGCCTTTCTTAGCGGGTTAATTGCCTCGGTGCCCGGTATCTCCGCGCTTATCTCCGCGCCTCGTCTGGGAAAACTTGGCGACAGAATCGGCACGGAAAGAATTCTGATGGCCACGCTTATCTGCGCAGTGCTGCTTTTCTTCGCGATGTCCTGGGTCACCACGCCGTTCCAGTTGGGGCTGTTGCGTTTCTTGTTGGGCTTTGCCGATGGCGCGATGTTACCCGCCGTACAAACGTTATTGGTGAAATACTCCAGCGACCAAATTACCGGACGTATTTTTGGCTACAACCAGTCATTTATGTACCTGGGCAACGTGGTTGGGCCGTTGATGGGCGCGACGGTATCGGCGATGGCCGGTTTCCGCTGGGTTTTTATCGCTACGGCGGCGATCGTGTTGATCAATATTGGGCAACTGACCCTGGCGTTACGTCGTCGGCGTAACGCGCAAAAAGCGAAAGGCCAATAGCGGTGCATCGTAACGGCGCTTCTGCCGTTACGATATGGTTTAAATTAAAAGATATATTCTTTATCCGTGAAGTTTTTCTATAGATGGCATAACCTTAAATTATGATATAGCGTGATTATTGTTTTTTGATGGTTTATTATCGTCTCGTTTTCGGTCTGAGAAACGTTTCGCTGCGGCGACAGTGATAATTATTTGTGTAAAGTTCTTCCTGTATCATAAAAATAGTACTTTCAGCCTCTAGGCAGTGGTTCTTCATAGTGATAACGTCACCCTGGAACTAATAAGGAAATATGGTCATGAAAAATCTCATAGCAGAGTTGTTGCTTAAGCTAGCCCAAAAAGAAGAAGAGTCGAAAGAACTGGTTGCTCAGGTAGAAGCGTTAGAGATTATCGTCACAGCAATGTTACGTAACATGGCGCAAAACGAGCAGGAGATGTTGATACGTCAGGTAGAGGGGGCACTTGAAGGCGTAAAGCCGGATGCCAGCGTTCCTGATCACGATACGGAATTGCTGCGCCAATATGTAAAAAAGTTGCTGAGACACCCCCGGCACTAATCGTATTTTAAAACAATACAGTTGTTATAACGTTACTTTTATGAAATACCATAGCCGCTTCGTTTTTATTTTCTTCTGGTTAATACAGAGCAAAATAAAAACGAAGCGGCTATGGTAATAACAGTGTAACGTTATGCGTTGTTCTTCTGCATCCTGCGTGACTGTGGATAATCGAGTTGCACATTAGCCTACGGTTTGTCAATCAATAAAACATATATTGCTAACGGTAAGTAATACTTTTACTGCCGGGTGGTATTTTTGCCAGTAACAGCCAGACTTATATAAAGTCCCTGGGATATTTCCCAAAGGGACAACGTGTAATGCGTACACTGACAAAAGGATGGTGCTATGAAAATAACATTACTGGTGACTTTACTTTTTGGCCTGGTCTTTTTAACGACCGTTGGTGCAACCGAAAAACCGTTAACGCCGCAACAGCAGCGCATGACGACCTGTAATCAGCAGGCGACAGCGCAAGCGTTGAAAGGCGATGCGCGTAAAACCTACCTTAGCGACTGCCTGAAAAACAGTCAGTCAGCCCCTGGCGAGAAAAGCCTGACGCCGCAACAGCAGAAAATGCGTGAATGCAATGTTCAGGCGACGGAACAATCCCTGAAAGGCGATGACCGTAGCAAGTTTATGAGCGCCTGCCTGAAAAAAGCGGCGTAGTGCTATCGGGTGAGCCCTGAAAAACACTCACCCGAAATTTCATACTTCCTCCATGCGCTCTGTTTCTATAATTTGGGAAAATTGTTTCTAAATGTTCCCAAAAATAATGAATGATGAAAATTTTTACCGAAAAGCGGTTGAACAGGCGGTAGCGCCGCCTGACCCTTCTGATGATCGTCAGCGCTCCGGATTGCGCTTCGCCCGGCGCATCAGGCTACCGCGCGCGGTGGGGTTAGGGGGGATGTTTTTACCGGTGGCCGCCGTGTTAGTGTCGCAACCTGTCTTTGGCGGCTGGTGGCTATTGCTGGTCGGCTGGTCTTTTGTCTGGCCGCATCTGGCGTGGCAGTGGGCGGCGAAAGCCCTTGATCCGCTACGCCAGGAAATTTACAACCTGAAAGTGGATGCGATCCTCTCCGGCATGTGGATCGCGCTGATGGGCGTCAATATGTTGCCTGCCGCCGCGCTGTTTATGATGATGAGCATGAATCTGATGGGGGCTGGCGGGCGGCGGCTATTCACTGTCGGAATGGGCCTTTTGCTGGCGTCATGTCTGGTGACGTTGCAGCTTACCGGGCTACCCGTCGCGATGCGAAGCTCATCGCTGGAAGTCACGCTCTCTTTGCCCGTCATTATGTTGTATCCGCTTCTGTTCGCCTGGGTAAGTTATCAAACGGCCATTAAATTAGCGGAACATAAGCGACGCTTGCAGGCGATGAGCTCGCGGGATGGCATGACCGGCGTCTATAACCGACGCCACTGGGAAATTTTATTACGTAATGAATTCGATCACAGCCGACGCCACCATCGGGAGGCGACATTGTTGATTATCGATATCGATCATTTTAAGAGCATTAACGACACCTGGGGACATGATGTTGGGGATGAGGCTATTATCGCCCTGACGCGTCAATTACAGTTAACGCTACGCGGGAGTGATATTATCGGGCGCTTTGGCGGCGACGAATTTGCGGTGATTATGTGCGGAACGCCGGCAGACAGCGCGATTACCGCCATGTCGCGAGTGCATGAACGGCTAAATACCTTACGCTTGCCGGGCGCGCCGCAGGTCATGTTACGTATCAGCGTGGGCGTGGCGCCGTTAACGCCACAAATCGGTCATTATCGGGAATGGTTAAAGTCTGCGGATATGGCGCTTTACAAAGCAAAGAATGCCGGACGTAACCGCACCGAAGTGGCGGCATGACGTCCAGCCGGGCTTCAGGATTTACTGAGCGCCTCTGATTTTTCCATACACTTCGTCATCGCTTCTATTACCGCAGCGCGGAAGCCACGTTCTTCCAGAACGCGTACGGCTTCAATCGTCGTTCCGCCAGGCGAGCACACCATATCTTTCAGTTCGCCGGGATGCTTTCCGGTTTCGAGTACCATTTTCGCCGATCCCATAACGGCCTGCGCGGCGAATTTATAAGCCTGAGCGCGAGGCATACCGCCCAGAACGGCTGCGTCCGCCATCGCCTCGATAAACATAAAGACATAGGCCGGCGAAGATCCGCTCACGCCAACCACCGGATGGATCATCGGCTCAGCAATCACTTCCGCCTCGCCAAAGCAGCGGAAAATATTCAGCACATCAGCCGTATCTTCCGGTGTGACCAGCGCGTTGGGCGTGACGGAGGTCATTCCTGCGTTGACCAGCGACGGCGTATTCGGCATAGCGCGAATGATTTTACGGTCGTGTCCCAGCGCGCGCGCAAGCTGATCAAGCGTTACGCCTGCGGCGATAGAGACCACCAGCGAGTCTTTGTTCAGGCTGGAGGAGATTTCACTGAGCACTTTCACCATAATGCCCGGTTTTACCGCGCCGAAAACGATATCCGCGACCTGAGCGACCTCCTGCGCGCTTTGCGCCGCATTAATGCCGTACTGGTCATGCAGGGCGGCAACTTTATCGGGGGAGGGGGTGTAGACCCAGATCTGACCGGGAAGTACCTGACCGCTGGCAATCAGTCCGCCAAGAATAGCCTTGCCCATATTACCGCAGCCAATAAAACCGATTTTCTTCTCCATCTCGTCACTCCCTATGTTTGTGTGTTATGGGGAATGGTTAGCTTAACGCGGATTGAAAACGGGCAGAAGGAGAAACAGCACTTTGATGAAAGACAAAAGCGCGAGACAATAAAAGATTGTATACCGTACGGGAGACATTATGACCATCTGGGTGGATGCGGATGCGTGTCCGAATGTCATTAAAGAAATTTTGTACCGCGCCGCCGAGCGGATGCAGTTGCCGCTTATTCTGGTTGCCAATCAGGCCTTGCGCGTGCCGCCTTCGCGTTTTATCCGCACGCTCCGCGTGGCCGCCGGGTTTGACGTGGCGGATAACGAAATCGTGCGTCAATGCGAAGCGGGCGATCTGGTGATTACCGCAGATATTCCGCTGGCGGCTGAAGTGCTGGAAAAAGGCGCTGCGGCTCTTAATCCCCGGGGAGAACGCTATAGCGACGCCACGATTCGCGAACGTCTGACGATGCGTGACTTTATGGACACGCTACGCGCCAGCGGCGTACAAACGGGGGGACCAAACACTCTCTCGCCGCGCGATCGTCAGCATTTTGCCGCCGAGCTGGATAAGTGGTGGCTGGAAAGCCAGCGTAAAAAATAAATCGTGTAATGAAAAATTTACAGTTTATTCATTTCTGATTCTTGCTATAGTACTAATATTGTGACTTTAGTACCTTTGTGTAAATTATTATTTACATTTATACGTTGTACTAGTTAGATGATATGATTATAACATTGCTGATATCAAATCCTGCGTATGCGCAGTTCCTGGGGGAACGCCTGCTATGATGCAACCTCTTTATCTTGTTGGCCCGCGGGGCTGTGGGAAAACCACCATCGGTATGGCGCTGGCGCAGGCAACCGGTTTTCGGTTTGCAGATACCGACCGCTGGCTGCAATCGCACGTGCAGATGAGCGTCGCTGATATCGTTGAAAAAGAAGGCTGGGGAGGGTTCCGCGCCCGGGAAACCGCGGCCCTGGAGGCGGTAAGCGCGCCTTCGACTGTCGTGGCGACGGGGGGCGGTATTATTCTCACGGAGTATAACCGACGTTATATGCACCATGTTGGCGTAGTGATTTATCTGTGCGCGCCGGTATCCACGCTGGTTAACCGGCTTGAGGCTGAACCTGAAGCGGATCTGCGCCCGACCCTCACCGGCAAGCCGTTGAGCGAAGAGGTTCGGGAAGTGCTTGAGCAGCGTGACGCGTTGTATCGCGAAACGGCGCATTACATTATTGACGCGACGAAAACGCCGGCCCAGGTCGTTTCTGAAATTATCGCGGCGCTGCCGCCCTCGACGCAACGGTTACAGGGAGATGTCTATACTTAACGCTCACCCAGAATAAAGGAAACGCTATGCCAACCAGACCACCTTATCCGCGGGAAGCTTATATCGTCACCATTGAAAAAGGCACGCCGGGCCAGACGGTGACGTGGTATCAGCTACGGGCTGACCATCCAAAACCTGATTCGCTCATCAGCGAGCATCCGACCGCAGAAGAAGCGATGGATGCGAAAAAACGTTACGAAGATCCGGATAAATCATAGACGCATGACCCACTCGGAAGGGATTCTGAGTACCCCTAAATTGTATCTCCATCACATTCTTGAAACATTTATACTGGCAACTAAAACCGTAAATTAAGCGATAACAATACAATATTGGAGTTATTTGGAATCTTTACACAATACGTTGCTCATCTGCTGCTACGCTTTCTGAGATTTGTAGGGCAGGTAGCGCGGTGAGCGTGTGAATATTTGCCCGGGAATTACGACGAAGTAATAAGGTGGAATAAAAATGAGTGCGTCGTTGGCAATCCTCACAATCGGCGTTGTGCCAATGAGCGAAGTGTTACCGCTTCTGACGGAATACATCGACGAACAACACATCACCCATCATAGCCTGCTGGGAAAAATGAGCCGGGAAGACGTTATGGCGGATTACGCTGTAGAGCCTGGCGACGATCCGCTTTTGACGTTGCTGAATGATAACCAGATAGCCCATGTTTCCCGTCAGAAAGTGGAGCGAGATTTACAGAGCGTTGTCGAGGTGCTGGATAACCAGGGTTATGATGTCATTATACTGATGAGCACCGCGGCGATTAAAAGTATGGCAGCCCGTAATTCTATTTTGCTTGAACCGCTGCGTATTATTCCACCGCTTGTCGCCTCTATTGTGGATGGGCATCAGGTGGGCGTGATTGTGCCTGTTGCAGAACTTCTGGCGGCCCAGGAGAAAAAATGGCAGGTATTGCAAATGCCGCCGGTGTATTCGCTGGCGAATCCGGTTCACGGTTCTGAGCAACAGTTAATTGATGCCGGGCAGGCGCTACTGGATCAAGGCGCGGACGTCATTATGCTGGATTGTCTGGGTTTTCATCAGCGTCATCGGGATATTTTACAGCAGGCGCTGGATGTGCCGGTTTTACTCTCTAATGTTTTGATTGCGCGGTTAGCTTCAGAACTGCTTGTCTAATTTTACGTGACAGGCCGAACGTCAGGACTCTATATTGGGTGTTAATTTAATAATGAGACGGGGCCTGATTATGCTACAAAGCAATGAATACTTTTCCGGGAAAGTGAAGTCTATTGGATTTACCAGCAGTAGCACCGGCCGGGCCAGCGTTGGTGTGATGGCGGAAGGGGAGTATACCTTTGGCACCGCCGAACCCGAAGAGATGACGGTTGTGAGCGGCGCGTTGAAGGTACTGTTGCCGGGAACTGTCGAATGGAAAGTGTATACAGCCGGTGAGGTGTTTAACGTGCCTGGCCACAGCGAGTTTCATCTCCAGGTTGCTGAGCCCACCTCGTATCTGTGCCGCTATTTGTAACGGTGAGTCCCCTCTCCGGCGGAGAGGGGCCCTCTGGTTAGCGCTGCGCTTCGCCGCCTAATCCTTCCACCAGGCTTTGAATCAGCGCCGCCAGCTCGCCGGTCATCAGGATAAAGTCCGCGTCAAAACGTTGGGCAAAATCTTCCCGGTCGATATCTTCGTTCTGATCGCGCAGCTCATCGCAGAATTTCAGACGCTTAATGGAGCCGTCGTCGCACATGACGAATTGAATACGCTGCTGCCAGTCGAGCGCCAGCTTCGTGACCACTTTACCCGCTTCAATATGAACGGCGATCTCGTCGCTGACCAGATCCTGCTTTTTCGCGCGGATCACGCCGCCATCTTCCAGCATCGCTTTCAATTCGGCTTCGTCCAGCAACTGGAAACCCTGAGCGACCGTGCCGGAGCGCACCCACTCGGTGAGCGTCAGCTCAATCGGATTTTCCAGCGCCAGCGGGACGACCGGCAGCGAGCCAAGACTTTTACGCAGTAGCGCCAAAGTATCTTCCGCTTTTTTCGCGCTGGCGCAGTCAACCATAATCAGGCCGTTAACGGTATCAATCCACATCATTGTCTGACTGAAGCGGCTAAACGCGCGCGGCAGCAACGAATGCAACACTTCATCCTTCAGGGAATCTTTTTCCGTCTTCTTCAGCTTGCGTCCCTGATCGGCTTCCAGTTTCTGGATTTTCGCCTCCAGAGCCTGTTTGATCACTGGCGATGGCAGGATTTTCTCTTCTTTGCGCGCGCAAATAATAATTTGGCCATTGGCGGTGTGCGTTAACGCATCGCTGTGAGAGCCCATCGGCGGAACCCAGCCCATTTTGGCCATATCCTGGCTACCGCATGGGGTAAACGTCATTGAGGCGAGCTGTTTCTCCATCTCTTCGGCGCGTAATGTAATATCGCGGCTAAGACGGTAAACCATTAAATTTTTGAACCACAGCATGATAATTTCCACGGCCTTGTCGTTAAATCCAGGCGGTATAGTAACGAATTGTCGGCAGGCTTGCATTGCCAATCAGAACGGTGAATTCTACCCTGTTGATATTCCCAAAAAATGAGGAGCGGTATGTGCGTATTGGTATCGATTTAGGCGGCACAAAAACGGAAGTCATTGCGCTTGATGATGCAGGAGAGCAGCGGTTTCGCCATCGTCTGCCTACGCCGCGGGAGGATTATCAGCAAACGATAGAAACCATCGCTACGCTGGTCGACATGGCGGAACAGGCGACCGGCCAGACCGGTAGCGTTGGCATTGGCATTCCCGGTTCTCTCTCGCCTTACACCGGCGTGGTAAAAAACGCTAACTCTACGTGGCTTAACGGCCAGCCGTTCGATAGCGATGTGAGCCGTCGTCTGAAGCGTGAAGTGCGGTTAGCCAACGATGCCAATTGCCTGGCGGTATCGGAAGCGGTAGATGGCGCGGCGGCGGGGGCGCAAACGGTATTTGCGGTGATTATCGGTACCGGGTGCGGCGCGGGCGTAGCGCTAAATGGCCGGGCGCACATCGGCGGCAACGGTACGGCAGGTGAATGGGGTCACAATCCGTTGCCGTGGATGGATGACGATGAGTTGCGTTACCGCGAAGAAATTCCCTGTTATTGCGGTAAACAAGGCTGTATCGAAACCTTTATTTCCGGTACGGGATTTGCCACGGATTACCAGCGTTTGAGCGGTAACGCGCTAAAAGGCGATGAGATTATTCGTCTGGTCGACGCGCAGGACGCCGTGGCGGAACTGGCGTTAAGCCGTTATGAGCTACGGCTGGCGAAAGCATTATCTCATGTCGTGAATATTCTGGATCCGGATGTCATTGTGCTGGGCGGCGGTATGAGCAATGTTGAGCGCCTGTACAAGACGGTTCCGTCGCTGATGAAATCGTTTGTTTTTGGCGGCGAGTGCGAGACGCCGGTACGTAAGGCGCGGCATGGCGATTCAAGCGGCGTGCGCGGCGCGGCCTGGCTGTGGCCGCTGGCGTAACGTTTTTAGCCGGATGGCATCATCCGGCAACCGGCGTGACCGATGGCTGCTTGTGTTTTAGACGTCCGTATACCAGCAACGACGACATGGCGGAAAACGAGAGCAGGGCGGCGGGAAGCGCCACGTAGTGGTACGCAAAACCTAGCGTCAGCATCAGCCCGCCGCACCAGGCGCCAATCGCGCTACCGAGATTAAAGGCGATTTGCCCTCCCGCCGCGCCCAGCAGTTCGCCGCCTTTGGCGTTTTGCAGCAGCAGGATTTGCAGCGGCGCAGAGAGCGCAAACAGACCAGCGCAGCAGATAAACGCGAAAGTCAACGATGCTGTTTTGTATCCGCTGAAGAAAAAGAGCGCCATGAGAGAGAGCACGATAACGAGGTCAGTCACTACCGCGATGCGCAGCGGAGTATATCTGCCGGAGAGTTTGCCGCTTAACAGATTGCCTAACACCATCCCCAGCCCGACCAGCATCATAATAAACGTCATGCTCGTCTCCGAAAAACCGGAGATGTACATCATAAATGGCTTGATATAGCTGAACCAGGCAAAAACGCCCGCATTGCCGAACATCGTGGCGGCGAAAATGAGCCACGGCGCAGGACTACGCAAGAAGTGGAACTGCTCGCGCAGGCTGCCTTGGGCTTTGTCACGGATATCCGGCACCCAGAAGAAAATTGCGGTGAGCACAGCGATGTTGAAAACCGCGATCAATAAAAAGGTGTAGCGCCAGCTAAATTCCTGGCTCAGGTAAGTGCCGACCGGAATGCCCACCAGATTCGCCACCGTCATTCCTGAAACCATACCCGCGACGGCGGCGGTGACTTTCCCGGGGCGGATAATCTTTGACAGGACAATGGCGCCGACGCCAAAAAAGGCGCCGTGCGGAAAGCCGGAAACCAGTCTGCCGACGGCGAGCATCAGATATGACGAGGAAAAGGTAAATATGGCATTGCCCATCACGCACAGCGTGACCAGAAACAGCAGTATATGTTTAAGCGAAAAGCGGCTGGAAAAGAGCGCCATAACAGGCGCGCCCAGCACGACGCCGAAGGCGTAAAACGAGATCATATGCCCGGCGGCGGGAATCGTTATCCCGACATCGCGTGCCAGCTCCGTCAGCACGCCCATAATGCCAAACTCGGCCATCCCCAGTCCGAACGTACCCAGCGCCAAAGAAAAAATAACTTTTTTCATACCACCTGCCGAAAATAAAGGCGCATATTGCGCGCTGTGGCTGTGAATTGTCACAGCCAATCAACGTATAGCTTGCGGATAAGCGCGAGGTAATACCATTCCTTATCCGTCTTTGTGTATTCATTATTATGCTATGTCATGACAGTATGCTGTGCGCAGGATGACCTCGCGTTACTCCACAGCAAACGCTTTGTCCAGTTTGCTATAACCAAGCCCATTGATTTTTTTCACTTTTATCTGCACAGGAATACGTTCTTTCATGGCTTCCACGTGGCTAATCACACCGATGGTCTTCCCGCTGGCATTCAGCGCGTCGAGCGCATCCAGCGCGGCGTCCAGCGTTTCGCTATCAAGCGTGCCGAAGCCTTCGTCGAGGAACAAAGAATCAATGCGCGTTTTATGGCTGACCAAATCTGATAACGCCAGCGCCAGCGCCAGGCTGACCAGGAAACTTTCGCCGCCTGATAACGTTCGCGTATCGCGCACGGCGTCGGCCTGCCAGGTATCGACAACCTCCAGTTCCAGCGCGTCGCTGGCTTTGCGCTGCAATAAATAGCGGCCATGCAGGCGGGTGAGCTGATGATTCGCCAGCCAGACCAGATTATCCAGCGTCAGTCCCTGGGCGAATTTGCGGAACTTATCACCTTCTTTAGAGCCGATCAGCGCATTGAGATAGCCCCAGTCTTCCACTTGCTGAGAGGCTTGTTTCATTTCTGCCATCAGCGCGCGTTGGCGCTGCCGATTATCTGCATCCTGTTTAATTTGCTGGCGGATTTCCCCCTGGCGTGTCGTGTTTTCGCGCAGTTGTTGCGCCAACTGCGTCAGCCGCTGCGCGAGCTGCTCCGCCGTACACGTTGGGTCCAGACCGGCGGGCGGCTGTTGCTGATGGTCAGCCAGCGCCTGCGCGGACTGCGCGCTTAACGCCTTCGCTTGTTGTAGCTGACTTTCCAGCGTTTGTTGTTGTTTTTCCAGACGGGTCACGGTCTCTTCATCCAGCAACGCCGCCAGGAACGTTGCCTGGCTGTCAAACGGGCTATTTTTTAACGCCGCATCAAAGTGCGCTATCGCCTCGGCGGCGCGCTGCTGTTCCTGCGTCGTCTGTTCCTGCAGGGTTTGCAACTGGCTTTGTAATGACACGCACTCATCATGCGCCTGCCGCCAGTTATCCAGCGGCACGTCGTCGTCGGAATCCGCGGTATCCGTTTGCGGTAGCGTTTCCAGCAACGGGGCAAGCCTGTCGATCTGCGTTTGCAAATCCGCGAACTCGGTCTGACGCTGTTGCCATATTTTCGCTTCGTCGGCGCGCTCATTCAGCCACGAAGCCTCGTCTTCTGGCGCAGGAAGGGAAAGCGTATACTGCGCCAAATCAGCCGTCAGCGACGCCTGACGCTGCGCAATCTGCGCGGTAAAGCGCGCTACCTGTTCAGTATGCGCCGCGATTTGCGTTTGTAGAGCATGACGCTGGCTGAGCTGATCCAACTGTTGCTCATGCTCTTCCGCGGCGGCCAGCCAGCCCGCGAGGTCTTCTTGCGGCTGGAGCTGAACGCCCAGCGTAGCGCACAGCGTTTGCCATTCCTCAGTAAGCGCTTGCTCCTCCTGCAACAACGACTGCGCCTCGCTTTTATCCCGCTGTAATTGTTGCGTTAAGGCATCTAACTGTCCTCGCAGCGCCGCGCCTTCTTCCGCCAGCGTTTTGACCTCTTTTTCCAGCGCGTCGCGGCGGGTTTGATTCGCGCTCAGTTCCAGCGCCTGATAGGCGGCGATGGCGGGGTGCGTCGTCGAGCCGCAAAGCGGACACGGCTGGCCGGACTGTAAGTGCGCCCGCTGGCTTTCCAGATCTTTGATGCGCGCCTCCTGCTCGCAAATAGTGCGAACGTCCGCAAGCTCCTGCGCTTTAGTCTTATAACTCAAACGTTTATCCGCCAGACGTTGGGTGTATTGCGCCTGCTCCTGATGATGACGCGCGATAGCTGCCTGTAGCTGCGCCTGACGCTTTTGTTTCGGGAGAATTTGCCCCTGAAGCGCGGCGAGACGATGGCGTAGCGGACGCTGCCGGGTATGCAATGCTCTGGCTTCCGCCAGCGCTTGTGGCGTGAGGTCGAGCGTGAGCGGCGGTAGCGCATCACGCTGACGCGTATCGCTCAGCAACTGCTGTTGCCATTGGCTCAGTTGCGCCCGATCGTGGGATTGTTGTGTTAATAATGCTCGCCACCCCGCCAGTTCGCTGCGCCAGACGCGGATGCCGTCGTGTTCCGCCAGCCATGTCTTCAACCGCTGCCCTGTGGCGTTCAGTTGCGTGAATTGTCGATGCGCGCAGGCGCGGATACGCTGGCGCAGGCGATACGCGCTTTGTAAGCGAGCATTCACTTCATCACTGTGCTGGCGAACACGCTCAACGGCGCGGGTTTGTTCCTGAATGCGCTCCCAATGCGGGCGCAACTGGCGAGCAGGTTGCGCCAGAGTCAACGCCGCGAGCTGCGGCTGCGCTTTTTCTCGCGCCTCTTGCGCCGCGTACAGCGCCTGCTGCCGGGCGTGTAATTCAGTGTGGAGTTCGTTTTTTCGGGTCAACCAGTGAAGGTGCTGCTGCTGTCCCTGCTGGCTGGCCAGTAGGCGTTTCTCTTCGTCAGTAAGCGCCTGCAAACTGGCTTCCAGTTGCTGTAACTGTTCGTCCGCCAATAGGGCGACGCCGCTGGCCTGCGCTTGTAACTTTTCCAGTTCGAGACGGGCTGATTTATGTTTTTCAAATACCTGTGCGGAGATCTGCCCGTAAATCTCAGTGCCGGTGAGCTCCTCCAGAAGCTCTGCGCGCTCTTTCGCTTTGGCGTTAAGAAAGGCGGCGAACTGCCCCTGTGATAACAACATCGAACGGGTGAAGCGCCCGTAGTCCAGCCCGGTCAACGTGGCGATCATCTCCAGTTTATCCTTTACCTTATCGGCAAAGATCTTTCCGTCTGAACACCGCGCCAGCTCCACGCGTGGGGCCTGGAGATTGCCGTCAGGCTGATTTCGGGCTCGGTTCTGGCTCCAGAACGCGCGCCAGGCTTCGCCTTTTACCTCAAACTCCACTTCGGCCAGACATTCCGCCGTATCGCGCGTCATCAAATCGTTTTGCGACTGCGATACCGTATTCAGGCGCGGCGTTTCGTGGTACAGCGCCAGGCAGATGGCGTCAAGTAAGGTGGTTTTTCCCGCGCCGGTCGGGCCGGTAATGGCGAATAACCCGTTACTGGCAAACGGTTCGGCGGTAAAATCGACCTTCCATTCTCCTTTCAGCGAGTTCAGGTTTTTCAGACGCAAACTGAGAATTTTCATGCCTCATGCTCCTCATTCAGCGCGTAGAGCGTGCTGGAAAAGAGCTGATTCAGGCGTTCGCGCTGCGGGGTATCTAACGCTTCCAGCGCCAGACGCCGCGCAAAAACCTCCTCCACGCTAAGCTCGCTTAATGTTTCCCGCCGGTCGTTCGCCAGCGAGCGCTCACGCTGTTCGCGGCTACGGCGCACCAGTAATACCTCTACGGGTAGCGACTCCGTTAGCGTCTGTATTCTGCGCTGGATATCGTGCAGATAATCATCGGTGGTGATTTCAATATCCAGCCAGACGGGGGGCGATTGCTCAACGCCGCGCCACTGCTCAAGCTGTTCGGTAATTGATGCCAGGTCGCCTTTTAAAACCGCCAACGGTTGAGTCACGGGGACAGCCAGACTTTCGGTGCTTTGCCATTTCCCCTGCTCGAAGGTCACCAGATGCACGCATTTGCTTTTGCCGCACTCATCAAAGCTGAGGGCGATGGGCGAGCCGCAATAGCGGATATGCTCTGTACCACCGACACATTGCGCGCGGTGAATGTGTCCCAATGCGATATAATCTGCGGGGGGGAAATGCTGCGCCGGAAAGGCATCCAGCGTACCGATATAAATGTCGCGAACCGCATCGCTTTTGCTGGCACCGACGGTGGTTAAATGCCCCGTCGCGATAACCGGCAGCTTTCGTTCGCCGCGTAGCTGGCACGCTTCCCGATATTGCTGTTGATAATAATCGGCAATCGCATGAAGAAGTTGCTGCTGTTTCTCGCTGCCGGATAACCCCGCCTGACTGGTAATAATGTCGCGCGGGCGCAAAAAGGGAATGGGGCACAGTACGGCGCCCGGAGAACCGTCGCGACGATGAAGTAGCCGCGGCGCATAGCCCGCGCTGGCGATCACGGTTGTATTGAGAAACGCCAGAATGTCGCGCGATTCGTTTAGCGTGGCGACGGAATCATGATTACCGGCCAGCACCACCAGATGACAGCCCGTTTGCTGTAAATTAACGACGAAACGGTTATAAAGTTCTCGGGCATAGCTTGGCGGCGAACCGGTATCAAAAATATCGCCAGCGACAATAATGGCATCCACCTGATGGGCCTGCGCGGTCTCCAGCAGCCAGTCCAGAAAAGCCTGATGCTCCGCGGCGCGGCTTTTACTGTAGAAGTTTTGTCCCAGATGCCAGTCAGAGGTGTGGAGGATGCGCATAATTGTTCCATGCAAAAAAAGCGTGAACGGGATTATACACGTCATCCCCTCCATTTTTGGGCGCAATTTACCGCCGGTACACGGTAATGCACGGTTTCACCGGTGTCATAAATCATCAACATGCTGTCAATGCCGCCTTTTTTTTCATAAATCTGTCATAAATCTGACGCATAATGGCGCGGCATTGATAACTAACGACTAACAGGGCAAATTATGGCGAGACGTATTCTGGTCGTAGAAGATGAGGCGCCGATCCGTGAAATGGTGTGCTTCGTGCTCGAACAAAATGGCTTTCAGCCCGTAGAAGCCGAAGATTATGACAGTGCGGTGAATAAACTTAATGAACCCTGGCCGGATCTCATCCTTCTTGACTGGATGTTGCCCGGCGGGTCAGGGTTACAGTTTATTAAACATCTCAAACGTGAAGCCCTGACCCGGGATATTCCGGTGGTTATGCTGACCGCAAGAGGTGAGGAAGAAGATCGTGTGCGCGGACTGGAAACCGGCGCTGACGATTACATTACCAAGCCGTTTTCCCCCAAGGAGTTGGTGGCGCGCATTAAAGCCGTTATGCGGCGCATCTCGCCGATGGCGGTCGAAGAGGTGATCGAGATGCAGGGACTGAGCCTTGATCCCGGCTCTCACCGCGTGATGACCGGCGACAGCCCGCTGGATATGGGGCCGACCGAATTTAAATTACTCCATTTCTTTATGACGCACCCGGAACGGGTTTACAGCCGCGAACAGCTACTCAATCATGTCTGGGGCACCAATGTGTACGTTGAAGACCGGACGGTCGACGTGCATATTCGCCGTTTGCGTAAGGCGCTGGAGCACAGCGGCCACGACCGGATGGTGCAAACGGTACGCGGGACAGGGTATCGTTTTTCGACCCGCTTTTAATGCCTTTTCCGCCAGTAGAACACAGGTTTCTGGCGGAGAAGGCTTTCCATTCTTGAGGGAGTATGACGCGTGCTGGAACGGCTGTCATGGAAAAGGCTGGTGCTGGAGCTGGTGCTCTGTTGCATCCCCGCGCTTATCCTTAGCGCTTTTTTTGGTTATCTGCCGTGGTTTTTACTGGCGGCGGTGACGGGACTGCTTGTCTGGCATTTCTGGAATTTGTTACGCCTCTCCTGGTGGCTTTGGGTCGACAGAAGTATGACGCCGCCGCCGGGGCGGGGAAGCTGGGAACCGCTGTTATACGGTTTACACCAGATGCAGTTGCGAAATAAGAAGCGTCGCCGCGAGCTGGGGAACCTGATTAAACGTTTTCGCAGCGGCGCGGAGTCGCTGCCTGATGCCGTGGTACTGACCACAGAAGAGGGCGGCATTTTTTGGTGTAACGGTTTGGCGCAACAGATACTGGGGCTACGCTGGCCGGATGACAACGGGCAGAATATTCTCAATCTACTGCGTTATCCGGAGTTTACCCAGTATTTAAAAACGCGTGATTTCACCCGTCCGCTTCATTTGGTGCTCAATACCGGGCGGCATCTGGAGATCCGCGTCATGCCTTATACCGATAAACAACTCCTGATGGTGGCGCGCGATGTGACGCAAATGCATCAGCTTGAAGGCGCCAGACGTAACTTTTTCGCCAACGTTAGCCATGAGTTGCGTACGCCCTTGACGGTATTGCAAGGCTATCTGGAAATGATGCAGGAACAGGCGCTGGAAGGGGCGACGCGAGAGAAAGCGCTGCATACGATGCGCGAGCAAACGTATCGTATGGAAGGGCTGGTAAAACAACTACTTACGCTGTCTAAAATTGAGGCGGCCCCGGCGCTGTTATTAAATGAAAAAGTGGATGTACCGATGATGCTGCGGGTCGTGGAGCGTGAAGCGCAGACGCTCAGCCAGCAGAAACATACCTTTACGTTTGAGGTCGACGATAGTCTTAGCGTTCTGGGCAATGAAGAGCAGCTACGTAGCGCGATCTCAAACCTGGTGTATAACGCGGTAAACCATACGCCGGCGGGAACGCATATTACGGTGAGCTGGCGACGTGCCGTGCATGGCGCTGAATTTTGCATTCAAGATAACGGTCCGGGGATTGCTGCCGAGCATATTCCTCGTCTGACCGAACGCTTCTACCGCGTCGATAAAGCGCGTTCGCGGCAAACGGGCGGCAGCGGCCTGGGATTGGCGATTGTGAAACATGCGTTGAATCACCATGAAAGCCGCCTTGAAATCGACAGTTCGCCTGGCAAAGGAACGCGATTTAGCTTTGTGCTGCCGGAACGTTTAATTGCCAAAAATAGCGATTAATTGCCTTTCGTAAGTATAACTTTCCATAAGCCAGCGGATGCTGGCTTATTTTCTTTGCAGTTAAGACGGGCTCGTTGAAACATTCAACGTTTGGTGATTTTTTGTTCGCATGATTAGCCATAACTTTTTCATGAGAATGGTGTTTTATTCTGGTTGTAAATTTCATATCGCTATATTCATCTGGTTTTTAGATCCCACCTTGCTTTAAAACGTTATAAGCGTTTAAATTGCGCTTCAGGTGCTGTCATTACGACTGCATTTGCGCGGTAAATCGAAAAACAATTCTTCGCCGCATCGGTCCGGGAGCTTTTCCCGCTGAAATTGATAAAAAACGCCGCTTTATAATCCTCCGGGAAAGGCAAAAATTTTAATGTTTACAACATCACCATCCACAGGCAGTAAGACTTTATGACCCATCAGTTAAAATCGCGCGATATCATCGCCCTGGGCTTTATGACATTTGCGCTGTTCGTTGGCGCAGGCAATATTATCTTTCCTCCTATGGTCGGTTTGCAGGCGGGTGAACACGTCTGGACAGCCGCTATTGGCTTTCTGATTACCGCCGTGGGGCTACCGGTTCTTACTGTTGTGGCGCTGGCGAAAGTCGGCGGCGGCGTAGACAGCCTCAGTACGCCGATTGGTAAAGTGGCGGGACTCCTGCTGGCGACCGTTTGCTATCTGGCCGTCGGGCCGTTATTTGCGACGCCGCGTACCGCGACGGTGTCGTTTGAGGTCGGTATCGCTCCGTTGACCGGCGATTCTGCAATGCCGTTGCTGATTTACAGCGTGGTCTATTTCGCTATCGTTATTCTGGTTTCCCTCTATCCGGGTAAACTGCTGGATACGGTAGGGAATTTCCTGGCGCCGTTGAAAATTATTGCGCTGGTCATCCTGTCCGTCGCGGCTATCGTTTGGCCTGCCGGTCCAATCAGCAACGCCCTGGACGCTTATCAGAATGCGGCCTTTTCTAACGGATTTGTGAACGGCTATCTGACGATGGATACGCTGGGCGCGATGGTGTTTGGTATCGTTATTGTGAACGCGGCGCGTTCTCGCGGCGTGACCGAAGCGCGCCTGTTGACGCGTTACACGGTCTGGGCCGGCCTGATGGCGGGCGTGGGGCTGACGCTGCTTTACCTTGCCTTGTTCCGCTTAGGTTCTGACAGCGCGACGCTGGTCGATCAGTCAGCGAACGGCGCGGCGATTCTTCATGCCTATGTTCAGCATACCTTTGGCGGCGCGGGAAGCTTCCTGCTGGCGGCGCTGATCTTTATCGCGTGTCTGGTGACGGCGGTGGGGCTGACCTGCGCCTGCGCTGAGTTTTTCGCGCAGTATATTCCGCTGTCTTACCGCACGCTGGTCTTTATTCTCGGCGGCTTCTCTATGGTGGTGTCAAACCTCGGACTGAGCCATCTGATTCAAATCTCCATTCCGGTGCTGACGGCTATCTATCCGCCGTGTATCGCACTGGTTGTATTAAGTTTTACCCGCTCATGGTGGCATAATTCCACCCGCATCATCGCGCCGGCCATGTTTATCAGTCTGCTTTTTGGTATCCTTGACGGCATCAAAGCATCTGCCTTTGGCGATATGCTGCCAGCCTGGAGTCAGCGTTTGCCGCTGGCGGAACAGGGACTGGCGTGGTTGATGCCAACGGTGGTGATGGTGATCCTGGCGATTATCTGGGATCGCGCGGCGGGTCGGCAGGTGACCTCCAGCGCTCACTAAAATCGCTGACATATGTGTACACCACGGGGCTTAACGCCCCGTGGTTTTTTATTGTGTTGATAGGTCAGAAATTGATGGAAAGCAATAATAAGCTAAAGCGTGGGCTGAGCACCCGGCACATTCGCTTTATGGCATTAGGTTCGGCAATCGGCACCGGCCTGTTTTACGGCTCGGCGGACGCCATCAAAATGGCGGGGCCGAGCGTGCTGTTGGCCTATATTATTGGCGGGGTCGCGGCATATATCATTATGCGCGCATTGGGGGAAATGTCCGTTCACAACCCTGCCGCCAGCTCATTTTCGCGCTATGCGCAGGAAAACCTCGGCCCGCTTGCGGGCTACATTACCGGCTGGACCTACTGTTTTGAGATCCTGATCGTCGCCATTGCCGACGTGACCGCGTTCGGCATTTACATGGGAGTCTGGTTCCCCGCCGTGCCGCACTGGATTTGGGTACTTAGCGTGGTGCTGATCATTTGCGCCATCAACCTGATGAGCGTCAAGGTGTTCGGCGAGCTGGAGTTTTGGTTCTCCTTCTTCAAAGTCGCCACCATTATTATCATGATTGTCGCGGGTATCGGCATCATTGTGTGGGGAATTGGCAACGGCGGGCAGCCGACCGGCATTCATAACCTGTGGAGCAACGGCGGCTTCTTCAGCAATGGTTGGCTGGGAATGATCATGTCGCTGCAAATGGTGATGTTCGCTTACGGCGGGATTGAGATTATCGGTATCACCGCCGGGGAAGCGAAAGACCCGGAGAAATCCATTCCGCGCGCCATTAACTCAGTACCGATGCGTATCCTGGTATTTTATGTCGGCACGCTGTTCGTCATTATGTCTATCTATCCGTGGAATCAGGTCGGCACAAACGGCAGCCCATTTGTGCTGACGTTCCAGCATATGGGGATTACCTTTGCCGCCAGCATTCTGAACTTTGTGGTATTGACCGCCTCGCTTTCCGCTATCAACTCCGATGTGTTTGGCGTAGGCCGTATGCTGCATGGTATGGCGGAGCAGGGGAGCGCGCCGAAAGTCTTTGCTAAAACGTCACGCCGTGGTATTCCGTGGGTTACTGTGCTGGTGATGACGATTGCGCTGCTGTTTGCGGTTTACCTGAACTACATCATGCCGGAAAACGTCTTCCTGGTGATTGCTTCGCTGGCGACGTTTGCGACGGTATGGGTATGGATTATGATCCTGCTGTCGCAAATCGCCTTCCGTCGTCGTTTACCGCCGGAAGAGGTAAAAGCGCTGAAATTTAAGGTGCCGGGCGGTGTCGTCACGACGATAGCGGGTCTGATTTTCCTGGTCTTCATTATTGCGCTTATCGGCTACCATCCGGATACCCGCATCTCACTGTACGTGGGCTTCGCCTGGATAGTTCTGCTGTTGATTGGCTGGATGTTTAAACGCCGTCGCGACCGTCAATTGGCGCAGGCGTAGTCGTTTTTCTCTGCCTTATCCGGTCTGCAGGCAACGGTAGGCCGGATAAGCGGAGCCGCTTCTCCTCCTGGAGTCTCCTCCCCTAATAAACCCCTGGATGATGAGTTATCCTTTAAATCTCTATGGCAAGGTGGCCCCATTTTCAGTAGAGGGGATACGAGATGTTGAATGCCTGGCACTTACCGGTTGCCCCATTTGTGAAGCAACATAACGACAAATTAACCATTACGCTGTGGCTGAGCGGAGAAAATCCGCCGTCTCGCGTGACGTTGCGCTCAGAATTCGATAATGAAGAAATCTCACTGGCGATGCGCAAACAGCGCCGCCAGCCGCAGCCGGGCGTGACGGCGTGGCGAGCGACGCTCAATATCGCGTTAGGGCAGCCCCGTCGCCGTTACAGCTTTAAATTGCTTTGGCACGACCGCCAGCTTTGGTTTACGCCACAGGGATTTAGCCGTTTTCCGCCTGCGCGTCTGGAACAATTTGCGGTTGATGCGCCGGATAGCGGCCCGCAGTGGGTCGCCGATCAAATTTTTTATCAGATCTTCCCGGATCGTTTTGCCCGCAGCGCGAAGCGTGAAGCCGATCAGGATCGGGTGTACTACCATCATGCCGCGGGTCAGGAGATTGTGCTGCGCGACTGGGACGATCCTTTAACCCCCCAGGCGGGCGGTTCCACCTTTTACGGCGGCTGTCTGAATGGCATTTGTGAGAAGCTGCCGTATCTGAAAAAACTGGGCGTCACAGCGCTATATCTGAATCCGGTATTTACCGCGCCAAGCGTCCATAAGTACGACACGGAAGATTATCGCCATGTCGATCCGCAATTTGGCGGCGATCGGGCGCTGCTACGCCTGCGGCGTGAAACCCAGGCGCAGGGCATGAGGCTGGTGCTGGATGGCGTGTTTAATCATAGCGGCGACTCGCATGCGTGGTTTGACAGGCATAACCGCAGCACTGGCGGCGCGTGTCATCACCCGGACTCGCCGTGGCGCGACTGGTACTCCTTTTCACCACAAGGCGTGGCGCTGGACTGGCTGGGTTATCCGAGCCTGCCGAAACTCGATTATCAATCAGAAACGCTGGTCGATGAGATCTATCGCGGTGAGGACAGTATCGTTCGTCACTGGCTAAAGGCTCCGTGGAATATGGACGGCTGGCGGCTGGATGTCGTACATATGCTGGGCGAGGCGGGCGGGGCGCGCCACAATTTGCAGCACGTCGCCGGCATTACCCGGGCGGCAAAAGAGGCGCAGCCTGAAGCCTATATTGTGGGGGAACATTTCGGCGATGCGCGGCAGTGGCTACAGGCCGATGCGGAAGATGCCGCCATGAATTATCGCGGCTTCACCTTCCCGCTGTGGGGATTTCTCGCCAATACTGATATCGCTTACGAACCACAGCATATTGATGCCCGGACCTGTATCGCGTGGATGGATAACTACCGCGCCGGGCTGTCACATCAGCAACAACTACGCATGTTTAATCAACTCGACAGCCATGATACTGCGCGCTTTAAAACCTTGCTCGGTAAAGACGCGGCGCGCCTGCCGCTGGCGGTGGTCTGGCTGTTTACCTGGCCCGGCGTGCCATGTATTTATTACGGCGATGAAGTCGGCGTGGACGGCGCAAATGACCCCATGTGCCGCAAACCGTTCCCGTGGGATGAACGCAAGCAGGACGGCAACTTGCTGGCGCTGTACCAGCGTATGGCGAAACTGCGTCAGCGCAGTCTGGCGCTGCGTCGTGGCGGATGCCAGGCGCTGTATGCCGAAGGTGACGTAGTGGTATTCGTGCGAGTTTATCAGCAGCAGCGGGCGCTGGTGGCGATTAACCGGGGCGAGGCCTGTGAAGTGGCGCTGGAAGCGTTGCCGTTGCTGAACGTGGCCGGATGGCAATGTAAAACGGGAAGCGGTGACATCCGCGAGGGAAGACTTAGTTTACCCGCGATTTCCGCGACCGTATGGATGAATCGTTGAGGCGAGGTGGTTCGTAACACCGCACGCATAAAAAAGGCTCGCATTCGCGAGCCTTTTATCAATGCACTGACTTACAGGCTGGAAATGTTCTCAGCCAGGTATTTAGCCACGCCGTCCGGAGAGGCGTTCATGCCTTCTTTGCCTTTTTCCCACTGCGCCGGGCAGACATCGCCGTGCTCTTCGTGGAACTGCAGCGCGTCGACCATACGCAGCATTTCGTCGATGTTACGACCCAGCGGCAGATCGTTTACGACCTGGTGGCGAACAATACCGTTAGCGTCAATCAGGAAAGAGCCGCGCAGCGCAACGCCTTCGTCCGGATGTTCGATACCGTAAGCTTTCTGAATTTCACGCTTCACGTCGGCGACCATTGCGTATTTCACCGGGCCAATGCCGCCTTTATCGACAGGGGTGTTACGCCATGCGTTGTGGACGAACTCAGAGTCGAAAGAAACGCCGACTACTTCAACGCCGCGCTTCTGGAATTCTTCATAACGTTTATCGAAGGCGATCAGCTCAGACGGGCAAACAAAAGTGAAGTCCATCGGCCAGAAGAACAGAACGGTCGTTTTACCATTGGTGTGCTGTTTGAAGTTGAATTTATCAACAATCTCACCGCTACCCAGTACCGCCGCAGCGGTGAAATCCGGGGCCTGACGAGTAACCAGTACCATAATAATTCTCCTGCAATATTAAGGGTTTTAGAACGCAACGCGGGCAGTATAGGGAGGGCGAAGCGACAAAACAATGCGGTCTTGACAATCAATGAGACAGCTTTTGCCTATCGATCGGGTCATTATAAATCGTAATGATGACCCCTTTATGACAGCGAACGATCTTTCTGCCAATGGCGGATCTGACGCACGCCCTCGCTATCAGGCCGTCACAGCGCTTTGCGGGCGGCCTGTGCCATCATACGCGGATAAAAATGCCAGAAGCGCTCTTCTAACGCGTCGTAGTGCGCGTCCAGATCGTACCAGGAATCACGCAAGGCATCCAGCCGGGGACGGCGATTCGCCATGCCATTCAGCACGTTTTGAATGAAATCCATATCGCGATACCGCTCTAACCATTTTTCTGACCAAAGATAATCATTCAGGTTGACAAAGCGCGGCGGGGAGTCGGGCAGAATCGTCGCGACCTGCGCATGGGCGTAGCCGACGAACGCCTGAAGTGGAAAATCAGGGGAGATTTGCGTCCAGTGGCGCGATAAAAAATGATCCCACATGACGTCCAGCGTAATGGGCGCCACGCGCCGCGTTTCATGGCGGAACCATTCTCGCGCCTCACGAACTTCCGGCAGGTTGTCGGTCATGACGTCAATACGCCGATGCATATAAATACCCTCTACCACGTCAGGAGGATAATGCGTTGCCGGGTTACCGCGGACAAAATCGGCCAGCAGATTACCGGGAAGCGAGCTGTCGGCAAGGTGCGCCAGATGCAGGTGAGCAAGAAAATTCATTATTGATTCTCTGTCCAAAAAGCGGGTAACGGTTGCAGCGGGAACGCCCCGGCACTAGACTACCCGCCTCTTATTTTAGTCTGAGTCAGAGTCATGCGCGTTACCGATTTTTCCTTTGAACTACCCGAATCCCTGATTGCCCACTACCCACAGCCGGAACGCAGTCGCTGCCGTTTGCTGTCATTAGAGGGGCCGACGGGCGCGCTGACGCACGGTACTTTCACCGATCTGCTCGATAAGCTCAACCCTGGCGATTTGCTGGTCTTCAATAATACCCGCGTGATCCCGGCGCGGCTCTTTGGCCGTAAAGCCAGCGGCGGCAAGATAGAAGTGCTGGTCGAACGTATGCTCGATGATAAACGCATCCTGGCGCATATTCGCGCTTCTAAAGCGCCAAAACCGGGCACGGAACTGCTGCTGGGCGACGACGAAAGTATCCACGCGACCATGACCGCGCGTCACGGCGCTCTGTTTGAAGTTGAGTTTAATGACCCGCGTCCGGTGCTGGATATTCTCAACGCCATCGGCCATATGCCGTTGCCGCCGTACATCGACCGTCCGGACGAGGACGCCGACCGCGAACTGTACCAGACGGTCTACAGTGAAAAACCGGGCGCCGTCGCCGCGCCGACCGCAGGGCTGCACTTTGATGAGCCGCTGCTGGCGGCGCTTCGTGAGAAAGGTGTCGAAATGGCGTTTGTTACGCTACACGTAGGCGCGGGCACTTTCCAGCCGGTGCGTGTCGACACAATCGAAGATCACATCATGCACTCCGAATATGCTGAGGTGCCGCAAGAGGTAGTCGACGCGGTGCTGGCGGCGAAAGCGCGCGGCAACCGGGTTATCGCCGTCGGCACGACCTCGGTACGCTCGCTGGAAAGCGCGGCGCAGGCGGCAAAAAGCGATTTGATAGAGCCGTTCTTCGGCGATACGCAAATCTTTATTTATCCAGGTTATCAATACAAAGTGATTGATGCGCTGATCACCAACTTCCATCTGCCGGAATCGACGTTGATTATGCTGGTTTCCGCATTTGCCGGTTATCAACACACCATGAATGCCTATAAGACTGCGGTAGAACAAAAATATCGCTTTTTTAGCTACGGGGATGCGATGTTTATCACGTACAATCCGCAGGCTATTTCTGAGCGTCCGTAAGAAGGCTATCTCACTTGCCATTTTGACGCCGGGCAGTGCTCACCATCCTCACGTACTGCGTGTACGCTCCGGTGGCTGTGCGCTGGTCGACCCCAAACTGGCTGCGCCGATGACGCCTTCGGGAATTTATTAGCTATGGAATCATTCCGTAGCGAGTCGTTAAACGTCGGACTGTTTTTCTGACGCAGGAGTGATAATGAAATTTGAGTTAGATACCACCGATGGTCGCGCGCGTCGCGGTCGTCTGGTGTTTGATCGTGGCGTAGTGGAAACGCCTGCCTTTATGCCTGTGGGTACTTACGGTACGGTAAAAGGCATGACGCCGGAAGAAGTGGAAGCGACCGGCGCGCAGATTATTCTCGGCAACACTTTCCACCTGTGGCTGCGCCCGGGTCAGGAAATCATGAAGCTGCATGGCGATCTGCACGATTTCATGCAGTGGAAAGGGCCGATTCTCACCGATTCCGGCGGCTTCCAGGTCTTCAGCCTCGGCGATATTCGTAAGATTACCGAGCAAGGCGTGCACTTCCGTAACCCGATCAACGGCGATCCGATTTTCCTCGATCCGGAAAAGTCGATGGAGATCCAGTACGATCTCGGTTCCGATATCGTGATGATCTTTGATGAATGTACGCCGTACCCGGCAGACTGGGACTATGCTAAACGCTCGATGGAGATGTCGTTGCGTTGGGCGAAGCGTAGCCGCGACCGTTTTGATAGCCTTGGCAATAAGAATGCGCTTTTTGGCATCATTCAGGGCAGCGTTTACGAAGATTTACGCGATATCTCGGTGAAAGGTCTGGTAGAGATTGGCTTTGATGGCTACGCTGTCGGCGGTTTGGCTGTCGGAGAGCCGAAAGCAGATATGCACCGCATTCTGGAGCACGTTTGCCCGCAGATCCCGGCTGACAAACCGCGTTACCTGATGGGCGTGGGTAAACCGGAAGATCTGGTGGAAGGGGTGCGTCGCGGTATTGATATGTTTGACTGTGTCATGCCAACGCGAAATGCCCGCAATGGTCATCTGTTTGTGACCGACGGCGTGGTGAAGATTCGTAATGCAAAGCATAAAAGCGACACCAGCCCGCTTGACGCCGAGTGCGATTGCTACACCTGTCGCAATTATTCACGCGCTTACTTGCATCATCTCGACCGTTGCAACGAAATATTAGGTGCGCGTCTCAATACCATTCATAACTTGCGTTACTACCAGCGTTTGATGGCGGGTTTACGCAAGGCTATTGAAGAGGGTAAATTAGAGAGCTTCGTAACCGAGTTTTACCAACGTCAGGGGCGACCCGTTCCACCTTTGAACGTTGATTAATTTTAATAATGAGGGAATTTGAATGAGCTTTTTTATTTCTGATGCGGTAGCGGCAACAGGTGCTCCAGCGCAGGGCAGCCCGATGTCTCTGATTTTAATGCTGGTGGTGTTTGGTCTGATTTTCTATTTCATGATCCTGCGCCCGCAGCAGAAGCGCACCAAAGAGCACAAAAAGCTGATGGACTCCATTGCGAAAGGTGATGAAGTTCTGACGAATGGCGGTCTGGTCGGTCGAGTGACCAAAGTAGCGGAAGCCGGCTACATTGCCATCGCGCTGAATGACACCACGGAAGTGGTTATCAAACGTGACTTCGTAGCTGCCGTTCTGCCGAAAGGCACCATGAAGGCGCTGTAATATTTCGTTTTCCCAAAGGGAACTGCCGTGTTAAACCGTTATCCTTTGTGGAAGTACATCATGCTGGTCGTCGTGATTATCGTCGGCCTGCTTTACGCACTTCCCAACCTGTATGGTGAGGATCCGGCTGTTCAAATCACTGGCGTGCGCGGCGTCGCCGCCAGTGAGCAAACGCTGATCCAGGTCCAGAAAACGTTACAAGAAGAAAAAATTCCCGCTAAGTCTGTGGCACTGGAAGAGGGCGCTATTCTTGCGCGCTTCGACACCACCGATACCCAGCTACGCGCCCGTGAAGCGCTGATGAGCGTGCTGGGGGATAAATATGTCGTGGCGCTTAACCTTGCGCCGGCTACGCCGCGCTGGTTGGCGGCTATTCACGCCGATCCGATGAAGCTCGGTCTTGATCTGCGCGGCGGCGTTCACTTCCTGATGGAAGTGGATATGGATACCGCGTTAGGTAAACTCCAGGAACAAAATATCGATAGCCTGCGCAGCGATCTGCGTGAAAAAGGCATTCCTTATACCACCGTTCGTAAAGAAAATAATTATGGGCTGAGCATCACGTTCCGTGACAGCAAAGCGCGTGATGAGGCGATCGCCTATCTGACGCCGCGTCATCGTGACCTGGTGATTTCCAGCCAGAGCGGTAATCAACTTCGCGCGGTAATGACCGATGCGCGCCTGAGCGAAGCGCGTGAATACGCCGTTCAGCAGAACATTAATATTCTGCGTAACCGTGTTAACCAACTGGGCGTCGCGGAGCCTGTCGTACAACGCCAGGGCGCAGACCGTATTGTGGTTGAGCTGCCGGGTATCCAGGATACCGCTCGCGCGAAAGAAATTCTCGGTGCGACCGCGACGCTGGAATTCCGTCTGGTGAATACCAACGTTGACCAGGCCGCCGCCGCTGCCGGGCGCGTACCGGGCGATTCCGAAGTGAAACAGACCCGCGAAGGCCAGCCGGTGGTATTGTACAAACGCGTGATCCTCACGGGCGACCATATCACCGACTCGACGTCCAGCCAGGATGAATATAACCAACCGCAGGTTAACATCTCGCTGGATAGCGCAGGCGGCAATATCATGTCTAACTTCACTAAGGACAATATCGGCAAACCGATGGCGACCCTGTTTGTGGAGTATAAAGACAGCGGTAAGAAAGACGCTAACGGTCGCGCCGTACTGGTGAAACAGGAAGAGGTGATTAACATTGCCAACATCCAGTCTCGGCTGGGTAACAGCTTCCGTATTACCGGTATCAGCAACCCGAACGAAGCGCGTCAGCTCTCGTTGTTGCTGCGTGCGGGTGCCCTGATTGCGCCGATTCAGATCGTTGAAGAGCGCACCATTGGCCCGACTCTGGGTATGCAGAACATCAAGCAGGGCCTGGAAGCCTGTCTGGCCGGTCTGGTGGTCTCCATCCTGTTCATGATCTTCTTCTATAAGAAGTTTGGTCTGATTGCGACCAGCGCGTTAGTGGCTAACCTGGTGTTGATTGTCGGTATCATGTCGCTGTTGCCGGGGGCAACGCTCAGTATGCCGGGGATTGCGGGTATCGTGTTAACCCTTGCGGTGGCGGTCGACGCCAACGTTCTGATTAACGAACGTATCAAAGAAGAGTTGAGTAATGGCCGCACGGTACAGCAGGCGATAAACGAAGGCTATGCCGGCGCGTTCAGTTCCATCTTCGATGCGAACATCACGACGCTGATTAAAGTCATCATTCTGTATGCCGTTGGTACCGGGGCAATTAAAGGGTTCGCGATTACGACCGGTATCGGTGTGGCGACGTCGATGTTTACCGCGATTATCGGTACGCGTGCTATCGTAAACCTGCTATATGGCGGCAAGCGCGTCACTAAGCTGTCAATCTGAGGAGTGCGATGTGGCACAGGAATACACTGTTGAACAACTAAACCACGGCCGTAAAGTCTATGACTTTATGC
Organism: Salmonella sp. SAL04214; assembly: GCF_046550615.1. NCBI lineage: Bacteria > Pseudomonadati > Pseudomonadota > Gammaproteobacteria > Enterobacterales > Enterobacteriaceae > Salmonella > Salmonella sp. SAL04214. Next base: position 125,090 of record NZ_JBGDXT010000006.1, read on the forward strand.
GCTGGGACTTCTGGGCATTCGGCATCTCCGGGCTGTTGCTGATCGCGGCCATTGTCATTATGGGCGTACGCGGGTTTAACTGGGGGCTGGATTTCACCGGTGGCACGGTAATTGAAATCACGCTGGAAAAACCGGCTGAAATGGACGTGATGCGCGAAGCGCTGCAAAAAGCGGGCTATGAAGAGCCGCAGTTGCAGAACTTTGGCAGCAGTCACGACATTATGGTGCGTATGCCGCCAACCGAAGGTGAAACCGGCGGTCAGGTACTGGGTAGCAAAGTGGTGACGATCATTAATGAAGCCACCAACCAGAACGCGGCCGTGAAGCGTATTGAATTCGTGGGGCCAAGCGTGGGCGCCGATCTGGCGCAAACCGGCGCCATGGCGCTGCTGGTGGCGTTGATCTCTATCCTCGTTTATGTCGGTTTCCGCTTTGAGTGGCGACTGGCGGCAGGGGTGGTCATCGCGCTGGCGCACGACGTGATCATTACGCTGGGGATACTGTCGCTTTTCCATATCGAGATTGACCTGACCATTGTGGCATCGTTGATGTCGGTGATCGGTTACTCGCTGAACGACAGTATCGTGGTCTCCGACCGTATTCGTGAAAACTTCCGCAAAATCCGTCGCGGGACGCCTTACGAAATCTTTAACGTGTCGCTGACCCAGACGCTACACCGTACGTTGATTACCTCCGGTACGACGTTAGTGGTAATTCTGATGCTGTACCTCTTCGGCGGTCCGGTACTGGAAGGCTTCTCGCTGACGATGCTGATCGGTGTCTCTATTGGTACGGCATCTTCTATCTATGTCGCATCGGCGCTGGCGCTGAAACTCGGTATGAAGCGCGAGCATATGCTGCAGCAGAAAGTCGAAAAAGAAGGGGCGGATCAGCCGTCCATTCTGCCGTAAACACGTATTTAAGTGTTATCTGAATCCCGGTCATGCGATCGGGATTTTTTTTATGTACCATGACGATAAACATTACTGACAGTATGCTGTCAGGAGCCCTGTCATACACTCCTCATGAATTAACCCACACACGCAGGAGGATGTATGAAAAACATTATTAACTGGTTTGAAATTCCAGTTACTGATATGGCGCGTGCAATCGCCTTTTATGAGCAAGTGATGCAGATATCGTTACGTCGGGAAACCATGGATGGGGTGGATCTGGCCGTATTCCCTTATGCTGAACCCGGACCCGGCGGAGCGCTGATAAAGCAGGATGATGTCGCTCCAGTTGCGCAGGGAGTCGTTATTTATCTGCACACCGCCGATTTGTTAGCCTCGATTGAACGTGTCGTCCTTGCTGGTGGTAAGTGTGTTCTGGAACCCATGGTTCCCGGAGATGACATTGGAACCATCGCGTTATTTATTGACAGCGAAGGTAACCGAATAGGTTTACATCAACCTGCGTGATATTTGCTAAATGTAGAGAGTCAATATGACCAGACGCGCTGACCGTTTGTTTCAGATCGTGCAAATTTTGCGGGGTAGACGACTGACGACGGCAGCGCTGTTGGCACAGCGGCTTGCGGTTTCTGAACGGACGATTTATCGCGATATTCGCGATCTGTCGTTATCCGGTGTGCCTGTCGAAGGTGAAGCGGGGAGCGGATACCGTTTAATGGCGGGTTTTGATCTGCCGCCCTTGATGCTTACCCATCGTGAATCGGAAGCACTGATGGTGGCTATACGGTTATTGAAAACCTGGGGCGGTGATTCGCTATCGCGCGAGCTTGAATCCGCCCAGGAAAAAGTGTTGGCTATTTTACCGGAAGAGAGCCGTCGTAAAGCGGAGCAGACACGGATTTACGCTCCGGATTTGGGTACATCTCCACATTCGCGCAGCGCGTTTGATCTTATCCATCAGGCCGTTTCGGCGCAGCAGGTGTTGGCGCTACATTATCGTGATGAAGCGGGGCATCTATCTTCGCGGGATATACAACCGCTGGGATTGTTTTTCTGGGGAGAACACTGGCTACTGGTTGCCTGGTGTGAGAGACGGGAAGACTATCGGTGTTTTCGCCTCGATCGCTGTTTACAAATTACTCCGCTTAACCGGCGATTTCGTGAAACAATCGACCGTTCTTTGCGTGATTTTTTGCGTAAAGTTGAGCACGAAAAAATGCCGTAAGATGTGATAGCGATACTCCAACGCTTGTAAAACGGGTTGATTGGTCATCAGTTTGCCTGAAATAGCCTTCCTTACCTGGATATATAAGTTGCACAGAATCATTGCTAAAAGCCCGGCTTCGCGGGAAACTGCGCATAACTCTTTGTATTATTCAGGTACCTGTTAATTATGGCTATCATCCCCAAAAACTACGCGCGCCTGGAAAGCGGCTATCGTGAAAAAGCGCTGAAGCTGTTTCCGTGGGTGTGCGGACGCTGTTCCCGTGAGTTTGTGTATTCAAATCTGCGTGAGCTGACGGTGCATCATATCGATCATGACCACACCAATAACCCGGAAGACGGCAGCAACTGGGAGCTATTGTGCCTCTACTGCCACGATCACGAGCATTCCAAATATACCGAAGCCGATCAGTACGGTTCGACGGTCATTGCCGGGGAAGATGCGCAAAAAGATGTCGGCGAGGCGACTTATAACCCGTTTGCCGATCTGAAAGCGATGATGAACAAAAAGAAATAAGCAGGCTGCTGACAAAGTTGTTGGTGCTGTTGAATGTTAGGTTACGCTTCGCTCCACCCAACGGAATCCGCAATATAAATGAACTATTGGTTTTCGTAGATCGGATGCAATCCGACATTTTTTCAGCCCCGGAGTTTGTCGCCAGCCCCAAACGTCCTGTAACGCATACATTGTCACTGGAATCCCGATCGCAAGGTTGGGATTTTTTTGTTTTTAAGTCCTGCCGATACTGGCGAGCAGAGTAGAATCAGCGGTAAGCCGGGGCAACCCGGTGAGGCGCAATGTTGCGGGGGCTTGATCCCCGGTGGCCTTGTCGCTGGAAAGAGAAAACCCCCGCACATTGTTCGGTATTCACCGGCAACATTACGGGGGCTAACTTGACCCTAGACAAGTTGAGGATAGCCGCGAACCGTTGCCATTGCAACAAAGGCGGCAATATGACGCTCACAGAGTTGAGCATTACTATCTGGCACGATCTGGCGGCACCAACGCTGGTCGGGATTGCGACAGGTCTGTTTTTAGGCTGGTGGCATCGCCGGAAGTAATGTGAAGTGGGCGCGACTCGCCGCCGCATGGCAGCATGCGCCCGAAACGGGCCAGAGGGCGACCTCTGGCCTTTTTTGCAGGTTTAGAAGTTGTAACCCACGACCAGGTAGCCGCCCCAGCCGGTAGATTTCGCGCTGAAATCGCCGTCGCCCCAGTTCAGTTTTGCGCCATTCTGCCACTGTCCGCCGTTATGGAAGTAACGCGCAACGACCGAGTAGTGCCAGTGATCGTAGTTCAGCGCCAGGATATGGCTGGAAGCGATGGAGTTGCTGGTACGGTTCGGATCGTCGCCTAAATCAGATCCCCAGTCAAAGTTGGTAAAGCCGATATAGCTCAGTTTACCGCCCCACAGATCGGTGATGGGGACGAAGTATTTCACTTTGAAACGGTAGCCGTCCCATTCGTTTTCATTGGAAGCACCGTAGTTTTGCCACTGATATTTCGCATACACGTTCAGCGACAGGCCCATCGGCAGGCCGGTGTCGATATCGGTCCCCAGACCCATATACCACGTGCTCTGGCGGCTGGCTTTGTTATCGCCCATATCGTAGATGTAGTTGTTGGCGAAATACCACTCTTTAAACGGGCCGAAGCTCAGGTCTGCGCCGGTCAGCTTATCAATCGAGAAACGCGGCTCGATTTCCATGAACAGCGGAGAACCGTCGGACCAGATACCTTTATCGTTGCCGTTACCCCAATCAAAGGTTTTGGGAATATCGATATAGCCGTAGAAATCAAACCAGTCTTTTTTGGCAAATGCTTCATATTCCAGATAGACGTCGTTGTTCAATTTCGGCGAGAAACGGGTATGGTAGCTGCCTACCACGTTTACGCTCTGGTGCCACCAGTCGGACAAATACTGCGGCTGATCATTTTCTGCTGCGTTAGCAGTAAAAGATGAGGTGAGCGCCAGCGCTGCGCTGACTGCGAGTAAAGTTTTTTTCATATGTATGCCACTGTTTGAAATCCCTTACGGGAGTGAAAAGAACGCAATTTGCGTTTCTAAATATTTCGTGTTTCTGCGGAGCCTATTATAAAAATCATTGCTCACAAAAATATGTCTTGTTTCACATATCTATCATTTACGTAATCGATTGCGTTCACGTTTGCGCATTTTAGGCGCGGCGACAGTACTATCTTTCATGAATATTACCAATCCATGTCATAAATGACGGAAATGTCAGTAGAGCAACAAAAGTCGCGCGGGGGATGTTGCGGAACGCACAAAACGCTCCGCCAGAACGTTTATTGATTAACAGGCTGAATATCATGGATGCGAATGAAGCCTAACTGCGCCGGTGTGATCCCCTTCAACGGTAACGAAATATTGACATCACTGGGCGCCAGCAAGCTGGCAGGGGCATTTACCAGAAGGCTCTGTGCATTCACCTCCTGATAGTTCTCCGTAGTGCCCTGAAGTTGCCCGTACTCTACGGTAGCGCTGAATGCCGGCAGCGGATCGCGGGACTCGCCCTGAATGTGTAACGTTGCGTGAGCGCCGTCTGCGACAGGCGTAATTTCCAGCAATGTCATACGTAGCGTACCGATCTGGCTCTCCAGCCGGGCAGGCGTATTGGCGCCAGGCAACAAATAGACGCCGCGGGTTGACTCCGCATTCAGCTTATTTTGTTGGGTAATTTTTACCGTTTCCTGATTCAGTTGGGTCATCTCTTTATTCAGGGTGCTAATGCTTTGATGCATCTGGCGAACTTCGCTCTGCGGCGCGCAGGCGGTCAGGCTCAAGAGACTTCCCACCAGGAGAATTCTTAGGTAACGTCTTGTCATGTCGATCATTTCCTTCGTGGTCCGATAGCGTAATGGTAGTGCGCTATACGCACAAAGGCACCGATCCTTTATCTCAAAAGCGCTCCGCCTTTGTTGTCGAGCCAGTTCAGGGTAAAATAGTGTTTTCTAAATCATCTGGTCAGGACGCCGTATGCATTGCCCATTTTGTTTCGCCGTAGATACCAAAGTCATTGACTCTCGTCTTGTAGGCGAGGGCTCGTCCGTGCGCCGCCGTCGGCAGTGCCTGGTGTGTAATGAACGCTTTACGACCTTTGAAGTGGCTGAACTGGTCATGCCGCGCGTGATAAAAAGCAACGATGTGCGCGAACCCTTTAATGAGGATAAGCTGCGTAGCGGCATGTTGAGAGCGCTGGAAAAAAGACCCGTCAGCGCAGATGATGTTGAAATGGCATTGAACCATATTAAGTCACAATTACGTGCCACTGGGGAGCGTGAAGTTCCCAGCAAGATGATTGGCAACCTGGTCATGGAGCAGCTGAAAAAACTCGATAAAGTCGCGTATATTCGCTTTGCCTCCGTCTATCGCAGTTTCGAAGATATCAAAGACTTTGGCGAAGAAATCGCTCGCCTACAGGACTAAGCCATGCAGGATGAGTTTTACATGGCGCGAGCGCTAAAACTGGCGCAGCGTGGACGTTTCACCACTCACCCGAACCCTAATGTCGGCTGTGTCATTGTTAACAATGGCGACATCGTCGGCGAAGGTTATCACCATCGCGCCGGAGAGCCGCACGCCGAGGTCCATGCGCTGCGGATGGCGGGCGCAAAAGCCAAAGGCGCAACCGCCTATGTCACGCTTGAACCCTGTAGCCATCATGGGCGAACGCCGCCATGTTGTGATGCGCTGATTGCGGCCGGCGTCGCGCGCGTGGTCGCCGCGATGCAGGACCCGAACCCACAGGTCGCCGGGCGCGGGCTGTATCGCCTGCAACAGGCGGGTATTGCGGTCAGCCACGGGTTAATGATGAGTGAAGCGGAGGCGCTCAATAAAGGCTTCCTCAAGCGGATGCGTACCGGATTCCCTTATCTTCAGCTTAAACTGGGCGCCTCCGTGGATGGACGGACGGCGATGGCCAGCGGCGAAAGCCAGTGGATCACCTCGCCGCAGGCCCGGCGCGACGTTCAGCGCTTGCGTGCGCAAAGTCACGCTATCTTAACCAGTAGCGCGACGGTATTGGCTGACGATCCGGCCTTGACGGTGCGTTGGGCGGAGTTAGACGCCTCTACGCAGGCGTCTTACCCGCAGGAAAATCTGCGCCAGCCGGTGCGAATTGTTATCGACAGCCAAAACCGGGTAACGCCTGCGCATCGTATTGTGCAGCAGCCTGGCGAAACGTGGATTGCGCGTACCCAGGAAGATAGCCGCGCGTGGCCCGATTCGGTTCGTACTATCAGCGTGCCGGCGCACAACGGACATTTGGATCTGGTTGTGCTGATGATGCAGTTAGGCAGGCAGCAGATTAATAGCATATGGGTTGAAGCCGGACCGGGACTGGCGGGCGCGTTGCTGCAAGCCGGGCTGGTGGATGAACTGATTGTCTATGTCGCGCCTAAATTATTGGGAACCCAGGCGCGGGGATTATGCGAATTGCCGGGGCTTGAGAAGCTCGCCGACGCGCCGCAATTTACCTTCAGCGAAATACGTCATGTCGGCCCGGATGTTTGCCTGCATATGGTGAGCGCATGAGTTCTCCCGTCGAAAGGGGAGCAGCGCTCAAATTATTATGATAAAATCCGCCCCCCTGCGGGGCCAAATGAACCCTGGAAGAGAGAATATGAACATTATTAAAGCTAACGTTGCAGCCCCTGACGCTCGTGTCGCCATCACTATTGCGCGTTTCAATCAGTTTATCAACGACAGTCTGCTGGATGGCGCGGTTGATGCCCTGACGCGTATTGGTCAGGTAAAAGATGATAATATTACCGTAGTGTGGGTGCCTGGCGCCTATGAACTGCCGCTGGCGACCGAAGCGCTGGCGAAAAGCGGTAAATACGACGCCGTGGTTGCGCTGGGAACCGTGATTCGCGGGGGGACTGCGCACTTTGAATATGTGGCAGGCGGCGCCAGTAATGGCCTGGCAAGCGTTGCCCAGGACAGCGGCGTGCCGGTAGCCTTTGGTGTTCTGACCACCGAGAGTATTGAACAAGCCATCGAACGTGCTGGTACAAAAGCCGGTAATAAAGGCGCAGAAGCTGCGCTGACCGCGCTTGAAATGATTAATGTATTGAAAGCCATTAAGGCCTGATTTTTTGTAAGGGGAATTCCGTGAAACCTGCTGCTCGTCGCCGCGCCCGTGAGTGTGCCGTCCAGGCACTTTACTCCTGGCAGTTGTCCCAGAACGACATCGCTGATGTTGAATACCAGTTCCTGGCGGAACAGGACGTAAAAGACGTCGACGTTCTCTATTTCCGTGAACTGCTATCCGGGGTGGCGACTAACAGCGCGTACCTGGATGGTTTAATGAAACCGTATCTGTCCCGCCTGCTTGAAGAGCTGGGACAGGTTGAAAAAGCCGTGCTGCGTATTGCGTTGTTTGAGCTGTCAAAACGCAGCGATGTGCCTTATAAAGTGGCCATCAACGAAGCGATTGAACTGGCGAAAACCTTTGGCGCTGAAGACAGCCACAAATTCGTCAACGGCGTACTGGATAAAGCAGCTCCGGTGATTCGTCCCAACAAAAAGTGATTCACAGGCCGGAAAGATAGCGGGCGATGGATGATACCCGCCGTCTCCGGCCTTTTCTTTTTTTCTGCTGAGGCATAACGTATGGCATGTGGCGAGTTTTCCCTGATTGCCCGTTATTTTGACCGTGTAAGAAGCTCTCGTCTTGATGTTGAAACCGGTATTGGCGACGATTGCGCGCTCCTGAATATTCCTGAAAAGCAGACCCTGGCGATCAGTACCGATACGCTGGTGGCGGGCATCCATTTCTTACCCGATATCGATCCTGCCGATCTGGCGTATAAAGCGCTGGCGGTGAATTTAAGCGATCTGGCGGCGATGGGCGCCGATCCGGCATGGTTAACGCTGGCGCTCACGCTTCCTGACGTCGATGAGGCGTGGCTTGCCGCGTTCAGCGACAGCCTGTTTGAACAACTGGATTACTACGACATGCAGCTCATTGGCGGCGATACCACGCGCGGCCCGCTGTCGATGACGCTCGGTATTCATGGCCTTGTGCCAGCCGGTCGGGCGCTGAAACGTTCTGGCGCAAAACCGGGCGACTGGATTTATGTTACTGGCACGTTGGGCGATAGCGCTGCCGGGCTGGCGATTCTACGGGGTGATTTTCGCGTGGGAAGCTGGGGAGATGCCGACTATCTGGTCAAACGCCATCTGCGCCCGACGCCGCGTATTTTACAAGGGCAGGCGCTACGCGATCTCGCCAGTTCAGCGATCGATCTTTCCGACGGTTTGATCTCCGATCTTGGTCACATTCTTCAAGCCAGCAACTGCGGCGCGCGAATCGATTTGGAGGCGCTGCCTGACTCCGAAGAACTGTGGGGACATGCCAATGATCCCGAACAAAAGCTTCGCTGGATGTTATCCGGCGGCGAAGATTATGAACTGTGCTTTACCGTCCCGGAGCTGAACCGTGGCGCGCTGGATGTCGCGCTTGGTCATCTGGGCGTGCCGTTTACCTGTATCGGGCAAATGACGGCGGATATCGAAGGGATCTCCTTTGTGCGTGACGGAGAACCTGTCACTTTTGACTGGAAAGGATATGACCATTTTGCCACGCCATAAAGATGTTGCGAAAAGCCGCCTGAATTTGCGCAATCCGTGGCATCTGCTCGCTACCGGCTTTGGCAGTGGGCTGAGCCCCGTGGTGCCGGGCACGATGGGCTCGCTGGCGGCGATCCCCTTCTGGTATTTGATGACGTTTCTGCCGTGGCAGCTTTATTCGCTGGTCGTGATGTTTGGGATCTGCATTGGCGTTTATCTTTGCCATCAGACGGCGAAAGATATGGGCGTACACGACCACGGCAGTATTGTCTGGGATGAATTTATCGGTATGTGGATAACGCTAATGGCGTTGCCGACGACGGACTGGCAGTGGGTGGCTGCCGGGTTCGTTATTTTCCGCATTCTGGATATGTGGAAACCCTGGCCGATCCGTTGGTTTGATCGCAACGTGCACGGCGGCATGGGGATTATGATCGATGATATCGTCGCCGGGGTGATATCCGCCGGCATACTGTATTTTATCGGTCATCACTGGCCGCTCGGTATTATTTAAAGGGTTTGCCGGATGGCGGCGTAAACGCCTTATCCGGCCTATCCCCGAACAATATGTCGATTTCGCAGGCCCGATAAGCGCCGCGCCATCGGGCAATGGCGGATTATTTAAATCCCACCACCGGATGCTGTTTGTACGGTGTTTCGAGTTCGGCAATCTGCTCCGGTTTGAGCGTTAAATCAACGGCATTCAGCAACTCATCTAACTGCTCTTCACGCGAAGCGCCGATAATCGGCGCGGCGACGCCTCGTTTACTGAGTAGCCAGGCCAGCGCGACCTGCGCTCGCGTTGCGCCAAGCGCCTCGCTGACGCCAGCCAGCCGTTCCGCTATTTGCGCATCATTTTTATCGCTTTCAGCGTATAAATTTTTGCCCACGTCATCCGAGACCAGCCGGGCCGTGGTTTCTCCCCAGGGGCGAGTTAAGCGCCCGCGCGCCAGCGGACTCCACGGAATCACGGCGACGCCTTCCTGCCAGCACAGTGGTAGCATCTCACGCTCTTCCTCGCGGTAGATCAGGTTATAGTGATCCTGCATGGTGACAAACGGCACCCAGCCGTGTTGTTTTTGTAGCGCCAGTGCCTGGGCAAATTGTGAGGCGTGCATTGAGGAAGCGCCGATATAGCGGGCTTTACCCGCCTTCACCACGTCGTTTAGCGCTTCCAGAGTTTCTTCTATCGGCGTGGTGTAATCCCAGCGGTGGATTTGCAGGATATCGACATACTCCATTCCCAGACGGGTGAGGCTATCGTCAATAGAGCGCAGGATTTGCGCGCGGGACAATCCTTCCGGCAGATCGCCGACGCGATGGAAGACTTTCGTCGCTACCACCACCTCGTCGCGCCGGGCGAAATCACGCAGCGCGCGACCGACAATCTCTTCGCTGCTGCCGTCGGAGTAGCTGTTGGCGGTATCAAAAAAGTTAATGCCGCCCTCAAGGGCGCGCTTGATGATGGGACGGCTGCTCTCTTCGGGAAGCGTCCAGGCGTGATTGCCGCGACTCGGCTCGCCGAATGTCATACAGCCCAGACAAAGGCGGGACACCCGAAGATCTGTATTTCCTAACGTGTTGTATTGCATGACTCCGCTCCTGTTATACCCGTCACTCTTCAAGCATAGCAGGAGCAAAGAGGGGATTATGCCTGCCAGGCCTTGATTTTGGCTTCAATGCCTGCGGCGTCGAGCCCCAGTTCCGCGCGGGCTTCTTCCTGCGTTCCTTGCGGGATAAAGAAATCCGGAAGACCGATATTCAGCACAGGTACAGGTTTACGATGGGCCATTAGCACTTCGTTTACGCCGCTGCCAGCGCCGCCCATAATGGCGTTTTCTTCCAGCGTCACCAGCGCGTCATGCTGCGCGGCCATCTCCAGAATTAACGTGTCGTCCAGCGGCTTAACAAAGCGCATGTCGACCAGCGTGGCGTTCAGCGCTTCGGCGACTTTCGCCGCCTCAGGCATTAAGGTGCCAAAGTTCAGAATCGCCAGTTTTTCGCCATGACGCTTCACAAGGCCTTTACCAATAGGCAGTTTTTCCAGCGGGGTTAGCGCCACGCCCTGCGCATTACCGCGTGGATAACGTACTGCCGTCGGGCCGTCGTTATAGTGATACCCGGTAAATAACATCTGGCGACATTCGTTTTCGTCGCTTGGCGTCATGATCACCATATCCGGGATGCAGCGCAGATAGGAGAGATCGAACGCGCCCTGGTGTGTTTGTCCATCCGCGCCAACGATACCGGCGCGATCGATGGCGAACATGACCGGCAGTTTCTGGATAGCGACGTCATGGATGACCTGATCGTAGGCGCGTTGCAGGAAAGTAGAGTAGATCGCCACGACGGGCTTATAGCCGCCAATCGCCAGACCTGCGGCGAAGGTGACGGCATGCTGCTCGGCGATGGCGACGTCAAAATAGCGATCCGGGAATTTACGTGAAAATTCCACCATGCCGGAACCTTCGCGCATTGCTGGGGTGATCGCCATCAGCTTGCTGTCTTTGGCGGCGGTTTCACACAGCCAGTCACCGAAGATTTTTGAATAACCGGGCAGACCGCCGCTGCTTTTCGGCAAACATCCGCTGGAAGGATCAAATTTAGGCACCGCATGGAAAGTGATCGGATCTTTTTCCGCGGGCTCATAGCCGCGGCCTTTCTTGGTCATGATATGCAGGAACTGCGGGCCTTTCAGGTCGCGCATGTTCTTCAATGTGCTGATAAGCCCCATGACATCGTGACCATCGACCGGCCCGATGTAGTTAAAGCCCAGCTCTTCGAACAGTGTGCCCGGCACAACCATGCCTTTAATATGTTCTTCGGTACGCTTGAGCAGTTCTTTAATTGGCGGTACGCCGGAGAAGACCTTTTTTCCGCCTTCGCGCAGAGAAGAGTAAAGCTTACCGGAAAGTAGCTGCGCCAGATGGTTGTTGAGCGCGCCGACGTTTTCCGAAATCGACATTTCATTGTCGTTCAGAATGACCAGCATGTCGGGCCGGATATCGCCTGCGTGATTCATTGCTTCAAACGCCATACCGGCGGTGATGGCGCCGTCGCCAATCACACAGACGGTGCGGCGATCTTTGCCTTCTTTCTCCGCCGCCACGGCAATACCGATACCGGCGCTGATGGAGGTGGAGGAATGCCCAACGCTCAGCACATCGTATTCACTTTCTCCGCGCCACGGGAACGGATGCAGACCGCCTTTCTGGCGAATGGTGCCGATTTTGTCGCGACGACCGGTAAGGATTTTATGTGGATAAGCCTGGTGTCCAACATCCCAGATTAGCTGGTCAAACGGGGTGTTGTAGACATAATGCAGCGCCACGGTAAGTTCTACCGTGCCCAGCCCGGAAGCGAAGTGCCCGCTGGAACGGCTTACGCTGTCGAGTAAGTAGCGGCGTAGCTCGTCGCAGAGTTTCGGCAGACTCTCTTTCGGTAACAGTCGTAACTCCTGGGTGGAGTCGACCAATGCCAGGGTAGGGTATTTGGCTATATCAAAACTCATCGCAAGCTCATTGGATATGGGGTTTATTTATCACGCTGGATTATGTAGTTCGCTAGCGCTTCCAGTGCCGAGGTGTCCAGTGATTGCGCGGCCAGCTGATGTAACGACTGACGGGCGTCCTCTATCAGGTCCCGGGCTTTATTCCGGGCTTGCTCAAGACCCAGAAGTGCAGGGTAGGTACTTTTGCCAAGCTGCTGGTCTGCGCCCTGACGTTTACCTAACGTTGCAGTATCGCCCACCACATCCAGAATGTCATCCTGAACCTGGAAGGCAAGGCCGATACTCTCTGCATAGCGGTCAAGTATCGGCAGAGTATTCCGTCCTTTATCGCCCGCGCTCAACGCGCCAAGTCTAACGGCGGCGCGAATGAGCGCGCCGGTCTTATGGCGATGAATGCGTTCCAGCGCGTCCAGAGTGATCCGCTGGCCTTCTGCCGCCAGATCCAATGCCTGACCACCGCACATACCGGCGATGCCGCTGGCGTTCGCCAGTTCGGCGATCATCGCGATACGATCGCGATCGGCGACTTCCGGCATCGGCGCGTCGCTGATAATGGCAAACGCCAGCGTTTGCAACGCGTCTCCCGCCAGGATTGCGTTGGCTTCGCCAAATTTAATATGGCAAGTCGGCAGGCCGCGACGCAAATCGTCATCGTCCATTGCTGGCAGGTCGTCATGGATCAGCGAATAGGCATGAATGCATTCGACCGCCGCAGCTGGCGCATCCAGCGTTGCCGTACTGACGCCAAACATTTGACCGGTGGCGTAAACCAGAAATGGCCGCAGGCGTTTACCGCCTAATAATGCGCCATACTGCATGGCTTCGACCACGGGAGTGTTCTGAAAGGGCAGTGGCGCGATAAAACGGCTCAGCGCCTGATTCGCTTGCGTTACGCAAGCCTGTAGCTGCTGCGTAAAGTCCATTTACTCATTATCCGCGATAAAAGGCTCAGGTGAAGCCTCTTCATTATCAGACAGCAAAATTTGCACGCGCTGTTCCGCCTGCTGCAGTTTTGCCTGCCCCTGACGCGCCAGTTGTACGCCGCGCTCGAATTCATTCAGCGCGTCTTCCAGCGGCAAATCGCCGCTTTCCAGGCGGGTAACAATATGTTCCAGCTCGCTCAGCGCAGTTTCAAAGCTGGCGGGCGCCTCATTTTTCTTCGGCATGATGACTGTTTGACTCTCTGTAATGGCAGCACAAGTCTATGGTAACGGACTCACACTGATAAGCAAATAACGCGCAATGGTAAGGGGAAATGCGCAAGATGTCCGTGATAGTGATATACTTCCGCGCCTGGATGCAGCCGTAGGTATGGGCTGCTGTACTATTTCTCCACGACAAGCCTTAGATAGCTTGCTAAAGAACCATTGCCGCCATGAAGTTTATCATTAAATTGTTCCCGGAAATCACTATCAAAAGCCAATCTGTGCGTTTGCGCTTTATAAAAATTTTAACCGGGAACATCCGTAACGTTTTAAAGCACTACGATGAGACCCTCGCGGTTGTCCGTCACTGGGATAACATTGAAGTTCGCGCCAAAGATGAAAACCAGCGTCTGGCGATTCGCGACGCGCTGACCCGCATTCCGGGGATCCACCATATTCTTGAAGTCGAAGATGTGCCGTTCACCGATATGCACGACATTTTCGAGAAAGCGTTGGCGCAGTATCGCGAGCAGCTTGAAGGCAAAACCTTCTGCGTGCGCGTAAAACGTCGCGGTAAGCATGAGTTTAGCTCCATTGAGGTGGAGCGCTATGTTGGCGGCGGATTAAATCAGCATATTGAATCGGCGCGCGTGAAGCTCACTAACCCGGATGTGACGGTGCATCTGGAAGTGGAAGATGATCGCCTGCTGCTGATCAAAGGGCGTTATGAAGGTATTGGCGGTTTCCCGATTGGCACCCAGGAAGATGTGCTGTCGCTGATCTCCGGCGGTTTTGACTCCGGCGTCTCCAGCTATATGCTGATGCGTCGCGGCTGTCGCGTACACTACTGCTTCTTTAACCTTGGCGGCGCGGCGCATGAAATCGGCGTTCGCCAGGTGGCGCATTACCTGTGGAACCGCTTTGGCAGCTCCCATCGCGTGCGTTTTGTGGCGATTAACTTCGAACCGGTGGTCGGCGAGATTCTGGAGAAAGTTGACGACGGCCAGATGGGCGTGGTGCTCAAACGTATGATGGTACGCGCGGCGTCGAAAGTGGCGGAACGTTACGGCGTACAGGCGCTGGTGACCGGCGAAGCGCTGGGCCAGGTGTCCAGCCAGACGCTAACCAACTTGCGCTTGATCGATAACGTGTCTGACACGCTGATCCTGCGCCCGCTGATCTCTTACGATAAAGAGCACATTATCAACCTGGCGCGCCAGATTGGTACGGAAGATTTTGCCCGTACGATGCCGGAATACTGTGGCGTGATTTCAAAAAGTCCGACGGTGAAAGCCATTAAAGCGAAAATTGAAGCCGAAGAAGAAAATTTCGACTTCAGTATTCTCGATAAGGTGGTAGAAGAAGCGAACAACGTCGATATTCGTGAAATCGCCCAGCAGACCCAGCAGGAGGTGGTGGAAGTTGAAACCGTGAGCGGTTTTGGCGCCAACGATGTGATTCTGGATATCCGTTCTGTCGATGAGCAGGATGACAAGCCGCTGAAAGTGGAAGGTGTGGACGTGGTTTCACTGCCTTTCTACAAGCTGAGCACTAAATTTGGCGACCTCGATCAGAGCAAAACCTGGCTGCTATGGTGCGAACGCGGCGTAATGAGTCGCCTGCAGGCGCTCTATCTGCGCGAGCAGGGGTTTGCCAATGTGAAGGTGTATCGTCCGTAATTCCTTTGCCGGGTGGCGGTTATGTCCTACCCGGCCTACCGTTTTATTTCTGCCCCAACCGTTTTGCAATGCGCTCCAGCTTCATCATCAGCAGCAGCGTAATGGCCACCAGCACAATGGTCAGCGCCGCGCCGTCGGCGATATTTCCACGGTCGGTCAGGCTAAAGATAGCCACCGGCAGCGTCGTCCAGCCCGGCGGATAAATCATCATCGTCGCGCCCAACTCCCCCATGGAGAGCGATAAACTCAGCGCCAGCGCTGACATCATCCACGGCATCAATAACGGCAACGTCACGTGACGCAGACGATACCAGGGCGATGCCCCCAGACTCGACGCGACGTTTTCAATATCGGCGGAAATTCGCGCCAGTCCGGTCGACACGTTACTGAAGGTAAAGGCGGAAATCAGCACAAAGTGCGCTGTCAGCACAATCCATAGGGTGCCGTTCATTTGCAATGGCCCCTGGCTGAAAGCAACCAGAATGCCCAGGCCCACGGACACTGACGGAATCGCACTCGGCAGATAGAACACCATACTTAACCATTTCTGCGTTTTCACCCCATATTGACGCAGCGCCAGCGCCGCCCAAACGCCGCAAAGCAGCGCAAACAGGCTGGCGCAAAAGCCAATCGTGAGGCTGGCAAGTAGGGCATCCCATGCCGCACCGTGCAGAGCGTTAACAAAGTGGTTCAGCGTGAAGCCACTCGGCAGAATACCGTTCCACTGCTGGCTAAGGCTGGACATCAGAATCACCGCCAGCGGCAGGAAAAAGAACACGATAAACAGTACGCTAGCCACAACGCCCGCCGCTGCGCGTCCTTTAGGTGACCAAATTAGCATGGCTAGCTCCTTACGCCGGTACGCGATGCCGCCAGGCGATAGAGGGAGAACAGCCCCAGCGACAAGACAATGTTAATCAACGCAATCATGCAGGCGACCGTATAGTCGGACTCCAGAATCGCTTTGCTGTAAACCATCATCGGCAGGGTGTTAACCCCTTTCGCGCCAATAAACAGTACGATGCCAAACTCGTTAGTGGTCAACAGCAGGCACAGGCTGCCACCAGCCATCAGCGCCGGTAGCGCCGCCGGGAAAATCACCTGCCCAATCACCCGTAACGGGTGCGCCCCCAGAATGCTGGCTGCCTCTAGCTGGCTTTTATCAATTTGCCGCAGCGCGGCCATCAGTGGCCGCATCACCAGCGGAGTGAACACCGTGATCTCCGCCAGAATGACGCCCTGCATTGAGTAGAGAAAATCCACCGGCGGTAGCTCAAAGGCAAACAGGCTCATCAGCGTACCGTTGAGCAGACCCGCTGACCCATAAATAAAGGTGAACGCCAGCGTAATCAGGAAGGTCGGCAGCGCAATAAAAGTATCGACGACCCGACCAATCAACTCGCTTCCGGGGAAAGGAATAAACACCAGAATCAGCGACATCACGCTGCCCAGCAGCAGGCAACCGGCGGTGGCGAAAAAGGCGATTTGCAACGTGTTCAGCAACGCGCCGACAAAGCGTTTCGAGTCGACCACCTGGCGGAAGGTCTCGAGCCCGATCTCGCCATTGGCACCGCGTAGCGCCTGTTCAACGATGAGCGACAGAGGCCAGAAAAACAGCGTCGCCAGCACCAGCAACGGGAGCAGCAGCCACAGCAGCGGGCGTAGGTTAAGCGCCGGTTTTTCCAGAGGTAAAATGAGTGACATGGTTATACCTCAATCAGGACCGCATCATCCGGTTCGAACCACAGCGCCAGCTTGTCGCCCACGCGCGGCAGCGGATTGACATGCGTCAACACCATCCGCACCGTTTCGCCAGCAACGTCACACAGCAGATGGGTTAAATCGCCCTGCCAGTGCACCGATTGCAGTGTGGCGTTGAAGCGGTTGCTGTAGGCCGAACGCGGCGTTAGGCTGAGGTGCTGAGGACGAATGCACAGCAGTTTGTTGTAACCGTGGTGGCTGCCCCGGCTGAACGCGCGAATCACCGCACCGCCGCAGCTGACGTCCACCAGCCCCGGAGCCTCCGTTATCCCCAGCGCGATGGCGGAGAGAATATTGGCGCGGCCTAAGAATTCGGCGGCAAAACGATTGGGCGGATGCTGATATAGCGCGCGGGTTTCGCCGTGAGCAATCAGCGAACCATCCTTCATAATGCCGATTTTATCGGCCAGGGTGAGCGCTTCCGTTTGATCGTGGGTGACGTAGAGAATAGTGAGTTCCGGCAGCTCACGGTGAAGACGGGCGATTTCTTCCACCATATTATGACGAATCTGTGCGTCCAGCGCTGACAGTGGTTCATCCAGCAACAGCACGCGCGGGCGCACGGCAATCGCGCGGGCGATGGCCACGCGTTGCTGCTGGCCGCCGGAAAGTTGATGCGGATAACGGGCGGCGTAATCACTCATGCCAACCGTTTTCAGCGCCTGCGTTACACGCTCATTAATTAGCGCCTTTGGCTGCTTCTGCGCACGCAGGCCAAAAGCGACGTTGTCTTCCACTTTCAGATGCGGGAACAAGGCGTAGTTCTGCACCACCATCGCCAACCCGCGTTTATAGGGTGGCAGATGGGTGACGTCCGTATCGCCAATCAGAATACGACCGCCTGCAGGTTGCACAAAGCCCGCAACCGCACGCAGCACCGTCGTTTTTCCAGATCCTGATGGGCCAATCAGCGCCAGCACTTCGCCAGGTTCAATCGTCAAAGAGAGCGGTTTAAGCACCACGTTGCCGTGATACGCAACGCGCAGCGAGTCGAGGACTATCCCCGATGTCCCCTGCGATGCAGGGGCGTGAACGGCGGTCGTTTTCATCAGCATCAGGCTTACTCGCTTTCGGTCACTTTGTGCCAACGGCTAATATCTGCCGACAGCGAAACGGCTACGTCATCCCAATTTGGCTGCCAGCTCTGCACGCCTTCTAACGCGGCAGTGGCGGCCTTATAATGTTCGTCGCTCGGCGTTACGTCGCTGCGTACCGGCATTCCCCAGGAGAGTTCGCTGACGCGAGTCTGCGCTTCTTTACTCAGCAGGAAGTTAATCAGCTTTTTACCATTTTCACTCTGCGGCGCCCCCTGGACCAGGCCAATGACATAAGGGATGGCCAGCGCGCTGCGCTCGCCTTTGTCGTTGGCCGGCCAGAAGATTCTCACGTTCGGGTTACGTTCCATCTGCGCGAGGTTCATTTGCAGGTCGCCGTTAGCGACGTAGATTTCACCTTTATTAACCAGCGCGGTTAGCTTGCCGGTAGAGGCAGATGGCCCGACGTTATTGGCCTGCAGCTTGCCGAGATACGCAAAACCGGCATCTTTACTGCCGAAGCTGTGGAAAGCCTGCAGCATCACCGCCGTGCCGTCAGCGGCCTGACCTGGCGTGGAATACTGGAGTTTATTTTTGAATTTACCGTCAAGCAGATCCTGCCAGTTCGCCGGGGCAGTTTTCAGCAGCTTGCTGTTGTAGATAAAGCTCAGATAGTTCTTTACCAGCGGCGAATAAAGGTTGTTGGCATCGGGGATAGCCGAGGCGGCGTCGGTGTTAAAGTTCGCCAGCAGCTTTTCGGCGGCGGCGCGCTGAATGAATGGCGGCGCGGTTACCAGCACGTCGGCCTGTGGATTCGTGCGCTCTTTTGCCAGACGTTCCACTACCACGCCACCACCGCCTTCAACATAGCGTACTGTAATGCCGGTCGCTTTGGTGAATGCGCCAAACTGCACCTGGTACCAGCTGTTATCGCCATCGTGCAGCCCGTCGATGGAGTACACCGTGACCACCGATTCCGCCCATGACGGGGCGCTGGCGAGAGCGAAGACAGACAGCAGAGCAAGTCGGGAAAGTTTCATCGTAATAGCCTCATAGCGTACGTTGCATTTTCTGGCCTATACCAGGTTTGCTTTTTACGCTAAACGGCTTATATGACAAAACGATGAAAGAGAAATAAATCAGTCCACGCCGGAGGATGCTGCGCTTATCCGGATAGCCGTGAGACGATACGATTGACAGGCCGGATAAGGCCCGCAGCCAACATCCGCGCACCCGCTAGTGGGTATCTACCTCAATACGCAGGCTGTCGTGACGCCAGTATTCGATATCCAGATCCAGCACTCGCCCGTGTTGATCGTAGTTCAGACGGCGCAGCAACAGCGCCGGGCGTCCTTCCATAACTCCCAGCGCCTGTGCGGCCTGCGCAGGCATGGCGGTGGGGTAGAACGACAGATGCATGCTGGTATAGACGAGGTTGTAGTGCGACTCGTATACCTCGGTCAGGCTGCCGTTGAGATCATACTGCAGCAGCTCAGGCACGCGGGCGGGCAAACAATGGTTTTCGCAGTAGCACACGGCGCGGCCATCGGCGTAACGCAGACGGGTCAGCAGATAGATTTGATCAAACGGCTGGAGCTGGAGGGGCTCCATGACCTCGACAGGCACGGTGGTTAACACGCCGCTCAGTAGCGCGGTTTTTGGCTCCCGCCCCTGCTCGCGGCAAAGCTTATGGAAGTTGGTGTTCTGGGTCGGATCCAGCCACAGGCGTTCCGGCGTAACGAACCAACCGCGACGATCGGCGCGCCAGATAAGCCCACTGGACTCCAGCTGCGCCAGGCTTTCGCGAATAGTAATGCGCGTGGTGTTGAAGATCGCGCACAGTTCGCGTTCAGACGGCAGTTTATCACCGCTTTTCAACGCACCGCTCTGAATACGCGCCTGAAGCTGCGCCTTGATCAACAGGTACTGCGGGATATCGCTCGGGATAGATTTCATGCTTACTCGCTTCCGTTTTGCCTGTCGCCATTATACAAGCAGAGATGAATTTTTTGTTGCAGCGCGATTTTCTCTTTGACCCGTCGCGGCAAAGATCGTCATGATAAATGCAATCTGGTATAGACCAAAGGTAAATAACATGACTTCGCGTAACTATCTGCTGCTGACTCCTGGCCCGCTCACCACCTCTCGTACCGTGAAAGAAGCGATGTTGTTCGATAGCTGTACCTGGGATGATGATTACAATATCGGCGTGGTGGAACAGATTCGCCAGCAGCTAACCGCACTGGCAACGGCCTCCGAAGGCTACACCTCCGTACTGCTGCAAGGCAGCGGCAGCTATGCTGTGGAAGCCGTACTGGGCAGCGCATTGGGGCCGCAGGATAAGGTGCTGATCGTCAGCAACGGTGCATACGGCGCACGAATGGTCGAGATGGCCGGCCTTATGGGTATCGCCCATCACGCTTACGACTGCGGCGAAGTTGCGCGCCCGGACGTGCAGGCGATCGACGCGATCCTCAACGCCGACCCGACGATCAGCCATATCGCCATGGTGCATAGCGAAACGACCACCGGGATGCTCAACCCCATTGATGAGGTGGGCACTCTGGCGCATCGCTATGGCAAAACCTACATCGTTGACGCCATGAGTAGCTTCGGCGGCATCCCCATGGATATTGCAGCATTACACATCGACTATCTGATCAGCTCCGCCAATAAATGCATTCAGGGCGTGCCGGGTTTTGCCTTCGTGATTGCCCGCGAGCAAAAACTGGCCGTGTGCAAAGGGCATTCCCGCTCGCTGTCGTTAGATCTCTACGCCCAGTGGCGCTGTATGGAGGATAACCACGGCAAATGGCGTTTTACTTCGCCCACTCATACCGTCCTCGCGTTTGCCCAGGCGCTGAAAGAGCTGGCGAAAGAAGGTGGCGTGGCGGCACGTCATCAACGCTATCAGCAAAATCAGCGCAGCCTGGTGGCCGGAATGCGGGCGCTGGGTTTTAACACGCTGCTGGATGACGAACTTCACTCGCCCATTATCACCGCCTTTTATTCACCGGAAGACCCGCAGTATCGCTTTAGCGAATTTTATCGCCGCCTTAAAGAGCAGGGCTTTGTTATCTATCCAGGCAAAGTGTCGCAAAGCGACTGCTTTCGCATCGGCAACATTGGCGAAGTATATGCCGCCGATATCACGGCCCTGCTGACCGCCATTCGTACCGCCATGTACTGGACGAAATAAGGAACCATGATGAACCGTATTCACGCTGTTATTCTCGACTGGGCGGGCACCACCGTCGATTTTGGCTCCTTCGCGCCGACGCAAATTTTCGTCGAGGCGTTCCGTCAGGCATTTGATGTGGAGATCACCCTCGCCGAAGCACGCGTGCCAATGGGGCTGGGTAAATGGCAACACATTGAAGCGCTGGGAAAATTACCTGCTGTTGACGCGCGCTGGCAGGCAAAGTTTGGCCGCTCCATGAGCGCAGCAGATATTGATGCCATCTACGCCGCTTTCATGCCGTTACAGATTGCTAAAGTTGTCGATTTTTCTTCTCCTATTGCCGGAGTTATCGACACGATCGCGGCGCTACGAGCCGAGGGCATTAAGATAGGCTCCTGTTCCGGTTACCCACGAGCGGTGATGGAGCGCCTGGTCCCTGCCGCCGCTGAGCATGGTTATCGTCCGGATCATTGGGTGGCAACGGACGACCTGGCCGCGGGTGGTCGCCCGGGGCCGTGGATGGCGCTGCAAAACGTGATTGCGCTGGGCATTGATGCGGTCGCGCACTGTGTGAAGGTAGATGATGCCGCGCCGGGCATTAGCGAGGGGCTTAACGCGGGGATGTGGACGGTGGGGTTGGCGGTATCGGGTAACGAATTCGGCGCAACATGGGACGCCTATCAGACAATGTCGAAAGAGGACGTTGCGGTCCGCCGCGAGCACGCGGCCAGCAAGCTGTACGCCGCCGGGGCGCATTACGTGGTGGATTCACTGGCGGATTTACCTGGAGTGATTGCGCATATTAATGCGCGTCTGGCGCAGGGCGAACGCCCGTAAAATAACTGCCGGATGGCGCTGCCGCTTATCCGGCCTACAGACTGTACCGTTTTGTAGGCCGGATAAGGTGTTTACGCCGCCATCCGGCAATCATTCTTATTCGTAGTAGTTATAAATCCCCGCCGCCATCACCAGTTGCGAAGCCACTTCATGCGCTTTTTCACGACCAACCAACAGGTCGATGATTTTCAAGCCAAAATCGATAGCGGTACCCGGTCCCTGGCTGGTTAATAATTTTACCCGCGCATCCCACACCACACGCTTATCCTGCCACTGTTCGGCGGGGATCTTATCTTTCAGCGCCGGAAAACCGGTCATATTGCCGATAGGGAAGATATCGTGCGGCACGAGCACTGTAGCGGCTGCGGCGCAAATGGCTGCGACAATGCGCCCGGAGCGGTGAAACTGTTTTACGGTTTCGACCAGCAGCGGGCTGTCGCGAAAGCACTCGGCGCCTTTAATTCCGCCGGGCAACACGATGATGTCATAATCGCCGTCGGCAACTTCAACCAGCGGCGCATCCGCCAGTAGCTTTACACCGCGCGAGCAGACAATCGTCAGGTTGCCATCGCTGGCGACGCTGGCGGTAGTGACGTGGATTCCGCCGCGAACCAGCAGATCGATAGTGGTGACCGCTTCGGTCTCTTCACTACCAGGGGCGAGGCATACCAGTGCCTGAGCGCTCATACTCACTCTCCTTTCGCTTTACCATTTCAAACAGGCGGCTATTTTCCGGAACGGCGAGACCGTGCACGCGGGCGCGCTTGAGTAAATAACCGGTGATGTAGTCAATTTCGGTATGGCGCATGGCACGCACGTCCTGCAACATGGATGAGATGTTTTCTGCCGTACTGTCAATCACTTGCTCAACATAATAGCGTAAATCGTCTGCCGATGTGTGGTAGCCTTCACGTTCAATCACGGCGGCGACCTCTTCGCAAATCGCGTTGATTTCATCAGTATGATGGCGCAGCTCGCCGTTCGGGCAGTTCCAAAGCGCGGTGAGCGGGTTGATAACACAGTTGACCGCCAGTTTGCGCCACATCTCTGCGCGGATATTGTTATGCCAGGCGACATCGGGCAGTACCCCCTGCAGGATATCGGCGAGATAACTGTAATCGCCGTCTTGCTCGCGTGCCGGGCCAATATGCGTAGTACCGTTAGCGACATGAATAATGATATTACCGTCGCGGCGCGCAGCATGGGTGATAGTCCCCATCAACATCGGCTGTTGGATATTTTGCAGTTCTTCTATGGTTCCCATTCCATTATGAATGAGCAGGATAGGCGACGTCACCGGTAGGGTTGACGCCAGAGTTCGTACTGCGTCGGAAACCTGCCACGCTTTCAGCGTGACTAATAACAGTTCGCTCTTCGCCAAAAAATCCGGATCGTTTGCCGTCAGTGATTCGTTGAAAAAGGAACCATCGGTATCGATCAGATTTACGCTGCAATAAGGTTGTGGCACCCGTAGCCAGCCCTGTACGTCATGTCCGTGTTTGCACAGTGCCGAAAGCCAAAGTTGTCCTAAGGCTCCGCATCCCAGTACAGTAATTTTCATTGTTCCTCCTCACCTGCAACAGCGCCAGGTGTTATGGCGCTAATTATAGCGTCATCAGCTAAGCTTCTCGTTAAGCCTCGTTGCAGGTATTATGCAACGCAACGAAAATGAAGGGAGAAGAAAAGATGCCATCTTTCGATATTGTTTCTGAAGTTGATCTGCAGGAAGCGCGTAACGGCGTGGATAACGCGGTTCGCGAGGTTGAGTCTCGTTTTGACTTCCGTGGCGTAGAGGCGACTATTGAACTGAACGATGCCAATAAAACCATCAAGGTGCTGAGCGAGTCCGATTTCCAGGTCAATCAGTTGCTCGATATTCTGCGCGCCAAGCTGCTTAAACGCGGTATTGAAGGCGCTTCGCTGGATGTACCGGACGAGTTCGTGCATAGCGGTAAAACCTGGTATGTGGAAGCGAAGCTGAAGCAGGGCATTGAAAGCGCCGTGCAGAAGAAAATCGTCAAGCTGATTAAAGACAGCAAACTGAAGGTGCAGGCGCAAATTCAGGGGGAAGAGATTCGCGTGACAGGCAAATCACGTGACGATCTGCAATCGGTAATGGCGCTGGTTCGCGGCGGCGATTTGGGCCAGCCGTTCCAGTTCAAAAACTTCCGCGATTAAGTTGTTATGCCGGATAGAGCCTCGCCGCCATCCGGCAATACAGCATTCATCCTTTGCTGATAAGCTGTTCAACTTCAAAGCGATTGGTCACTTTGCTGTCGATTTTGACGTAAGCGGAATGCTCTTCCGCCACGATCAGCGCTTCGCTTACGCCTTTCATTGCCAACAGTCGCTGTTTTAGTCTGTCGTCAGCAACGATATCCGCTGGAATTTCCACACGCAGGCTGCTGACATAGGGCGGCTCTTTCATGGTACTTGCCACCGCCAGCCATACCATCGCCAGTACGGCCCCGGCAAGGAAAACGGTTTGCCCATCAAACGTGCCGTCTATCCAGCCGCCCAGCGAGCCGCCAAGCGCCACGCCAAGAAACTGACTGGTAGAATAGACGCCCATCGCCGTTCCTTTATACCCCGCGGGCGATTCTTTGCTAATAAGCGAAGGCAGCAGCGCCTCCATCAGATTAAAGGCGAGGAAAAAGAGTTGTACGCCAATCACCAGCTCCCAGAAATGTTGGCCCGCTCCCCACAACACGATTTCTGCGACGACAATGAGCCCCACGCAGAACAGGAATACCTGCTTCATCCGCCGTTTGACTTCAGCATAGATGATAAAAGGCACGACGGCGGCAAAGGCGATCACCATAGTTGCCAGATACACCTTCCAGTGTTCGGCGGCAGGGAAACCGGCATCGGCAAGCTGGCCGGGCAGGGCGACAAAGGTGGACATCAATAAAATATGCAGACACATAATGCCGAAATTGAGCTTGAGCAGCCTCGGCTCCGCCAGCACTTTACTGAAGCTGCCTTTGACCATCCCGGATTCGCGATTCAGCACATGGTTGGTACTGTTGGGAACCACCCAGATCGTCAAAATAATGCCCAGGGTGGCGAGGGCGGCGATCATCCAGAACAACGCGTTCAATCCCAGACTATGGGTAACGATCGGCCCTAATACCATCGCAATCGCGAAGGTGATACCAAAGCTGACGCCGATAAACGCCATCGCTTTGGTACGGTTTTGCTCTCGGGTGAGATCAGACAGGAGCGCCATGACGGCGGCGGCAATAGCGCCGGACCCCTGTAGCGCTCGCCCCAGAATAATGCCCCAGATTGAGTGAGAGAGCGCGGCAATGACGCTGCCCGCGACAAATACCGCCAGTCCGCCGACAATCAGCGGCTTACGGCCAATGCGGTCGGACAGCAGCCCAAAGGGAATTTGAAAGATAGCCTGCGCCAGCCCGTAAATGCCGATCGCAATGCCGATTAATGCTTCGCTGGCGCCCTGTAGCGCCATACCGTATGTGGTCAGTACTGGTAGAACCATAAACATGCCCAGCATACGCAACGAAAAGACGGTCCCTAAACCCCATGTGGCGCGCAGCTCCCCTGGCGTCATTTTATAATCGTTCATTGCCACCTCTGTATAAAAGCTGGGAGTAGTGTAGTGCGGGGAGTGTGTCGGGTAAATAGAGGGTTAATTAGCAAATATTATGTTTTTGAAACAGTTGAGCTAAAAAAGAGATAAATTGTTAACACGATAGGGGCGATCGGGAGAGTCAGCATAGCCTTGTGCTCATTCATATTCCGATCTCCTTGAGCTGTAGTGGCTATCTGAGCCATCTCAGTATAGTGTAGCGGTTAGCCACGGCCTTCAGGCTGTGTGCGCTGTTGCTCCATGTCGCAATAGCAGAACTCGTCAAGCCAGACTGTCAGCGAACCGCGCTGCTGGCCGGTGGGTGACTTTAAACTTTTGCTTTGCCATAGGAAGCCGATTCTGAAACGATGGCAATGATCAGAACCGTCCATCTCCTGAAAATTTGATTTATTCAACAACGCCGAGACTGATAGCAAACTTTCCGCGTGATGGCGCGCGTTTATCAGGCAGAAGGTTCGTCAGCAGTCGCATTTATTATATTATTCAAGGAGTGAATTCGTTATGGAAATTAAATTTTTATCATTATGTATTTTAGCGGGTGTTTTATTTGTTAGCCAGGTGAATGCTTCAGCGAACAACGGTAAAGATGATGTAAAATATGCTGCGCTTACCCAGAAGGATCTTGATGCTTTGCCTGTGGAAAAAAGAGCTTCGGTTCTGGATGAACTGGGGTTTATCCATGAATACGGCCTTAATGTACCGATGAATCGCGAACAGGCGTTGCAGTATTACAAGCAGGCCTGTGAGCTTGGCGGTAACTACGGCTGTTATAATGTGAAGTATGCTTATCAGTATGGCGACGGAGTGGCCAAAGATAGCGCTCAGGCCAATAAGTATGCTAAGAAAATGAATCTGGATAATTTATTGATTGAGCAAGAATATATTGATAAGTTTTCGCAAGAAATTTTCACGGCAAAAGTATTGGCCGATACGGATAAATCGCAGCGACCAGAATTTATTAATGCACTATTTAATTTTCTAAATAATAGGCCAGAGAGCGATGCGCTTTTTTTTAGTCGTATCGGATTTAATCAGGAAAAAACATTTCGGCTGGCTACGTTATGGTCGCAGGATGGCGACCCGCAAATGGATTATCAACTGGGGTTACTCACCCTTAATGATTTCTCTGGTCATTATGTGGATGAGCCTTATAAAGCCAGGCCGGCCTCGTTGAAATGGTTTCGCGCCGCCGCGGAAAAAGGCGTCGTTGAGGCCCAATCTCTCTTGGGGGGTATTTATTCGGGGGGAGAGGGCGATGAGTGGGGGATTAAGCCAGACATTCAGGAAGCGCAGAAATGGTATGGGCAGGCGGCTGAACAGGGTGACAGCGATGCACAGATTGCGCTAGGTAAAATCTATTATTCTGGCGCAACAGGGTGCACTGATTACGCTAAAGCGCTGGCATTATTTACGCAGGTTGAAAATGATGGTACTAATTCGCGCTCAACGATGCCGTTGAGTTGGATGTATTATAACGGTTTAGGTACTGCACCTGATTGTGATAAAGCCTGGTCGTATTACAAGAAAGCATCTCGATATGTAGGTAAGAAAGTTGAGGAAAAAATATTTTTGAGTAAATGCGCAACGGATATTCAGAGTCGAAAAAACAACGCGGATGCTTTACCCAAAGTAACCCTAAAAAAAGAGAGTATTTTCTCTCGCGGGATAACGGCTAAACCGAAAGAATGCGCACTAATTTTTCAGATTGGCACAGATAAAATCCGTAACATGGCGAATTTGCATATTACGCTTGAGCTGAAAAATGATGATGGAGTGGCAACTGAGGAAACGTTAATGATTCCGCCATTCGGTTTGAATACTCTGGGGATAGATATGCAAAATCATGATGTTGATCCTCTCGTTACCCCATACGATCTCCCGCTGTATACGCAAGATTTTTGTCACGGGATCGGCGATATCCATTTTACGCTGAAATCCGCTACGGCAACGATTAACGGTAAGAATGTCGATTTACTGAAAGCTGACAGTGTGCGCTTTTTAGATAAAGAATAAGGGAATGAAAAATGATAAAACGGAAATGGAATCTTTTGCTTCTGCTTGGGCTTTCTTTCGCATCGGTATGCCAGGCAGGTGATGATATTGACGCGTTGTATAGCCGTATTGCGCAGAAAGATATTCAGGCGCTAAATGAGCTAAAAGCGTTAGCCAAAGATAATAATGCTCAAGCGCTGGCGGAGTTGGGGTTTATTTATGAGTACGGTGTTTCAGTATCTGTGGATATTCCGCAAGCAATAAAGTACTACGAGCAGGCTTGTGATTTGGACGGTGATTATGGTTGCTTTAATGCAGCTTATTTCTATGAATATGGCATCGGTACCCAAAAGGACATTACGCAAGCGAAAACATTAGCAAAACAGCTTAGAGAAAAAATTAATCTATCCAATATCAATCTCGATAAAAAGGTGAGTGAACGTATAATTGGGAGTGTTTATAGTAATAAACTTGAGGCATATAGAGACCTTTCATTTCGTCCTCATTTTATTCAAGGCTTAAGTTTCTATTTTTATGCCCCGCAATCAGATGAGCGAAAACTGCTGAGTCGAATAGGTTTTGACTCATCACATCTTGCGCGGATAGCGATACTCTGGGCGAGAGAGGGTGATCCTGAGGTCGCGTATCAGACGGCAAAACTGGTCTCTACTTTGTATTTTAATAATGAAACGAAAACGATAGATATTGCTGAAGCGCTGAAATGGCTCCGAATTTCGGCCGAGAAGGGGGATGCCGACTCACAGACGCTGTTAGGTTTTCTTTATGAACACGCTGGATTGGGATTACAACCAGATGGAGAGAAAGCCAGGAAATGGTATGAAATGGCGGCGCAGCAAGGTAATGGAGAAGCATTGTATACGTTAGGTCGTATGTACTATTCTGGCGTAATGGTTAACGTTGATTACGATAAAGCGCTGTATTTTTTTAAAAAAGCTTATGAGAAAGAATTACAGGCGGCCGCTGATTATTTAGCACAGATGTATTTTAATGGCCAGAGTGTAGATGTCGATTGCCAACAATCCTGGCACTATTACGATAACAGCTATATAAAAAAGATGACACAACGCGATTATCTTGATTATTGTGAAAAAGATCGAAAGCGCCGTAATGATTTTAGTCAGCAACTTCCTGAGCTGACATTAGAAAAATATGCGGGATTATTTGGCAGGATTGATAATATTCCTCTGTGTCAGATTGGATTTGTTGTCAATACGAATAAGTTAATTCATGTTGCGAACTTACGTGTGGAATTGATATTAAAAAATGATGCTGGAGTTAGTGACGAAAGAATGGTCGCTTTTCCTCCTTTGGGTCTCAATACTCTGGGTGCTGAACAGGGTATGGGGGATTCTTTTAAGTCGATGGGATATCTCTTGATGAAAAACGGTGACTTGTGTGATTACCATAAACTTACTTTCACCGTGAAGTCAGCGACGGCAACAATCAATGGTAAAAAAGTTGATTTACTGAAAACGGATAATTTACATATTATTCAGAATCGATAACTCGTGGGGCGTTACTGCCTGATGAAATGGATAAAAAAACCGCCGTTTGTGACACGGCGGTTTTTTCAATAGCAACGCTTGTTACCAGACGTAAGTCAGCAGATTCTGCGAATTCGGCACCATAAAATCAACGGACATCATGATACTCAGCGCGGTAATCGCAATGATAGAGAAGCCGAACAGCTTGCGCGCCCAGACCTTATCATCTTCCACTTTGTAACCGCGTAGCGCCATGCCGAGCCACCAAACGCTGACCGCCGCAGCGACCACCAGGTATTTGTAACCAGCATAACCGCCCAACGTGAGCATTAGCGTTGCAACGGCAAACGCAATGATGTACAGCGTGATGTGGTTTTTAGCGACTGAGATTCCTTTTACCACCGGCAGAACCGGGATATTGGCCGCCTGATAGTCCTTAAAGCGGAAAATGGCGATGGCGTAAGAGTGCGGCATCTGCCAGAGGCTGAAAATAGCCAACAGAATCGCCGCGCCGCTGTCAAAGTCGCCCGTTACGGCGCAGTAGCCAATCACCGGCGGCGCTGCGCCGGAGAGAGAACCAATCAGCGTTCCGTAAACGGAGTGACGCTTCATGTACAAGCTGTACACGCCAACGTAGACCACGAAGCCCATCACCCCCAGCCAGCAGGCCAGAGGATTAGCGCCAAACCACAGCAGCATAAAGCCAGCAATACCCAGCAGGGTGGCGTATACCAGCGAGACGCCAGGAGAAATCAGGCCTTTGACCAGCACCCGATTCTTGGTCCTTTCCATCTTCCTGTCGATATCCCTGTCGATGTAGTTGTTAAATACACAACCCGACGCCACAACCAGTGACACCCCGACCAGCGTATAGATGAACAGGGGATAGTCAATGCTGCCCTTTGAGGCCAGCAGAAATCCCCCGATCACCGAGATCAGGTTGCCAAAGATGATGCCTGGTTTCGTTACTTGCAGGTATTGCTTAAACATCATACTCGCCGCTCTTAGTGCATCATCATGTTGTAGTTGAGGTTCCACATAATCCAGATGGAGCCCACAACCAGGATGGCGATGATCAGCACGGTAAAGATGAAGGCCGTCATGTTCCAGCCTTCATCAGATTTGGTGTTCATGTGCAGGAAACACACCAGATGCACCAAAATCTGCACCACTGCCATTGCCAGGATAGATCCCAGAATAACGGCCGGAGAGGCAGCGCCGGTCATCACCATCCAGAATGGAATAACCGTCAGGATGACCGACAGGATAAAGCCGGTCATGTACGTTTTTACGCTGCCGTGGGATGCGCCGCCGCTCTCGGTAGAATGACTCATTACATCGCCCCCATCAGATAAACAACAGTGAATACGCAAATCCAAATCACATCCAGGAAGTGCCAGAACAGGCTCAGGCACATGATGCGGGTACGGTTAGTGCTGGTCAGACCGCGACGGGCAACTTGCACCATCAGCACCGCCATCCAGATCAAACCGGAAGTGACGTGCAGACCGTGCGTGCCGACCAGCGCGAAGAACGCAGACAGGAAGCCGCTGCGATCCGGGCCCATACCGTTAACAATCAGGTGATGGAATTCATAGAGTTCCATCCCGATAAATCCGGCACCGAACAAGAAGGTCAACGCCAGCCAAGAGATAACCTGGCTCTTGTTGTTCTTGTGCATGGCGATCGCCGCCATGCCGTAGGTAATGGAGCTAAATAACAGCAGGAAGGTTTCAACCAGAACGAACGGCAGTTCGAAAATGTCCTTACCTGTCGGGCCGCCAGCGGTGCCGTTCACCAGAACGGCATAGGTAGCAAACAGAATAGAGAACAGAATGCAGTCGCTCATCAGGTAGACCCAAAATCCGAAGATTTTGTTCTGGCCTGCGTCATGGTGCCCGTGTTCGTGCGCGTGGGCAGTCGCGTGCGTTAAAGTATCAGTTGCCATTTTTCAGCCCTGCCTTAGTAATCTCATCGAAATGCTGGTTTTCCAGTTTTTCGACTTCCGGGACCGGCACGTAGTAATCCACATCTTCATCAAAGCTTTTTACAATCCAGCTGATGATCATGCCTGCGAAACCCACTATCGCCAGCCACCAGATATGCCAGATCATGGCGAAGCCAAATACCGTCGCGAAGGCGGCGATAACAATACCGGCACCGCTATTTTTCGGCATATGAATCTCTTCATACTGTCCAGGCTGTTGGTACGCTTCGCCTTTTTCTTTCATTTCCCAGAAGGCGTCACGTTCGTGAACGTGCGGCACAACGGCAAAGTTATAGAACGGCGGCGGAGACGAGGTTGACCACTCCAGCGTACGGCCACCCCATGGGTCGCCGGTCAGATCGCGGTTCTGATCGCGGTCGCGAATAGAAACGAAGATCTGAATCAGTTGGCACAGGATACCCAGCGCAATCAGCGCGGCACCGGCGGCGGCAACCATCAGCATCGTATGGAACTGCGGATCAATTTGCTGGCTGAGGCGACGGGTCATGCCCATGAAGCCCAGTACGTACAGCGGCATAAAGGCTACAAAGAAACCGATAATCCAGAACCAGAAGGCGCGTTTACCCCAGGTTTCGTTCAGCTTGAAGCCAAACGCCTTCGGCCACCAGTAGGTCATACCCGCGAAGCAGCCAAACACCACGCCGCCGATGATCACGTTATGGAAGTGCGCAATCAGGAACAGACTGTTGTGCAGGACGAAGTCCGCGCCCGGTACCGCCAGCAGCACGCCGGTCATACCGCCGACCGAGAAGGTCACGATAAAGCCGATGGTCCACATCATTGCGGAATGGAAGACGATACGGCCCTGATACATGGTGAACAACCAGTTGAAGATCTTCACCCCAGTCGGGATGGCGATAATCATGGTGGTGATACCGAAGAAGGCGTTAACGTTCGCGCCCGCGCCCATCGTAAAGAAGTGGTGCAGCCAAACGATAAACGACAGTACGGTAATACAGACGGTCGCCCAAACCAGCGAGGTATAGCCGAACAGACGTTTACGCGAGAAGGTCGCTGCGATTTCGGAGAATACCCCGAAGACCGGCAGAATCAGAATGTACACTTCCGGATGGCCCCAGGCCCAAATCAGGTTGATGTACATCATCATGTTGCCGCCCATATCGTTGGTAAAGAAATGGGTGCCCAGATAGCGATCCAGGGTCAGCAACGCGACGGTAACCGTCAGAATCGGGAAAGAGGCGATGATCAGTACGTTGGCGCACAAAGAGGCCCAGGTAAAGACCGGCATCTTGAACATCGTCATACCCGGCGCACGCATCTTCAGGATCGTCACGAAGAAGTTGATACCGGTTAACGTCGTACCAATACCCGAGAGTTGCAACGCCCATATCCAGTAATCGACCCCGACGCTGGGACTGTACTCTATTCCCGATAGCGGCGGATAAGCCAGCCACCCTGTCTGCGCGAATTCACCCACGCCCAGCGAGAGGTTAACCAGGATAACGCCGACAACGGTGAACCAGAAGCTCAGGTTGTTCAGGAAAGGGAACGCAACGTCGCGCGCGCCGATCTGCAGCGGAACCACCAGGTTCATCAGACCGATAACGAAGGGCATCGCCACGAAGAAGATCATGATTACGCCGTGAGCGGTAAAGATCTGATCGTAGTGGTGCGGCGGTAGAAAACCCGCTTCGCCTGCGGAGGCAAGTGCCTGCTGGCTACGCATCATGATGGCATCGGCGAAACCACGTAACAGCATCACAATCGCGACGATGATATACATGATGCCGAGGCGTTTATGGTCAACCGACGTTAACCACTCTTTCCATAGGTAGGTCCACTTACCAAAGTAAGTAATCGCTGCCAGTATCGCCAGTCCCCCGACGATAATTGCAGCGATCGTTACCATGACGATAGGTTCATGGAACGGTACTGCATCCAGTGATAATTTTCCGAACATCTTATCTTCCTCAACCCTTGGAGTTGGCGGATTCCGCGTGGCTCATGTCCATACCTTCCATTCCTTCATGCGAGCTGTGCTCACCTTCAGGTTGGGTCATGTCCATGCTCTTACCGTGGCCCATGAATTTGTTAATAACGTCCTTGAACAAATCTGGTTTCACGCTGGAGAAATATTCCACCTTGTTGTACTCGCTTGGCATAGCCACTTTCTCGAACGCCGCCATATCATTCATGGTGTTCGGAGACTGCTTCGCTTTTGCGACCCATTGGTCGAATTCTGCGCGGTCTTTGGTGGCGATAGCTTTAAACTTCATACCAGAGAAGCCCGGGCCGCTATAGCTGGCGGAGATGCCATCGTAGGTTCCGGGTTCGTTGGCGATCAGATGCAAACGTGTTTGCATACCGGCCATGGCATAAATCTGGCTACCCAGACGCGGGATAAAGAAGGAGTTCATCACGGAGTTGGAGGTCACTTTGAAATAAACCGGCGTGTTCGCCGGGAAGGCGATCTCGTTGACGGTGGCGATACCCTGCTCCGGATAGATGAAGAACCATTTCCAGTCCATGGAAACCACTTCGATGGTGATCGGTTTTTCGTCATGCGCCAGCGGCTTGCTTGGTTCAAGCGCGTGCGTGGTTTTCCAGGTCAGTACGGCAAGGAAAATGATGATTAAGATAGGCACCGTCCAGACCACGGCTTCCACTTTATTGGAGTGTGACCAGTTCGGGCTATACTTCGCATCCTTATTACTCGCACGATACTTCCAGGCGAAACCAACAGCCATCAAGATGGCGGGAATAACGACGATCAACATCAGGCCAAATGCCGTCAGTATCAGCGAACGTTGCTCCAGTCCAATCTGTCCTTTGGGATCCAGCAGCGCAGAATTACAGCCACTGAGTAATGCAGTGCCTGCAATTAATGACAACCATCCCAAACTTTTATTGTATTTCCTGAGTCTCATTTAACGACCTCAATTCCACGGGACCTGGTGGCGTTTAAAGTGTAGGGGCATTTTACGGTAAGGTTACATTACTGTAAACATGATTGGTTCTGTGTTACCAAGTTCTGCCGCGCATGTCACATATGTTGCCAAGTATGTCGAAATAACTTTAAGACACTGTTGAAACTTTGCGTTATAACGGATGAGGTCTGTAAGTGGGATGTTGAGGGATAATTGGTATAACCAATGTAAAAATAAAACAATTACTTAACAATTTATTATCAATAAAAGGACAATCAACGGCAGAAATTTAAATTTAATCGGCTGAATCGTGTAAAGAAAATAGGTAGCGTAGAAATTACCAATAATTTCCAAAATTCTGTTGCGCACAAAAAGACAAATATATTTTTTATCAATTGATGGTTATTTAGCCGTTATAATTCCGGGTCGTTATTACAACGGCAAATAATGTTTTAGAGCAGGCGTGTTTTTCGTAGCGCCAGGTAGTCCAGCAACCCGCCAAAGACAATGCCGCACACGGCAATCGCTACCGCAGTTTCAAGCAATCCGGACAGGAATGAGAAGTTAGTGTAATCCAACGCGTTCATGGTCAGCAGGAGTACCCACACCGCCAGCAAAGCGACGCCCGCGAGCAGGATTGAAAGCGCGAAATTGTAGGCGCCACGGTATTGCGTGCGGGGAATGAAACGCTCGCTCTGCCAGCTATATTCCAGCGTTTGCCGACAGACCAGCAACAGTAACAGCCCGGGAACGGCGGCAACAACCGAGAAGAGGTAGAATGTCGGCCAGCCGTGCGCTTCAACGAACCAGCCCGCTACGGGACCAACATAAACCCGGCCTACTGCGGAGAGGGCCGACAGTAGGGCAAACTGTGTTGCGGAAAACGACTTATTACATAGCGTCATTAATAAGGCGACAAAGGCGGCAGTACCCATCCCGCCGCACAGATTTTCGAAAAAGACCGCCGCGCCCATGCTGAACATGTTTTTATCGGTAATGGAGAGCAACCAGTAACCGGCGTTGGACGCGCCTTGCAAAATGCCGAAAATCAGCAGCGCACGAAACAGCGAAAGACGCTGCATTAATATGCCGCCGTATAACGCGCCGACGATCGTCGCCAACAGGCCCAGCGTTTTATTGACCACGCCGACTTCGCCGGCGTCAAAGCCGACGCCGCGAATCAAAAAGGTGGTGGTCAGGCTCATGGCGAAGGCGTCACCCAGTTTATAAAGCACAATGAGCAGTAAAATCAGCCAGGCGTTGTTACGGCCAAAGAAATCGCGTAGCGGCGCGACGACGGCCTGTTCCAGCGATTTCGGGGACGGGATAGTATCGGTCGGTTCCGGCGCCAGTAAGGTGGCGATAATGCAGGGGATCAGCAATGCCGCCATCAGCCAGTACATGCCCTGCCAGCCGAGCCAGCGATCGGCCAGCCATAGCGCCAGTCCGCCGGAAACCAGCATCCCCAACCGGTAGCCAAGCACGCTGATTGCCGCGCCAGCGCCGCGTTCTTCTGCGGGTAAAACATCGGTTTTCCAGGCGTCGAACACGATATCCTGCGAGGCGGAGCAAAAAGCAATCACCACCGCCAGCGCCGCCATCCAGCGTAGCTGCGTGCCGGGTTCAAGAAAGCCCATCGCCGCAATCGCCGCCAGTAACAACAGTTGGGTGGCGAGTAACCAACCGCGACGACGACCTAAAAAAGGCGGCGTGTAGCGGTCCATCAGCGGGGACCAGAGAAACTTAAACACATAGGCCTGACCAACCAGCGA
Source organism: Salmonella sp. SAL04214 (assembly GCF_046550615.1). NCBI lineage: Bacteria > Pseudomonadati > Pseudomonadota > Gammaproteobacteria > Enterobacterales > Enterobacteriaceae > Salmonella > Salmonella sp. SAL04214. Next base: position 160,750 of record NZ_JBGDXT010000006.1, read on the forward strand.
GAAGAAGCCAATCGTTTTAAGATCGATATTCTCGACGGTCATCCACGCCTGTAGCGTACCGGAGGTGAGCGCCAGCGGGAGGCCGGAGGCAAAACCCAATATCAGCAGAATGGCTGAACGCGGTTGCTGGAAAATACGTAAATATTGACTTGACATAGGCATCTACAGACCCGGCTTCTGCCGGGTCTTGTTGTTGCTATTAACGGGCGTTTTGCTTGATAAAATCGTGAATACTGGTGTCCTGAGACATATCAGCAATGGTATCGGTCAGAACGCTGTTTACCGCGTCGGCAATATTCTGGTTAGAGGCCTGGAACGCCCCTTCAATAGAGTAGTTGGCGCGATAGTTTTTGGTCATCTTGCTGCCATTTGCCGCGGTCGCAATAATCGCGATATCCGCTTTGGTCGCGATGTTGTAGCGCACGCTGCCCTGGGAAACATCAGCATACAGTTGGTTAACAATAATCTGCAGATTAACCGCGCCGTTAGGCCCGATCATATAGCCCCGCGCCGTCATCTGTTTTTCCAGGACTTCTTGTAACAGGAAGCGTAAATCGCGGGAGGCTGTTAACGTTACCAGCTGGTTGTTACGCGTGACTTTCGCTAACGCCTGATCCTGGCGCTGGTCCGCGCCGGTAATGCTAACGGTGACGCCCATCAGGCTCGGGTCCTGCTGTGGCAAGGTGATCTTCGGCGCGACGTCAATGGTCGTCGGCGGTGTGGCGCATCCTGCCAGCATAAACAGAGCGACTAACGGAAAGAGAAGTTTTTTTAACATATTCAGGCTCTCAATGACGCTTAAAACGTGATAGGTAAAAATTCCCGCCATCATAACACCGCTAACGGCGAGGGGAAGTGGTCAACGCAGGTAAATTCGTTGTAATGTCCGATTTGGTATCGATAACGGCGCGAGCGGGGATTTTGAGCGCTAAAAGAATGATTAAGGCAGTAAACTTCATACGTTTGGCTGAAATAATCAGACGAAAGCTAAATTTTTGTTGTCATGCTGTAATGGAAACGGTAAAAGCGGCTAGTATTTAAAGGGATGGGTGACATCACAGCGTTGTCGGAGGAGATTTTCATGATGATACGTGAGCAAATAGAAGAAAAATTAAGGACAGCGTTCGACCCCGTGTTTCTCGAAGTTGTGGATGAAAGCTATCGTCACAATGTTCCTGCAGGATCGGAAAGCCATTTTAAGGTCGTGCTGGTGAGCGATCGCTTTACAGGCGAACGTTTTCTTAATCGTCATCGGATGATTTACGGTACGTTAACGGCGGAACTCTCCACAACCGTACATGCGCTGGCACTGCATACTTATACCCTCAAAGAGTGGGAAGGGTTGCAGGATACTATCTTCGCGTCGCCTCCTTGTCGCGGCGCGGGAAGCATCGCGTAGCAAAACGGATTTGCAACTACCTCCGCTTTTCCAGTATGTTGCTACAGAATTATGTGAAAACGGCCTGCGGGCCGTTTTGTTTTGTCTGAATTTTGAGCGTGTCGTACAGTATTCAGACAAAAATTAGCCGAGAATTGTGAAAACCGCCGCAGCATCGCACAATCACCGTTCTCGACTCACAAAAGTGATGCCGCTATAATGCGCCGTCTTATATATGAACGTCTTCGGGATGATTCTGACGACAGGGAATGTGATTGATTATGAGAACATCCCGGTTCCGCGAAGCAAATAGCACGTGCTTGCGGAGTAGAGTTGACCGAGCACTGTGATTTTTTGAGGTAACAAGATGCAAGTTTCAGTTGAAACCACTCAGGGCCTTGGCCGCCGTGTAACGATTACAATCGCTGCTGACAGCATCGAGACCGCTGTAAAAAGCGAGCTGGTCAACGTAGCGAAAAAAGTACGTATTGACGGCTTCCGTAAAGGCAAAGTACCGATGAATATCGTCGCTCAGCGTTATGGCGCTTCTGTTCGCCAGGACGTGCTGGGCGATCTGATGAGCCGCAACTTCGTTGACGCGATCATCAAAGAAAAAATTAACCCGGCAGGCGCGCCGAACTATGTTCCGGGCGAATACAAAGTGGGTGAAGACTTCACTTACTCCGTCGAGTTTGAAGTCTATCCGGAAGTTGAGCTGACCGGCCTCGAGTCCATCGAAGTTGAAAAGCCGGTTGTTGAAGTCACCGACGCTGACGTTGATGTGATGCTGGACACCCTGCGTAAGCAGCAGGCGACCTGGAAAGAAAAAGACGGCGCTGCTGATGCGGAAGACCGCGTGACCATCGACTTCACCGGCTCTGTAGACGGCGAAGAGTTCGAAGGCGGCAAAGCGACCGATTTCGTTCTGGCGATGGGCCAGGGTCGTATGATTCCGGGCTTTGAAGACGGCGTTAAAGGCCACAAAGCTGGCGAAGAGTTCACTATCGATGTGACCTTCCCGGAAGAGTACCACGCTGAAAACCTGAAAGGTAAAGCGGCTAAGTTCGTTATCAACCTGAAGAAAGTTGAAGAACGCGAACTGCCGGAACTGACCGAAGAATTCATCAAACGTTTCGGCGTTGAAGATGGTTCCGTAGCCGGTCTGCGCGCTGAAGTACGTAAAAACATGGAACGCGAGCTGAAAGGCGCGGTGCGTAACCGCGTTAAGTCTCAGGCGATTGAAGGTCTGGTAAAAGCTAACGACATCGACGTACCGGCTGCGCTGATCGACAGCGAAATCGACGTTCTGCGTCGTCAGGCTGCGCAGCGTTTTGGTGGTAACGAGAAACAGGCTCTGGAGCTGCCGCGCGAACTGTTCGAAGAACAGGCTAAGCGTCGTGTAGTTGTCGGTCTGCTGCTCGGCGAAGTCATTCGTACCAACGAGCTGAAAGCGGACGAAGAACGCGTTAAAGGCCTGATCGAAGAGATGGCGTCTGCTTACGAAGATCCGAAAGAAGTGATTGAGTTCTACAGCAAAAATAAAGAGCTGATGGACAATATGCGTAACGTCGCTCTGGAAGAACAGGCTGTTGAAGCGGTTCTGGCAAAAGCGAAAGTGTCTGAAAAAGCCACTTCCTTCAATGAGCTGATGAACCAGCAGGCGTAATTTTTCGCGTTAAAAGCACGAAATTTGCACAAAAACCCGTCACCTTTCAGTGACGGGTTTTTTTTGTCACGCATTTTGCATGGTAAGGGTGCGAAAACCGCGTTTCAGTGTTAGCGTTAGAGCAAAAGATTGTTATGCTTGAATTATGGCGATGCCGTACCCATTACAGAGGGACTGGCTGATAATCCGTCCATCAGGTTACAATCAGTACAGCAGATTTTTTCAATTTTTATCCAGGAGACGGAAATGTCATACAGCGGAGAACGAGATAATTTGGCCCCTCATATGGCGCTGGTGCCGATGGTCATTGAACAGACCTCACGCGGTGAGCGCTCTTTTGATATCTATTCTCGTCTACTTAAGGAACGCGTCATATTTCTGACCGGCCAGGTCGAAGACCATATGGCTAACCTGATCGTGGCGCAGATGCTGTTCCTGGAAGCGGAAAACCCGGAAAAAGATATCTATCTGTACATTAATTCTCCTGGCGGCGTAATTACTGCGGGGATGTCCATCTATGACACCATGCAGTTTATTAAGCCAGACGTCAGCACCATTTGTATGGGACAGGCGGCCTCTATGGGGGCGTTTCTGCTGACTGCCGGGGCGAAAGGCAAACGTTTCTGCTTGCCGAACTCTCGCGTCATGATCCACCAGCCGCTGGGCGGCTATCAGGGCCAGGCGACGGATATTGAAATTCACGCCCGCGAAATTTTGAAAGTAAAAGGGCGCATGAATGAACTTATGGCGCATCATACGGGTCAATCTCTTGAGCAGATTGAACGTGATACTGAGCGCGATCGCTTCCTCTCCGCGCCTGAAGCGGTAGAGTACGGTTTGGTTGACTCAATTTTGACCCATCGTAATTGATGCCCTGGACGCAAGTGTGCCGCTATACACTTCATCCTTCACTCTACCTCGGTGTTGGTTGCCAGTGCGCCTCCCGGTGACTTACTTATGTAAGCGCCTGCGGAGTCGCCGAGTTGCCGCCTTGATGTAGCTCGAATGATTTTGTGTATATACTAATGAAGGGCGGCACAACGCTGATTAGCGGCTTGCGCCTGAGAATGGCATTTGCGTCGTCGTGTGCGGCACAAAGAACAAAGAAGAGGTTTTGACTCATGACAGATAAACGCAAAGATGGCTCGGGCAAATTGTTGTACTGCTCTTTTTGCGGCAAAAGCCAGCATGAAGTGCGCAAGCTGATTGCCGGTCCATCCGTGTATATCTGCGACGAATGCGTCGATTTATGTAACGACATTATTCGCGAAGAAATTAAAGAAGTTGCTCCGCACCGTGAACGTAGTGCGCTGCCGACGCCGCATGAAATTCGTACTCACCTGGACGATTACGTTATCGGCCAGGAGCAGGCGAAAAAAGTGCTGGCGGTGGCGGTCTATAACCACTACAAGCGTCTGCGTAACGGCGATACCAGCAATGGCGTCGAGTTAGGCAAAAGCAACATTCTGCTGATTGGACCGACCGGTTCCGGTAAAACGCTGCTGGCGGAAACGCTGGCGCGCTTGCTGGATGTGCCGTTCACTATGGCGGATGCAACCACGCTGACCGAAGCGGGTTACGTCGGTGAAGACGTCGAGAATATCATTCAGAAACTGTTGCAGAAATGCGACTACGACGTGCAAAAAGCGCAGCGTGGGATTGTCTACATTGATGAAATCGATAAGATTTCGCGTAAATCAGACAATCCGTCCATTACCCGCGATGTTTCCGGCGAAGGCGTACAGCAGGCGTTGCTGAAACTGATCGAAGGCACCGTCGCCGCGGTTCCACCGCAGGGCGGTCGCAAACATCCGCAGCAGGAGTTCTTACAGGTAGATACCTCTAAGATTCTGTTTATCTGCGGCGGCGCGTTTGCCGGTCTGGATAAAGTGATCGCTAACCGTGTTGAAACCGGCTCCGGCATTGGTTTTGGCGCGACGGTGAAAGCGAAGTCCGACAAAGCCAGCGAAGGCGAGCTGTTGTCGCAGGTTGAACCGGAAGATTTGATCAAATTTGGTCTGATTCCTGAGTTTATCGGTCGTCTGCCAGTGGTGGCGACGCTGAACGAACTCAGCGAAGAAGCGCTGATTCAAATCCTGAAAGAGCCGAAAAATGCGCTGACCAAGCAGTATCAGGCGCTGTTTAACCTGGAAGGCGTCGATCTGGAATTCCGTGACGAAGCGCTGGACGCTATCGCCAGGAAAGCAATGGCGCGTAAAACCGGCGCCCGTGGTCTGCGTTCTATCGTCGAAGCGGCGCTGCTGGATACCATGTACGATTTGCCATCTATGGAAGACGTCGAAAAAGTGGTGATCGACGAGTCCGTTATTGCCGGTCAGAGTAAGCCGTTGCTGATTTACGGCAAACCGGAAGCGCAGGCTTCTGGCGAATAATTAAACATTCATACAATCAGTTAGCCAAAAAAGGGGGGATTTTATCTCCCCTTTCGTTTTTCCTGTAAACACGCCGTTGAATGTGTGGGAAACATCCCCATATACTGACGTACATGTTATAGGTGGTATGGAGCACAGCTATACTATCTGATTACCTGGCGGACACTAAACTAAGAGAGAGCTCTATGAATCCTGAGCGTTCTGAACGCATTGAAATCCCCGTATTGCCCTTGCGCGATGTGGTGGTTTATCCGCACATGGTCATACCCTTATTTGTAGGGCGGGAAAAATCTATCCGTTGTCTGGAAGCGGCTATGGACCATGATAAAAAAATCATGCTGGTCGCCCAGAAGGAAGCATCAACGGATGAGCCGGGTGTAAACGATCTTTTCACCGTCGGGACCGTGGCCTCTATTTTGCAGATGTTGAAACTGCCTGACGGCACCGTAAAAGTGCTGGTCGAGGGGTTACAGCGCGCGCGTATTTCCGCGCTGTCTGACAACGGCGAACATTTCTCCGCGAAGGCGGAGTACCTTGATTCGCCAGCCATTGATGAGCGAGAACAAGAAGTGCTGGTGCGTACCGCTATCAGCCAGTTCGAAGGCTACATCAAGCTGAACAAAAAAATTCCGCCGGAAGTGCTGACGTCACTCAATAGCATTGACGACCCTGCACGTCTGGCTGACACCATCGCCGCGCATATGCCGCTGAAACTGGCGGATAAACAGTCCGTACTGGAGATGTCCGACGTTAACGAACGTCTGGAATATCTGATGGCGATGATGGAATCTGAAATCGATCTGCTGCAGGTTGAGAAACGCATTCGCAACCGCGTGAAAAAGCAGATGGAGAAATCCCAGCGCGAGTACTATCTGAACGAGCAAATGAAAGCGATTCAGAAAGAGCTTGGCGAGATGGACGACGCGCCGGACGAAAACGAAGCGCTGAAGCGTAAGATCGACGCAGCGAAAATGCCGAAAGAGGCGAAAGAGAAAGCGGAAGCGGAACTGCAGAAGCTGAAAATGATGTCTCCGATGTCGGCGGAAGCGACCGTGGTGCGCGGCTACATCGACTGGATGGTGCAAGTGCCGTGGAATGCGCGTAGCAAGGTCAAAAAAGACCTGCGTCAGGCGCAGGAAATCCTCGATACTGACCATTATGGTCTGGAGCGCGTGAAAGACCGCATCCTTGAGTATCTCGCGGTTCAAAGCCGTGTAAATAAAATCAAGGGGCCGATCCTGTGTCTGGTGGGGCCGCCGGGGGTAGGTAAAACCTCGTTGGGCCAGTCCATCGCTAAAGCAACAGGGCGTAAATACATCCGTATGGCGCTGGGCGGCGTGCGTGATGAAGCGGAAATCCGCGGTCATCGCCGGACTTACATTGGCTCTATGCCGGGTAAACTGATCCAAAAAATGGCCAAAGTGGGGGTTAAAAACCCACTGTTCCTGCTCGATGAGATCGACAAAATGTCTTCTGACATGCGCGGCGATCCGGCTTCCGCACTGCTGGAAGTGCTGGATCCAGAGCAGAACGTGGCGTTCAGCGATCATTACCTGGAAGTGGATTACGATCTCAGCGATGTGATGTTTGTCGCCACTTCCAACTCCATGAACATTCCGGCGCCGCTGCTGGATCGTATGGAAGTGATCCGTCTGTCCGGTTATACCGAAGACGAGAAGCTGAATATTGCTAAACGTCACCTGCTGCCGAAGCAGATCGAGCGTAACGCGCTGAAGAAAGGAGAACTGACGGTCGACGATAGCGCGATTATCGGTATTATCCGCTATTACACGCGTGAAGCGGGCGTGCGTAGTCTGGAGCGTGAAATCTCCAAACTGTGCCGCAAAGCGGTTAAACAACTGTTGCTCGATAAGTCGTTAAAACATATCGAAATTAACGGTGATAATCTGCACGACTACCTCGGTGTCCAGCGCTTTGATTATGGCCGCGCGGATAGCGAAAACCGCGTAGGTCAGGTGACGGGCCTGGCGTGGACGGAAGTGGGCGGCGATCTGTTGACCATCGAAACCGCCTGCGTCCCGGGCAAAGGCAAGTTGACCTACACCGGCTCGCTCGGTGAAGTGATGCAGGAATCTATTCAGGCGGCGCTGACCGTGGTGCGCGCGCGCGCGGAAAAACTGGGTATTAATCCGGACTTTTACGAAAAACGCGATATCCACGTTCACGTGCCGGAAGGCGCAACGCCGAAAGACGGTCCAAGCGCCGGTATCGCGATGTGTACCGCGCTGGTTTCCTGCCTGACTGGTAATCCGGTGCGCGCAGATGTGGCAATGACCGGTGAGATCACGCTGCGTGGTCAGGTGTTGCCGATCGGCGGCCTGAAAGAAAAACTGTTGGCGGCGCATCGCGGCGGGATTAAAACGGTCTTAATTCCATTCGAAAATAAACGTGACCTGGAGGAAATTCCGGACAACGTCATTGCCGATCTGGATATTCACCCGGTTAAGCGTATTGAGGAAGTTCTGACGCTTGCTCTGCAAAACGAACCGTCTGGAATGCAGGTTGTAACCGCAAAATAGTGACCTCGCGCAAATAGCGCTAATAAAAACAGGGCTGGCAGGCTATTTCGGACTTGCCAGCCTTTTTTTGTATAGCTAATTTAGATGGTTGATTGGGTCTGCCACCATTAACGGGTGTTGTAAGGGCGTGGCAGGCCTGATATAACTGCTGCGCGGTCGTACTTCGAAGGATTCAGGTGCGATATAAATTATAAAGAGGAAGAGAAGAGTGAATAAATCTCAACTGATCGAAAAAATTGCTGCAGGGGCTGATATCTCTAAGGCTGCGGCTGGACGTGCGTTAGATGCGATTATTGCTTCTGTTACCGAATCTCTGAAAGAAGGGGATGACGTTGCACTGGTAGGCTTTGGTACTTTTGCTGTTAAAGAGCGTGCTGCCCGTACTGGTCGCAACCCGCAAACAGGTAAAGAGATCACCATCGCCGCTGCCAAAGTGCCGAGTTTCCGTGCAGGTAAAGCGCTGAAAGACGCGGTAAACTAAGCGTGATCCCCTCGGGGGATGTGACAAAGTACAAGGGCGCATCAACTGATGTGCCTTTTTTATTGGCGATTCGGGACTTTCTGTGCGTTGCGGGCTGACAATTGCCCTCGTTTCTTGTCACAATAGGCTTTTGTGCGCCGCGTTCAGAAAATGCGATGCGCGTGAAGTCTCTATACGCAAATCATTCAGGTTGCGTCGACGCGGCAACTGAGCGAATCACTCGGTAGCCAGCAGAGAAGCCGCCTGAAAGATAAAGTGTAAAGTCACCTACAGCGGAGTGTGGTTACACCATGATGGACAGCTTACGCACGGCTGCAAACAGTCTCGTGCTCAAGATTATTTTCGTTATCATTATCGTGTCGTTCATTTTGACCGGCGTTAGTGGTTACCTGATTGGCGGAAGCAATAACTACGCCGCAAAAGTGAATGGCCAGGAAATCAGCCGGGCACAGTTTGAGAATGCGTTTAATAACGAACGTAACCGTATGCAGCAGCAGTTGGGCGACAGGTATTCTGAACTGGCGGCCAACGAAGGTTATATGAAAAGCCTGCGCCAGCAGGTGCTGAATCGTCTGATAGATGAAGCGCTGTTGGATCAATATTCCCGCGAACTGAAACTGGGCATCAGCGATGAGCAGGTAAAGCAGGCGATTTTCGCCACTCCCGCTTTTCAGGTGGACGGTAAGTTTGACAACAACCGCTATAACGCGATTGTGAATCAGATGGGAATGACGGCCGATCAGTATGCTCAGGCGCTGCGTAACCAGCTTACCACTCAGCAACTGATCAACGGCGTGGCCGGTACTGATTTTATGCTGAAAGGGGAAACCGACGAACTGGCGGCATTAGTCTCTCAACAGCGCGTGGTGCGTGAAGCCGTTATTGATGTCAACGCGCTGGCGGCGAAGCAGCAGGTGACCGATCAGGAAGTGTCCAGCTACTACGATCAGAATAAAGTCCGCTTTATGACGCCGGAACAGTTCCGCGTAAGCTATATCAAGCTGGATGCCGCGACGATGCAGGCACCGGTCAGCGATGCGGATATTCAGGCCTATTATGACCAGCATGTAGATCAGTTTACTCAGCCGGAGCGCATTCGTTACAGCATTATTCAGACCAAAACGGAAGATGATGCGAAAGCGGTACTGGATGCGCTGAACAAGGGCGAAGATTTCGCCACGCTGGCGAAAGAGAAATCCACCGATATCATCTCTGCGCGTAATGGCGGCGACATGGGCTGGCTGGAAGAGTCTGCCACGGTGCCGGAACTGAAAAACGCCGGATTAAAAGAAAAAGGCCAGATATCTGGCGTGATTAAGTCGTCTGTCGGTTTTCTGGTGGCGCGTCTGGATGATATTCAGCCTGCCAAAGTGAAACCGTTAAGCGAGGTTCGCGACGACATTGCCGCGAAAGTGAAACAAGAAAAAGCGCTGGATGCTTACTATGCGTTGCAGCAGAAGGTGAGCGATGCGGCAAGCAACGACAATGAGTCGTTAGCAGGCGCTGAACAGGTCGCTGGCGTAAAAGCGGTTGAAACCGGCTGGTTTAGCCGTGACACCTTACCGGAAGAGCTGAACTTCAAACCGGTAGCCGATGCTATCTTTAATGGCGGTCTGGTGGGCGAAAACGGTACGCCGGGGCCGAATTCAGACATTATCACCGTGGATGGCGACCGGGCTTTTGTCGTGCGCGTGAGCGAACATAAACCTGAAGCCGTGAAGCCGTTGGCAGAAGTGAAAGAACAGGTCACTGCCCTGGTGAAGCATAACAAAGCGGAACAACAGGCGAAGCTGGATGCGGAAAAACTGCTGGTCGAGCTGAAAGCGGGCAAAGGCGCGGAAGCGATGAAAGCGGCGGGTCTGAGTTTTGGCGAGCCTAAAACGTTAAGTCGTACCAGTCAGGATCCGGTGAGTCAGGCGGCCTTTGCGTTAAGCCTTCCGACGAAAGATAAGCCAGTTTATGGCGTGGCGAACGATATGCAGGGTAACGTCGTTCTGCTGGCGTTTGACGAGGTGAAAGCGGGCGCCATGCCGGAAGCGCAGAAAAAAGCGATGGTGCAGGGCATCACGCAGAACAATGCGCAAATTGTCTTTGAGGCGCTGATGAGCAATCTGCGTAAAGAGGCGAAAATCAAAATCGGCGACGCTCTGGAACAGCAGTAATCGTCGAGGCGCTTCGCAAAAAATTGCAAAACGTTGTATCCCACAAAGGCCGCTTTCGCGGCCTTTTCCATTTCTGAGAATTGCCGTTTGTTCGTTTTTCTCCGCCCCGCTATCGTGGCTGCACTGTTAACAAACAAGGAGAAAACAGTATGAAACACGGAATTAAAGCACTGCTTATTACGCTTTCTTTAACCTGCGCGGGCATGGCCCATAGCGCGCTGGCGGCGACGCCTGTCGCAAAAAATGCAGCGGTGGAAACAAAAGCGGATACGCCTTCTTCATCCTCCGCCAAAGCGGCATTACCTGCTAAAGCCAGCGATGATGAAGGTACCAGGGTGAGCATTAATACCGCGTCTGCGGAGGATCTGGCGCGGGTGATGAACGGCGTTGGGCTGAAAAAAGCGCAGGCTATTGTGAGCTATCGGGAGGAGTATGGTCCTTTTAAAACGGTGGATGATTTAAAGCAGGTGCCGGGAATGGGAAGCGCGCTGGTGGAGCGTAATCTGGCAGTTTTAACATTGTAATCACTTGCACAGTGGCCAAAATTTGCCAGACTGTAGAGGTCATACCAGTTATGACCTCTGTACTTGTCGTTTACTTATAACAACAACGTAAGGTTATTGCGCTATGCAAACACAAATCAAAGTTCGTGGATATCATCTTGATGTTTATCAACATGTTAATAATGCCCGCTATCTGGAGTTTCTGGAAGAGGCCCGTTGGGATGGGCTGGAAAACAGCGACAGCTTTCAGTGGATGACGGCCCGCAATATTGCCTTTGTGGTGGTAAACATCAATATAAATTACCGTCGTCCGGCGGTATTGAGCGATCTACTGACCGTGACCAGCCAGGTACAACAGCTTAACGGTAAAAGCGGCGTATTAAGCCAGACGATTACGCTGGAGCCAGAAGGGCAGGTGGTGGCTGATGCGCTCATCACGTTTGTTTGTATTGATTTAAAAACGCAAAAAGCGCTGCCGCTGGAAGGCGAATTGCGTGAAAAGCTGGAACAGATGGTGCAATAACGCCCCGCTGTCTGATGGCGTTGAACTTGTCCGGCCTGGCGATATTGACCATGGTGCATATCGCCAGGCCGGATAAGGTGCATGCGCCGCCATCCGGCAAAACAATCACCTTAACCCGGTTTTTTGCTTCATTGCCGCCATCACCGCCGCTTTATTCGACAGATAATGATTCAGGCCGTTAGCGCGCAGATTACAGGCTGCGCAATGACCACAGCCATCGCCTTTAATGCCGTTATAGCAGGTCAGCGTCTCTTCGCGAACTAAATCCAGTTGGCCCCAATAATCGGCCAGCGCCCAGGTTTCAGCTTTATCAATCCACATTAGGGGCGTTTCGAAACGGATATCTTTCGCCATGCCCAGATTCACCGCGTGATTCAGCGCTTTGACGAACTCATCGCGACAGTCTGGATAGCCGGAAAAATCGGTCTCGCAAACGCCAGTGATCACCGCTTCGGCTTTGACCTGATAAGCGTAAATCGCCGCCAGCGTCAGAAAGAGAATATTGCGTCCCGGTACGAAAGTATTGGGGATACCGTCAGCGTTCGGTTCATAGTCCGGCACCGGAATGCTATCCCGCGTCAGGCTACTGACCGCCAGTTCGTTCAGCAAAGTGACATCCAGCACTTTATGCGCGCGTGCGCCAAGTTTTAACGCCAGTGCGCGCGCGACATCAATCTCTGCGCGGTGGCGCTGACCATAATCAAACGTGACACAATGCACTTCATCATACTGATGCCGCGCTTGCGCCAGACAAGTGGTGGAGTCCTGACCTCCACTAAATACAACAACGGCGCGTTTCATAGTTATCCTGATCAATGACGAAAACCAATATGGTAACGCGTACGGGTAATCCCGACCAGCTTCTTCACGGCGAAGGCGGCGGAAGCCAGGCTTCGCTAAATTCAAACCAGCCGCGAGGGGTCAGTCGAACGCCGTTAACGCCCGGTGGGGCGCTGATGCGATAGTGATAATTAAACAGCGGCGTAAGTGTGGCGTCATCCATCAGGTTGGCAAAAACTTGTTGTAGCGCGGCGCGGCGATCTTTTTCATTGGGCTGAATTTGCAGAGCGTCAAGCGTAGCCTGCAGATGGGAAAACGCAGGCGCGTCCAGGACATGCGGCCAGATCTGATCGCAACGTAGCCACTGCTCCAGCGTATATTCCGGCGCTTCGCCGATCAGCCTGTCGCCCATCATCAGATCCGCTTGCGCCAACGCAGGGCAGTTATCCCAGTTTTTGGCATTATGAAAAATCAACGTTAACTCACAGCCGAGCGTCGCCAGGTAATGTCGAAGCTGTTCCGCCATCGTATGCAGCTCTACGGGAAGGTGGTACGCCAGGGTAAGTTTTTTCGGCAATGGCGTTTCATCAACGTCCTGCCATTGCGGGATTGTCCAGCCGGGTAGCAGCCCCTGACTTGGCATAATCAAGTTCTCATCTACCGGCAAGGTTTTCAGCAGCGAAGTATGATGGATAATATGTATCAGACGCCGCGCCTGCTGTACGTTGAGCCGTGAGCCCTTTTTGAGGGTTAAATAACAAAAGCCCAGGCTGATACCACTACTTACCTGACTCAGCGTCGCCAGCTCTTCCGGTTTGCCGATGGCAATCTGCACCGGATGGCGGCAACTGGTGCCCAGATCCTGGGCAAACAGTTGCGGGGTGATCCAGAATTCAATCGCTTTCAGCAGCGGATGGCTGAGGTGATAATGGTTATGACTTTCCAGACGCACCAGTTCCGGCGTGAACAACGCCAGGCGAAAAGGACCGGTGCCGATAAGCGGCAGGTCAGGATGCGCCAGACCGCTACAATAGCTCGCCAGACGATGCGCCAGCCAGTAATCAGGTCGGTGAAGGAGAAAGGTCAGGCACTGAGGATGCGTTACTTCGATCCGTGCGACGCTAATAAACAATTTGCTTAGCGCGGGTAGGGTAAGCAGCCTTTCCAGGCGTTCGTGTAGCTGCGCGGTATCCACCGCATCGCCATTATGCCAGTGCAGCGTGGAGCGAATATAAAAATCCCAGCGTAAACCGTCGGCGGAAACCTTCCAGTGATGCGCCAAATCCCCGCAAGGATATTGGCTATCGCGGTCGAAGCGCGTTAACCCGGAAAAAACTTGCCCTGCGAGATGCTGTTCCGCGCGTCCTGGCAGAAAACCCGGCTGCAGCGGATCAAGCGGACGATAGTAGGGAATACGCAATGTCGGCGTATCGTTTTGCCATTGGCCGCCCATAAAAGGCTGGAGCATCGCCCGTAACTCGCCCGGCGCCAGCTGCGCCAGTTCCAGTACGTTGAGCTGCTGCCCTTTTTCCAGCGCCTGTTCCATCATGGCGGTGCGGAGCGATTCCGGCGTGACCAGAAACTGGAGCCGTCCACGTTTCCCGCGTCCGGACTGCGCCTCCCATCTTAGCCAACCCGCCTGCTGGGCCTGACGCAGCAGCGTTCGCAGATGGCGCTCGCTACAAAAACAGCGTTCGGCCAGTTCGCTAACGGTGACATGTTGCGTTTCCCCGGCGGAAGGCTGCCAGAGGCGTTGATATTGATTAAGCCGATTCAGTAGCCTCATAGAAACCCGGAACACTTCCTTTTATCTGTTCACTATTACTTCCGTATATCTCAGGTAATACTGAACAACAAGTTAACCGCGTCACAGTGTGGAGAAAGAGATGGCCCGTCTGGCAGCATTTGATATGGATGGCACGTTATTAATGCCCGATCACCATTTGGGTAGAGAAACGATCGCCACGCTGGCGCGTCTGCGCGAACGCGATATCACCCTGACATTCGCTACGGGTCGTCACGTGCTGGAGATGCGGCATATTCTGGGGACGCTTTCACTGGATGCTTATCTTATTACCGGTAACGGGACGCGAATTCACTCGCTGGAAGGCGACGTGCTGCATCGTCAGGATCTCGATCCTCAGGTTGCCGATACGGTGATGCACCATGCCTGGGATACCCGAGCCAGTATGCATGTGTTTAATGACAACGGCTGGTTTACAGGCCAGGAGATCCCCGCGCTACTCCAGGCGCACGTCTACAGCGGCTTTCGTTATCAGGTTATCGATATAAAAAGCATTCCGGCCCATCAGGTGACGAAGATCTGTTTTTGCGGCGATCATGACGATCTGATCCGTTTGCGCATTCAGCTCAATGAGGCGCTGGAAGAACGCGCGCACCTCTGTTTCTCTGCCGTCGACTGCCTGGAAGTGCTACCGCTGGGGTGCAATAAAGGATCGGCGCTGGCGGTATTGAGCAACCATTTAGGGCTTTCACTGGCAGATTGCATGGCGTTTGGCGACGCGATGAACGATCGGGAAATGCTGGGCAGCGTCGGGCGGGGGCTCATTATGGGCAATGCCATGCCGCAGCTTATCGCCGCGCTGCCACACCTTTCGGTTATCGGACATTGTGGTAATCAAGCGGTATCACACTTTTTGACGCATTGGCTGGACAATCCGCATCTACCTTATTCCCCCGAATGAGAGATCTCTTCCAGCAAGCCAGACATTCAGTCTGGCTTTTTTTTGGTTTCTAGTCGCCGGTAAGTAATTTTGCGATGGCCGCTGACCACGGCGTCAAATCGCCGATATGGTCGCTAACCCAGGACGGATGGTAATAGGTATCCAGATAGCGATCGCCGCTATCGCACAATAACGTCACGATAGCGCCGGTTTCTCCAGCCTCGCGCATCCGGGCCGCAAGCTGCAGCGCTCCCCACATATTCGTGCCGGTAGAGGCGCCGACTTTACGGCCTAGCTGCGTTTCCAGCCAGTGTGCGGTGGCAACGCTGGCGGCGTCCGGCACGCGCAGCATCTCATCCACGACATCCGGAATAAAAGAAGGCTCTACTCGCGGACGACCAATTCCTTCAATTTTACTGCTCACCGGGCTGCGTAATGAAGCGTCGCGATCCTGCCAGTAAGGTAAAAAGACGGAATTTTCCGGATCCACCACCATGAGCTGAGTATCATAGCCCTGGCAGCGAATATAGCGCCCAATCGTCGCAGAGGTTCCGCCCGTTCCGGCGCTCATGACGATAAATCGCGGTACCGGATGGGGTTCGTTGCGCATCTGGCGGAAAATACTGTCGGCAATATTATTGTTGCCCCGCCAGTCGGTAGCTCGTTCTGCGTAGGTAAACTGGTCCATATAGTGACCGTTCAGTTCATGCGCCAGCCGCTCGGAGGCGGCATAAATTTCGCAGGCGCTCTCCACAAAATGACAGTGGCCGCCGTAAAATTGAATCTGTTCGATTTTACGTTTTGCGGTACAGGCGGGCATGACGGCGATGAACGGCAGTCCCAGTAAACGCGCGAACCAGGCTTCGGAAATCGCCGTTGAGCCTGATGACGCTTCAATAATCGGAGTGCCTTCTTTAATCCAGCCATTGCACAGCCCATAAAGGAACAGCGAGCGCGCCAGGCGATGCTTGAGGCTACCGGTGGGATGCGTGCTTTCATCTTTCAGGTAAAGCTGGATACCTGGAAATGCCGACAGGGGCAAACGAATAAGATGCGTATCCGCCGAGCGCTGGTGGTCAGCGTTAATTTCATTAATGGCATTTTTAACCCAATTGCTACTCATCATTAATACCCATTTATCATTTTGTGCCAAGAGTAGCGAAAAGTACGGAAAAAATTGTTGCTATTTGACCTTTAAA
Organism: Salmonella sp. SAL04214; assembly: GCF_046550615.1. NCBI lineage: Bacteria > Pseudomonadati > Pseudomonadota > Gammaproteobacteria > Enterobacterales > Enterobacteriaceae > Salmonella > Salmonella sp. SAL04214. The sequence goes on from NZ_JBGDXT010000006.1 coordinate 177,059, forward strand.
TTACAATGTAAGGAGAAAAATATTCTCTATGGAGTGGGTATGTTAGATAAAATTGACCGTAAACTGCTTTGCTTATTGCAGCAGGATTGTACCCTCTCTTTGCAGGCGCTGGCGGATGCCGTTAATCTGACGACAACGCCTTGCTGGAAGCGGCTTAAACGCCTGGAAGATGACGGTATCCTGCTTGGCAGGGTCGCGCTGCTGGACCCGGAAAAACTGGGTCTGGGATTAACCGCTTTTGTGTTGATAAAAACGCAGCACCACAGCAGTGAATGGTACTGTCGGTTCGTGACCGTCGTCTCTGAGATGCCGGAAGTGCTTGGCTTCTGGCGGATGGCGGGGGAATACGACTATCTGATGCGAGTTCAGGTGGCCGACATGAAGCGGTATGACGACTTCTATAAACGTCTGGTCAATAGCGTCCCTGGACTGTCAGACGTCACCTCCAGTTTTGCGATGGAACAGATTAAGTACACCACCTCTCTGCCCATTGAATAATTCTCCCGGTATTGCCGGAAATCATATCAGGAAATAACGCGTGCGATTATTTGCTCAATTAAGCTGGTACTTTCGCCGGGAATGGCGTCGCTATCTTGGCGCGGTGGCCCTGCTTATGCTTATTGCGATGCTTCAGCTGATCCCGCCCAAAGTGGTGGGGATTGTCGTGGATGGCGTAACCGCACAGCATTTTACTCCAGGCCGAATAGCGATGTGGATTGGCACCATTGCCCTGATCGCCGTAGTGGTCTATTTGTTGCGCTATGTCTGGCGCGTGCTGCTATTTGGCGCCTCTTATCAATTAGCCGTTGAACTGCGTGAAGATTATTATCGCCAGCTGAGTCGTCAGCATCCTGAATTTTATCAGCGCCATCGGACGGGCGATCTGATAGCGCGTGCGACGAATGATGTGGATCGCGTCGTATTTGCAGCGGGCGAGGGCGTTCTGACGCTGGTTGACTCGCTGGTAATGGGCTGCGCGGTACTGATTGTCATGTCGACGCAAATTAGCTGGCAGCTAACGCTATTAGCGCTGTTGCCGATGCCGATTATGGCGCTGATGATCAAACGTTACGGCGATCGGCTGCATGATTATTTCAAACTGGCGCAGGCTGCCTTTTCCAGCCTGAACGACCGCACGCAGGAGAGTCTGACCAGCATCCGCATGATCAAAGCGTTTGGTCTGGAGGACCGCCAGTCTTCGCTGTTTGCGGCGGATGCCGAAGATACCGGCAAGAAAAATATGCGCGTGGCGCGTATTGACGCGCGTTTTGATCCAACCATTTACATCGCCATTGGCATGGCGAACCTGCTCGCGATTAGCGGCGGAAGCTGGATGGTGGTTAACGGCAGCCTGACGCTGGGCGAACTCACCAGCTTTATGATGTATCTGGGGTTGATGATTTGGCCGATGCTGGCGCTGGCCTGGATGTTTAATATCGTGGAGCGGGGTAGCGCCGCTTACAGCCGCATCCGCGCCATGCTGGCGGAAGCGCCGGTAGTTAAGGATGGCGAAGAGCCGGTCCCGGCGGGGCGTGGCGAACTGACGGCGGCCATTCGTGAGTTTTGCTATCCGCAAACGACGCATCCGGCGCTGGAGAATGTGAACTTTCGTCTTAAACCGGGTCAGATGCTGGGGATATGCGGTCCGACCGGCGCGGGGAAAAGCACAATATTGTCGCTTATCCAGCGCCATTTTGATGTGACGCAGGGAGAGATCCGATTCCATGACATGCCGTTGACGCATCTGCAGCTGGATAGCTGGCGTAGCCGACTGGCGGTCGTCAGCCAGACGCCGTTTTTGTTCTCGGACTCTATTGCCAATAATATTGCGCTCGGACGCCCGGAGGCGACTCAGGAGGAGATTGAACAGGTGGCGCGTTTAGCCAGCGTACATGAGGATATTCTCCGTTTGCCTCAGGGCTACGACACGCAGGTAGGTGAACGTGGCGTCATGTTATCGGGAGGGCAAAAACAGCGTATCTCGATTGCCAGAGCGCTGCTGTTAAATGCGGAAATTCTGCTTCTCGATGATGCGCTTTCAGCAGTAGATGGTCGTACGGAGCATCAGATTTTGCATAATTTGCGCCAGTGGGGCGAAGGGCGTACGGTCATCATCAGCGCGCATCGTTTATCCGCGCTGACCGACGCCAATGAAATTATCGTTATGCAACATGGTCATGTTGTTCAGCGCGGCGATCACGATCAACTGGCGCAGCAGATTGGCTGGTATCGCGATATGTATCGCTATCAGCAACTGGAGGCCGCTCTGGATGACGCGCCGGAACGCGGCGAGGAGGCGGTGAATGCGTAGTTTTGGACAGCTATGGCCGACGCTGAAACGGTTGCTGGCGTATGGCTCGCCATGGCGAAAACCGCTCTCTGTCGCGGTGATGATGCTGTGGATTGCGGCGGCGGCGGAGGTTAGCGGTCCGCTGCTGATCAGCTATTTCATTGATAACATGGTGGCCCGCCACCATTTACCGTTGGGCAAGGTCGCGGGGCTGGCGGCCGCCTATGTGGGGCTACAGTTTCTGGCGGCGGGTCTCCATTACGCCCAGTCTTTATTATTTAACCGGGCGGCCGTTGGCGTGGTTCAGTCTTTGCGCACGGACGTCATGGATGCCGCCTTGCGCCAGCCGCTAAGCGCCTTCGACACGCAGCCTGTCGGACAATTAATTTCACGCGTGACCAACGATACGGAAGTCATCCGCGATCTGTACGTCACGGTCGTCGCAACGGTATTACGTAGCGCGGCGTTGATCGGCGCCATGCTGGTCGCTATGTTCAGCCTTGACTGGCGGATGGCGCTGGTGGCGATTTTGATTTTTCCGGCGGTATTGACCGTGATGGTCATTTATCAGCGCTACAGCACGCCGATTGTACGCCGCGTGCGGGCATACCTGGCGGATATTAACGACGGCTTTAACGAAATCATCAACGGGATGAGCGTAATCCAGCAGTTTCGCCAGCAGGCGCGCTTCGGCGAACGCATGGGCGAGGCCAGCCGCTCGCACTACATGGCGCGGATGCAGACACTACGCTTAGACGGCTTTTTATTGCGTCCGCTGCTTAGCCTCTTTTCTGCGCTCATTTTGTGCGGTCTGTTGATGCTTTTCAGCTTTACGTCTGCCGGCACGATTGAGGTCGGGGTGCTGTATGCGTTCATTAGCTATTTGTCACGTCTGAACGAGCCGCTCATTGAACTGACCACCCAGCAATCCATGCTACAGCAGGCGGTTGTGGCGGGAGAGCGTGTTTTTGAACTGATGGATCGCCCGCGCCAGCGCTATGGCAGCGACGACAGGCCGTTACAAAGCGGGGCGATTGATATTGATCATCTGTCGTTTGCTTACCGCGACGATAATCTTGTTTTACAGGACATTACGCTATCAGTACCGTCCCGTAGCTTTGTGGCGCTGGTGGGGCACACCGGCAGCGGGAAGAGCACGCTCGCCAGCTTATTAATGGGGTATTACCCCCTGACACAAGGCGAAATTCGGCTGGATGGGCGAGAAATCGCCTCTCTTAATCATCGCGTTTTACGCCAGGGCGTGGCGATGGTTCAACAGGACCCGGTAGTGATGGCGGATACCTTTCTGGCTAATGTGACGCTGGGGCGCGATGTCTCCGAGGCGCAGGTGTGGCAGGCGCTGGAAACGGTACAACTGGCGGAACTGGCGCGCGGCCTGAGCGACGGGCTGCATACGCATCTCGGCGAGCAGGGAAATACGCTGTCCGTCGGGCAAAAACAGCTATTGGCGCTGGCGCGCGTGCTGGTTGACGCCCCGCAAATATTAATTCTTGATGAAGCGACGGCCAGCATCGATTCCGGCACTGAGCAGGCGATACAGCAGGCGCTGGCGGCGATTCGCGAGCGCACCACGCTGGTGGTTATTGCCCATCGGCTATCGACAATCGTGGAGGCGGATACCATTCTGGTTCTCCATCGCGGCCAGGCGGTGGAGCGCGGGACGCATCAACAATTGCTGGCGGCGCAAGGGCGCTACTGGCAAATGTATCAATTACAGTTAGTTGGCGAGGAGTTAGCCGCCAGCGTACACGAAGAACCCGGCCCTGCGGCGTAAGGTTTGGCGCCACAGGGCAAAACCTCGCCCATCATGCACCGTCGTGGTGCGCTTTTCTTTCCCTGTTTCGATTTTGGGGCGCGTCAATATAAAGACGCGCCGCTAACCGCGCTTTTCATCGCTCGCCAGCTTCTGGCACATCCTTTGCAATATCCATTCTGAAGAGTCCATGCGCGGCGGCAGCCGTTACCTAATTCTGACTGGAGGGTTCTATGAAGCTGGTTACCGTGATTATCAAACCGTTCAAGCTGGAGGACGTGCGGGAGGCGCTTTCTTCCATTGGCATTCAGGGACTGACCGTCACCGAAGTGAAAGGGTTTGGCCGTCAGAAAGGACACGCCGAACTGTATCGCGGCGCGGAGTACAGCGTGAATTTCCTGCCGAAGGTCAAAATTGATGTGGCTATCGCCGACGACCAACTGGAAGAGGTGATCGATATCATCAGTAAAGCGGCTTACACCGGAAAAATTGGCGACGGCAAAATTTTCGTCGCGGAGCTCATGCGCGTTATTCGGATTCGTACCGGCGAAGCTGACGAAGCAGCGCTGTAAGACCCGCCACACAGCAACAGGAAATGAAAAAATGAAGATAGCGATGATAAAAACCACACTGGCTTCACTGGCGCTGCTGCCTGGGCTAACGATAGCCGCGCCAGCGGTTGCCGATAAAGCGGATAGTGCTTTTATGATGATTTGCACCGCGCTGGTGCTGTTCATGACGATACCGGGTATCGCGCTGTTTTACGGCGGATTAATTCGCGCCAAGAACGTGCTGTCAATGTTAACGCAAGTGACCGTCACCTTTGCGCTGGTCTGTATTTTATGGGTGGTGTACGGCTATTCGCTGGCTTTTGGCGAAGGGAATCATTTCTTCGGTAATGCCGATGGGGCGATGTTGAAGAATATCGCGTTGACGGCGGTAACGGGTACGATTTATCAGTATATTCATGTCGCGTTTCAGGGATCTTTCGCCTGTATTACCGTCGGGCTGATTGTCGGCGCGCTGGCGGAGCGTATTCGTTTTTCGGCGGTACTGATTTTTGTCGTGGTGTGGTTCACGCTCTCTTATATTCCGATTGCGCACATGGTGTGGGGCGGCGGCCTGCTGGCTGCTCACGGCGCGCTGGATTTTGCCGGTGGTACGGTGGTGCATATTAACGCCGCTATCGCCGGGCTGGTGGGGGCTTACTTAATTGGCAAACGCGTCGGCTTTGGGAAAGAAGCATTTAAACCCCATAACCTGCCGATGGTCTTTACCGGTACTGCGATTCTGTATATCGGCTGGTTTGGATTTAACGCGGGTTCTGCTGGTAGCGCAAACGAGATAGCAGCGCTGGCCTTTGTGAACACCGTGGTGGCGACCGCCGCCGCGATTCTGGGGTGGATTATCGGCGAGTGGACGCTACGCGGTAAGCCTTCCCTGCTGGGAGCGTGTTCCGGCGCGATTGCCGGTCTGGTCGGCGTGACGCCAGCCTGTGGCTATGTTGGCGTTGGCGGCGCGCTGGTTATCGGCGTTATTGCGGGGCTGGCGGGATTGTGGGGAGTCACCATGCTTAAACGTCTGTTACGGGTAGATGATCCGTGCGACGTATTTGGCGTTCACGGCGTTTGCGGAATAATCGGCTGTATCCTGACCGGCGTTTTTGCCGCCAGTTCGCTGGGCGGCGTTGGCTTTGTCGACGGCGTTACGATGGGACATCAGGTGATGGTACAGCTGGAAAGTATTGCTATTACGGTCGTCTGGTCCGGCGTTGTCGCGTTTGTTGGTTACAAACTGGCGGATATCCTTGTTGGACTGCGTGTACCGGAAGAGCAGGAGCGCGAGGGGCTGGATGTGAACAGTCACGGCGAGAATGCGTATAACGCGTGATTGCGCAACATGCCTGATGGCGCTGCGCTTATCCAGTTTACCGTAGGCCGGATAAGCGCAGCGTCATCAGGCCATTAACGCCGCATAGCGGCATGTTTTTTAATTGTGATTACGCATTACCCCTTCCTGCACGGTTGAAGCGACCAGCGCGCCATCCTGAGTATAAAACTCGCCGCGAACAAAGCCCCGGGCGCTGGAGGCGGAAGTGCTCTCCACGCTATAAAGTAGCCATTCATTAAAATTGAACGGGCGATGGAACCACATAGAGTGATCGATAGTGGCGATCTGAATGCCCTTTTCCAGAAAACCGATGCCGTGAGGCTGAAGCGCGACGGGAAGGAAATTCAGATCCGAGGCATATCCCAGTAAATATTGATGGACGCGAATGTCATCCGGAACGGTGCCGTTGGCGCGAATCCATACCTGACGCACAGGCGCGGCGACGTGACCTTTCAACGGATTGTGAAATTCGACGGGACGAATTTCCAGCGGGCGATCGCAGAGAAACTTTTCTTTCAGAATCGGCGGCAGTAAATGCGCCAGCGATTGCGCGATTTCCGTTTCTGACGGTAGTCCTTCCGGCCCGACTGCCGTCGGCATGGTTTTTTGATGTTCAAAACCCGGTTCCGGCGCCTGGAATGAGGCGGTCATATAAAAGATGGGTTTCCCGTTCTGAATAGCGGCAACGCGGCGGGCGCTGAAGCTGTTCCCATCGCGCAGCACTTCTACGTCATAGATAATGGGTTTTTGGCTGTCGCCTGGCCGCAGAAAATAACTGTGGAATGAATGCACCAGTCGCGCTTCCGGCACCGTTTCTTTGGCGGCATAGAGTGCCTGGCCCACCACCTGACCGCCAAATACCTGGCGCAGCCCTAAGTCTTCACTTTGGCCCCGAAAGAGTCCTTCTTCAATTTTTTCCAGATTCAATAATGTCAGCAAATTATTCAGTGTCTGACTCATACATACTCTCCAGGTGACAACGATGCCGAAGCGAGGTAGGGCAGAGTATAACGCAATTTTGCAAGTGGTCCGATGGGTACAAAAGTCTGAATAACAGACCAATTCCAGGCAAAAATGAGTGACATGTGCCACACTTAATCACGTTATGTTTCTGTTAACCACTCTTCCGGCGGGGGGAAAGGCCTGCTGGTGCATTGATGATAAGGAGAATTGAATGAAACTCGTGCACATCGTAAGTGGTTTAGCGGTTGCGATATCTCTGGCGGCCTGCGCTGATAAAAGCGCTGATATCCAGACGCCTGCGCCAAACCCTAACATGTCGATTACAGCTAACCAGTCTACTATTCAGCAACCCAATGTTTCCGGTACCGTCTGGATCCGCCAGAAGGTCGCTCTGCCGCCAGATGCGGTGCTGACCGTGACGCTTTCAGATGCTTCGCTGGCTGATGCGCCGTCTAAGGTGCTGTCGCAAAAAGCGGTACGTACCGAAGGTAAACAGGCGCCTTTCAGTTTTGTGTTGCCGTTTAACCCATCAGATATTCAACCTAACGCGCGTATTCTCCTGAGCGCGGCCATCACCGTTGACAATAAGCTGGTATTTATTACCGATAGCGTGAAACCGGTGATTAACAATGGCGGCACTAAAGCGGATCTGACGCTGGTACCGGTACAGCAAACGGCGGTGCCTGTGCAGGCCGGCGGTGGTGCGACGACGACGGTTCCATCGACTTCGCCGACCCAGGTCAATCCGTCTTCTGCCGTTCCTGCGCCTACCCAGTATTAATCCTGCGCCAACCCTCTCCGTTACGGAGAGGGTTAATACACCCAGCGATAGCGTTGTAAATCGATTTGTCCGCTTCCCGACACCACCACGCCTTCCGCCAGTAATGCCTGACGTTGCCGCTGTAGATCCGGCCCGGTAAGTGATATTGCGCCGTGGCGGTTCACCACCCGATGCCATGGTAAAGTGCTGCCTTCCGGCAGACGTTTTAAAACTCCGCCGACCTGACGCGCTGCCCGAGGCGAACCGGCAAGCCGGGCGACATCGCCGTAGGTCGTGACAAACCCTTCCGGGATCGAAGCGACGATTTGCCAGACGCGTTGAGGAAAAGTGTCCTGAATATCCATAATAGAATCCTGCGTTAATGCTTCAGGATAATCTGGAATAAGGGGGGAGGAAAGCCCGGATGCGCAAGAAACCAGCATCCGATGCCTGATGGGTTGCAATTGCACGATATAGCAGTGATAATGCGCCTGCGCGTTGGTTCACAACGCTCTCAATGGGGGCTCTGTTGGTTCTCCCGCAACGCTACTCTGTTTACCAGGTCAGGTCCGGAAGGAAGCAGCCAAGGCAGATGACGCGTGTGCCGGGATGTAGCTGGCAGGGCCCCCACCCATTTGTGCCTCTCCACACTGTTCTTTTCTGCTGTGCGACGTTATAGCCGCTGTTCCGCCCAAAGAATAAATGCCGTAGCGGGTAGGGGCTTACTGTATAACCAGCCCTGACCATAATGTACGCCATGCTGGCGTAGCCACTGTTCTTGCCTGGTCGTTTCGATGCCTTCTGCGACCATCTTGAGTTTGAGCGTTTTCGCCATTTCAATAATATGCGGCGTGACGTTTTTATATTCCAGCGCATCGACAAAAGATTTATCAATTTTAAGGACATCCACATCCAGATTTTGTAAGTAGCTGAGGCTGGAATAGCCGGTGCCAAAGTCATCAATATAAATGGAATGTCCCGCGTTACGGTATCTGGCGACAATGGGCGCGCTGGTTTTCGGATCGGCGAACTCGCGTTCCGTTAACTCAAGCGCGATTTGCGACGGAGAAATTTGGCTACGGTTCAGCAGCGTGCTTAACAGCGTCGGCAACGTTTCCGACGCCAGATCGGATGCCTCAAGATTGATTGAAATATGTTGTTCGGGATGGGACTTTAACCAACTCCCCATGTCTTCAAAAACGGTGTCGATGATTAGCCGGGTTAGCGGCTCCGTGAGCCCGGTTTGTTCAGCCAGCGCGATAAAAATTTCCGGCGAAAGGAAAGTGCCGTCCGCCTGTTGCCAGCGAGCTAAGGCTTCGGCACCGACAATTTTTCCGCTGCTCAGGGAGACAATAGGCTGATAGTGTACGTTAATTTCGCGATTGTCTATCGCATCCTGGAGACGGTGGCGGGGCGACTGTAGCCGACGCAAAATACGCAGAATAAAGGCCGCAGCCAGCAGACCCGTTACGATGCCCGCCGGTAGCCAGATAAACGCTTGTCGATACCAGCTCCTTTCCAGCGGAGCGGTCGGTGCCCAGCTTACGATAGTTATACCCATTTCCGGAAAGGGGTGGATAGCATACTGAATGCCTCGGTTTTCCAGCCGCAGGGGCGTCTCATGGTGAATGAGCGGAAGAATAGCGGGGTCAAGGTTACCGCTGCTGGCAACCACAGTATTGCGTTCCCGGCCAATAATAGCGACGTCAATCGGCCATGCGCCAAACGGAATCACATCGATAAAGGACGCCGGGTCGATCATCACGATATAGCTGTCGCTCCCGAGTGCCGCCATATAGCGTTTTATACCCAGATCGTTTTGCGCCGTAAACCAGGCGCGATAACCGTCGCGAGTGATTTTCATAGGCGGAGGGAAAGCGGGAATATGGCTCTCTTTTTCAAGTGAGGAGCAAACGGGAATCGAATTTTTAAGATACAGAACTTCCTGGACATACCGAAAGCTATAAGACACGCGGCGCATGGCGAGTAAATGGGCGCTGCTGCAGGGCTCGCCTTTAAAGGAGGCAATATGCGTTAACGCGGCTTTTGCCTGGTCACTGACCCTTTCTGTACGTAGCGCCACCCGGGACGAGAAGATATCCAGCTCTTCATTAAACCTTTTTTCAACTTGACGGTGCGCCAGCCACAGGCTCAATCCTATCGGGAAAAGGACAGACAGGATAAGCACTCCCGTTACCAGGCTGACCAGATGTCGTGTTGTCACAGTGATGTCCTTATAAACACAGCGTAGAGAAAGTATATCCGATCGTAAATCGCGCCCTTGAATGATAAAGCTATTTTATCGATTTTACAGATACAGGGGCCAGACTAACGCGTTACGCCACGTTGCTTTTGCCGCCAGGAAGAGATCGTGAATGTTTACCGGTTGAAAAAGGAGCGTTGATAGCGTATTTTATTGTTATGTTATAACATAATTGAGGGAGCGCAATGAAACCTGATATTCATCCTGTATACCGCACCGTCGTATTTCACGACACCAGCGCAAATGAATATGTGAAAGTGGGATCAACTATCAAAACTGAACGTGAAATCGAACTGGACGGCGTGACATATCCGTATGTCACTATTGATGTGTCATCAAAATCGCATCCTTTTTATACCGGTAGACAGAAAACGTTTGATAGCGAAAGTAGCGCCGCACGCTTCCAGAAACGTTTCGGTCATTTTATCGGCGCTAAACGGGGGTAAATGAAATGCAGGTGTTAAACTCACTTCGCAATGCAAAACAACGGCATCCGGACTGCCAGATAGTCAAACGCAAAGGACGCTTATACGTGATTTGTAAAACAAATCCGCGTTTTAAGGCGGTTCAGGGGCGTAAAAAAAGACGTTAAAAAACCAACAGTTCAGGGGAAGCAGTGCGTACCAGGGAGGGTGCGCACTTTTTTATTACCGGCTGGCTTCTGCGCGGGCCAGCGTAAAAATATCGTAGAAGGAAAGTTCGCCCTTACGGGCAACCATTTTTTGCAGCTGGACTTTATGTTCATTATCCACCTGTGGAGACTGAAGAATCGTCTCAATGAGCGTGGGGGGAACAAAGCGGGTGTTGTACCATTCGCCGTTGTAACAGACCCGGAGGTCCAGCACATCGATGTCGTTATAGTGATAACGCGGGGCGATGTCGAAAAAGAAGAAGCCATTAAATGCGATAAATAACACCACTAACAGCCACACTGACCCCACCAGCGTTTCTGATTGCAGCATGACCGCCAGCGTCGCAAACCAGGCTGCATACATCGCGATAAATAACCCAGGATGCTTGCGGATAAAACTGATACTAAAACGCGGCCTGTTATCGCGTTTTTCACGGACGTTTAAGTCATCAATAGTTTCGCTAAGCAGGCGCTGTATCTCTGTCATCTTTTGCCTTCATGATTTCTGCGACATAGGGTAATAACAGCCCATTTTAAAGGGAGGTGTAACGTGAAAAAAGTAACAGATTAACCACGAATTAGCATAACAGTTATCATTTTAACTACAATTTTTTAATGATTCGCGCCGGGTTTCCGCCTACCACGACGTCTGGCGGTACGTTTTTTGTCACCACAGCGCCTGAAGCGACGACGACGTTATCGCCGATGGTTACGCCAGGATTAACGACGGCTCGTCCGCCTATCCAGACGTTATTTCCGATAGTGACGGGTTTACCTAATTCTCTGCCGCTGTTGCGTTCGACGGCGTCCAGCGGGTGCGTGGCGGTATAGATATGTACCCCTGGCGCGAGCATACAATTATCGCCAATATGAATTGGGCAAACATCAAGCATGACGCAGTCGAAGTTAGCGTAAAAGGAGTGACCAAGAAAAATATTATAGCCGTAGTCGCAACGGAAGGAAGGTTCAATATAGGCGTCTTCGCATCGACCCAACAGGTCGCGTAAAATCGCCTGACGCTTATTTATTTCATCAGGCGTAGTATAATTGTATTGATGGATGAGTTGACGCGCCCGCAGTCGATCCTGGCATAAAGTTTCATCGGTCGGGCAATACAGTGCCCCAGCGATCATTTTTTGTTTTTCGTCACTCATCGCGCGCTCCCCTTGGTGGATATTATCGCAATAGAAGCAATAATAAAGTATTAGAGGGAACGTTCCCTGCTATTGGTATGTGATCTATATCACTGTTCTATAATAGCCCGTTGTGTTATTAGCCAGAACGAGGAGGCAGATAACACCTGCGTGTTCTCTAAAAAGTAATGTAGCGTGATTAACGAATGAATTTCCATACTGAAGAGGGGATCTTGTCGTAGAGTTTGTTCATCGTCAATTCTGCAAGACGGTGATCCGCAGCTGAGTAAAATACAGCCAGCTCATTGTCGGACAATTCATATTTATTTTTCTCAATGACGCGCTCCAGAGTGTCAATTGTCTGACAGCGCCGTAAACGCATCAAATAATCAGTTTTAGTTAATGGTTTATCAGACATAAATTCTACCTATGATTGTAATAATTTTTAACAAGACAAACTAACAGGATTAGCCCTGGTGGCGTTGACGAAACAACGGAACAGGCGGTTGCCCGATTTACGCCATTTTTGCAAATCCTGCGTATTAATACCATAGCTGCTGAACAACATAAAGGTGTCGTCCAGGTATTCATCTATCTGCGCAATCAATTTATTGTCTTCATTGTACTTAATTTTATAATTAAGCGCGAAAGTTGCAATATGCTCTATCAGCTCATTGAGCTGCAGGTTGACTGCTGAGGTCGGGTCATTAACCCAGCCATGGTTGCTTTCTTCAAGGTTTGCAAGACAGTCATGATACAGGGTTTCGCAAAGAAATTTAAGCTGTGCTATATCATGTCTTTTGGGTGAGTATTCGTCCATAATGCATCCCCTTTTTAGTGGCTTAAACTAACCGAACACCTTCGGGATGGATACAACTAACTAACCTGGTACTTCCCACGTCACCTTATGATTTAACTATAATCTACTCTAAAAAACTTTTCATCGTCATATTACGAAAAATTACAATTGCGTGAAAGCCGCGTGTTGCCATACTTTTTCGAATTTTAACAGTGATCGTCGGTCGCCTAAAAAGGAACCAGTTTTATTGTTTGTGTAATCATTGGGTTAACGTTTTTTAGCTTTTCAGGCTAAAACAATAGACTCTGACAGGAGAAAATAGCCAGGAATATTCTTAATATTTCTTAATTAATGGCTGAATTAAGAAATGGCCAACTTTCCTAAGAAAAGCCTTTAACGCAGTAAGGATTATACCTTTTATTAATATGGCAAAAAATAATCAATCTAACAATAAGCGTATTTTATGATTTTTGCGTAAAAAAGGCCGCTTGCGCGGCCTTATCAACAGTGAGCAAATCAGCGATGTTCTGTCGAATGACTATGCTCAATATCTTCGCTTTTACGGCTAAAGCGGCGGCGTACCACCACAAAGAAGACCGGTACGAAGAAAATAGCCAGTACGGTTGCCGTTACCATCCCGCCCAGTACGCCAGTACCTACCGCATTCTGCGCGCCGGAACCCGCGCCGGAACTGATAACCAGCGGCATAACCCCCAGCATGAACGCTAACGAGGTCATCAGAATCGGGCGCAAACGCATCCGAACGGCCTCCAGCGTCGCTTCTACCAGACCTTTCCCTTCTTTATCCATTAAGTCTTTGGCGAATTCGACGATTAGTATCGCGTTCTTCGCCGACAACCCAATGGTTGTGAGCAGGCCCACCTGGAAGTAAACGTCGTTAGTCAGTCCGCGGAAGGTCGCGGCCAGCAGCGCGCCGATAACCCCAAGCGGAACAACCAGCATTACGGAGAACGGGATAGACCAGCTCTCATACAATGCCGCCAGACACAGGAAGACGACGATCAGCGAGATAGCATACAGGGCAGGGGCCTGGTTGCCGGACAACCGCTCCTGGTAGGACATCCCGGTCCAGTCATACCCAATGCCTGACGGCAGCTTGCTGGCCAGTTCTTCCATCATCGCCATCGCTTCACCAGTACTCTTGCCTGGCGCCGCCTGACCCAGAATTTCCATCGAAGGCAGACCGTTATAGCGTTCCAGACGCGGCGAACCATATTCCCAGCGGGAAGAGGAGAATGCGGAGAACGGCACCATCTGACCATCGCTACCACGAACGTACCAGTCGTTAATATCATCCGGCAACATGCGGTATTTCGCTTCGGACATCACGTAAACTTTCTTCACTCGACCGCGATCGATAAAGTCGTTTACATAGCTACCGCCCCATGCTGCGCCCAGCGTGGTATTAATGTCGCTAATAGACACGCCCAGCGCCTGAGCTTTTTCCTGGTCGATGTCGATTTTAAACTGCGGCGTATCTTCCAGGCCGTTAGGTCGAACGCCGACCAGCAGATCAGGATATTTCGCCACCTCGCCGAACAACTGATTACGTGCCTGGGTGAGTTTTTCATGACCAAGTCCCGCCTGGTCAATCAACTCGAAGTCAAACCCGGTTGCGGTGCCCAGTTCAACAATCGCCGGTAGGTTAAAGGCGAAGACCATCGCATCTTTAATTTGTGAAAACGCTGCGGTTGCCCGCTGGGTAATCGCTTCAACCTTGTTTTTTTCGCCTGGACGATCGGCCCAGTCTTTCAACGACACGAATGCAATACCGGTATTCTGACCGCGCCCTGCAAAACCGAAGCCGTTGACGGCGAATACCGATTCAACGTTGGCTTTCTCTTTGTTCAGATAGTAATCCGTGACCTCATCCAGCACTTTTTGCGTGCGCTCTTGCGTCGCGCCGGCGGGGAGCTGGACCATTGTCAGGAATACGCCCTGGTCTTCATCCGGCAAGAAAGAGCTTGGCAGACGAACGAACAGATAAGCCATACCGACGACAATAATGAGATAGAGCAGCAGGTAACGCCCGGTGCTGCGCAGAATATTGCCTACGCTATCGGTGTAGTGATGCGTGCTCTTATCAAACAGGCGGTTAAACCAGCCGAAAAAGCCTTTTTTCCCTTCGCCATGATCGCCTTTGGCGACGGGTTTGAGCATCGTCGCGCACAGCGCGGGCGTCAGGATCAGCGCGACCAGCACCGACAGCGCCATCGCCGATACGATGGTGATAGAGAACTGACGATAAATTGCCCCGGTTGAGCCGCCAAAGAAGGCCATCGGAATAAATACCGCCGACAGTACCATCGCGATACCCACCAATGCGCCCTGAATCTGGCCCATGGATTTGCGCGTCGCTTCCTTCGGCGGAAGGCCTTCTTCCGTCATAACACGTTCGACGTTCTCGACCACCACGATGGCGTCATCCACCAGCAAGCCGATGGCGAGCACCATCCCGAACATCGTCAGCGTGTTTATCGAGAAACCGAATGCCGCAAGTACGGCAAAGGTTCCCAACAACACCACCGGAACCGCAATAGTCGGAATCAACGTTGCGCGGAAGTTCTGCAGGAACAGGTACATCACCAGGAACACGAGGATAATCGCTTCGACCAGCGTTTTTACCACTTCATGAATAGAGATCTTCACGAACGGCGTGGTGTCATACGGGTAGACGATTTTCATCCCTGGCGGGAAGAACGGTTCCATTTTTTTCAGTTCGGCGCGAATAGCGGTAGCGGTATCCAGCGCGTTGGCGCCGGTAGCCAGTTTGATGCCAAGACCTGACGCTGGCTGACCGTTAAATTTCGCGATGACGTCGTAGTTTTCGCCGCCAAGCTCAATTTTCGCTACATCCCGCAGACGAACCTGAGAGCCATCCTGATTCACCTTCAGCAGGATTTTGCCAAACTCATCCGTTGAGGTCAGACGCGTTTGGGCAATAATCGATGCGTTAAGCTGCTGGCCTTTTACCGGCGGCGTACCACCGAGCTGACCTGCCGCGACCTGGGCGTTCTGCGCTTTGATCGCGTTAATCACGTCGACCGGCGTCAGTTGGTATTTGGTCAGCTCTGTCGGATTCATCCAGATACGCATCGCATACTGCGAACCAAACAGCTGGACGTCGCCCACCCCAGAGGTACGGCTGATCGGATCTTTCATATTGGCGGCAACGTAATCCGAAATATCCTCCTGGGTCATGGTGCCGTCGGTGTTAATGACGCCCACTACCATCAGGAAGCTACTTGAGGACTTCTCAACGCTCACGCCCTGTTGCTGTACTTCTTGGGGAAGTAACGGCATTGCCAGTTGCAACTTGTTCTGAACCTGAACCTGCGCGATATCCGCATCGGTGCCGGATTCAAAGGTCAGAGTGATCTGCACGGTCCCCGTGGAGTCACTGTTGGAGGACATATACATCAGGTTATCGATACCGTTCATATTCTGTTCGATAACCTGCGTGACGGTATCCTGTACCGTTTTCGCATCAGCGCCAGGGTAGGTTGCGGAGATCGTCACTGCTGGTGGCGCAATCGTCGGATATTGCGCTACCGGCAATTTGAGGATCGCGAGCCCCCCTGCCAACATGATGATGATGGCGATCACCCACGCAAATATAGGGCGATCGATAAAGAAATTAGGCATGTCTTAACGGCTCCTGTTTAAGTTAAGACCTGGGCTGAGCAGGTTGATCACCGCTTGCGGCTTGCTGTTTGTTATCCGCGGTAATTTCCTGCACTTTAACCTGTGCGCCAGGACGTACTTTTTGCAGCCCGCTGACGACTACGCGGTCGCCCGCTTTCAACCCGTCAGTCACCAGCCACTTATCGCCGATCGCCTGGCTTGCGACGATTTGGCGGGTTTCCACTTTGTTATCAGCGCCAACCACCAGCACCGTGGCATCGCCGCGTGGAGTACGGGTAACGCCCTGTTGTGGAACCAGTAATGCCGTCGGTTTTGTCCCTTCCTGCAGACGTGCGCGAACGAACATTCCTGGCAATAAGGTGTGATCCGGGTTAGGGAAGATGGCGCGCAAAGTAATAGACCCGGTGCTTTGGTCAACGGTCACGTCGGAGAACTCAAGCGTACCGGACTGCGGGAATTTGATACCGTCGCTGGTCACCAGATCGACCTTCGCTTTGCCGTTTTCCTGCTTCAGCGAACCATTTGCCAGCTCCTGCTTCAGGCGCAGGAAGTCATTGCTGGACTGGGTCACATCGACATAAATAGGGTCCAACTGCTGCACTGTCGCCAGCGCCGACGCCTGACCGTTCTGTACCAGCGCGCCTTCCGTTACGGACGACTTACCAATACGACCGCTAATCGGCGAGGTGACTTTGGTATACGCCAGGTTGATACGTGCGGTTTCAACGGCGGCTTTTGCTGCGACAACGGCGGCAGTCGCTTGTTGCGCGTCAGCCAGCGCCTGATCGTATTCCTGCTTACTGATGTACTGCGTACCCAGCAGCTTTTGATAACGCTTCACCGTCAGTTCAGCGATATTCGCGGCGGCCTGCGCTTTTGCCAGATCGCCCTTAGCGCTGTCGTAAGTCGCCTGGTAGGTCGCAGGATCAATCTGATAGAGAGAGACTCCCGCTTCAATATCACTTCCCTCAACGAAATTACGCTTCAGGATAATGCCGCTTACCTGCGGGCGAACTTCGGCGATACGGTAAGCAACGGTACGACCCGGAAGTTCAGTTGTGATTTGCAGTGGTTCCGTTTTTAGTGTGACAACCCCAACTTCTGGCATCTGCTGGCCGCCTTGCTGGTCCTGTTTGTCGTCACATCCTGTTAGCGCTAAGCTGCCTGAGAGCATCAGAACGACCGCCAGAGGCGTTAACCCTCTGTTTTTGTTCATATGTAAACCTCGAGTGTCCGATTTCAAATTGGTCAATGGTCAAAGGTCCTTAAACCCATTGCTGCGTTTATATTATCGTCGTGCTATGGTACATACATCCATAAATGTATGTAAATCTAACGCCTGTAAATTCACCGACATATGGCACGAAAAACCAAACAACAAGCGCTGGAGACACGACAACACATCCTGGATGTGGCCCTGCGTTTGTTCTCGCAGCAAGGCGTATCAGCAACCTCGCTGGCGGAGATTGCGAACGCTGCTGGCGTGACGCGCGGCGCAATCTATTGGCATTTCAAAAATAAGTCGGATTTATTCAGTGAGATCTGGGAGCTATCAGAATCCAATATTGGTGAGCTTGAGATTGAGTATCAGGCAAAATTCCCCGACGATCCACTATCTGTATTAAGAGAAATTTTAGTTCATATTCTTGAAGCTACTGTAACAGAAGAACGACGCCGCTTATTGATGGAGATTATATTCCATAAATGTGAGTTTGTCGGAGAAATGGTTGTGGTTCAACAGGCGCAACGTAGCCTTTGTCTGGAAAGTTACGATCGGATTGAACAAACGTTAAAACATTGTATTAATGCTAAAATGCTGCCTGAAAATCTGCTGACTCGTCGTGCGGCGATACTGATGCGCAGCTTTATTTCAGGGCTCATGGAAAACTGGTTATTTGCTCCGCAATCGTTTGATTTAAAAAAAGAAGCTCGCGCCTACGTCACGATCCTGCTGGAGATGTATCAATTGTGTCCGACGCTGCGCGCGTCGACGGTCAACGGCTCCCCCTGATAATATTCCAGGAAAACTCCTGGACATTTTCTGTGTCGCTATTCTGTTTGTTACAGGCGTGATATTCTTGCGACTCAATTATTTCCGGTCTGCTTGCCGGTTCAGACACTTCATTCTCATGACTATGTTGCAGCTTTATAAACGTTCACAGCATTTTGTTTTTATTACAATTAGCGTCCTTATTATCCTGCTGTCCTGTCAGTCTCTGGCTTTTGCCCGGGGGCAAACGAATGGCGACCTGCCGTCAAAAGCGGATGTGCAAAACCAGCTGGATACGCTGAATAAGCAAAAAGATCTCTCCGCCCAGGATAAGCTCGTCCAGCAGGACCTTATTGATACGTTAGCTACGCTGGAGAAAATCGAGCGGGTAAAAGAGGAGACCGTACAGCTACGGCAGAAGGTGGCGCAGGCGCCTGAAAAAATGCGTCAGGCGACGGCTGCGTTGAATGCGCTGAGCGACGTCGATAATGATGATGAAATGCGAAAAACGCTGAGTGCGCTTTCGCTACGTCAGCTTGAGCTGCGCGTGGCGCAGGTACTGGATGATTTGCAAAATTCGCAAAACGATCTTGCCGCTTATAACAGCCAGCTTGTTTCGCTACAGACCCAGCCTGAGCGCGTGCAAAACGCCATGTATACCGCCTCACAGCAAATACAGCAAATCCGTAACCGTCTGGACGGCAATAACGTCGGCGAAGCCGCGCTTCGCCCCAGCCAACAGGTGTTATTACAGGCACAACAGGCGCTGCTTAATGCGCAGATCGACCAGCAACGTAAGAGTCTTGAAGGGAATACCGTTTTGCAGGACACCCTGCAAAAACAGCGGGATTACGTGACGGCCAACAGTAATCGCCTTGAACATCAGCTTCAACTTTTACAGGAGGCGGTCAACAGTAAACGACTTACGCTAACGGAAAAAACGGCCCAAGAGGCCATTTCGCCGGACGAAACGGCGCGTATCCAGGCAAACCCACTGGTAAAACAGGAACTGGATATTAACCATCAACTCAGCCAGCGTCTGATTGTCGCGACCGAAAACGGCAATATGTTGATGCAGCAAAACATTAAAGTAAAAAACTGGCTCGATCGCGCGCTGCAGTCGGAAAGAAATATCAAAGAACAGATTGCCGTCTTAAAAGGCAGCCTGTTGCTGTCGCGTATTCTTTATCAACAGCAGCAAACTCTGCCCTCCGCCGACGAACTCGAAGATATGACCAACCGCATTGCGGATTTGCGTCTGGAGCAGTTTGAAATCAACCAGCAGCGTGATGCCTTATTCCAAAGCGATGCCTTTGTCGACAAGCTGGAGGAGGGGCATACCAGCGAGGTGAATGATGAAGTTCATGATGCGTTGCTTCAGGTGGTGGAGATGCGCCGTGAGCTATTGGATCAGCTAAATAAACAGTTGGGTAACCAGCTGATGATGGCGATTAACCTGCAAGTTAACCAGCAGCAGTTGATGAGCGTATCGAAAAATCTGAAAGCCATTCTGACGCAGCAGATTTTTTGGGTGAACAGTAACCGCCCTATGGACTGGGACTGGCTTAAAGCGTTCCCCCAAACGTTAAAAGAGCAATTCAGCGCCATGAAAATCACGGTGAACTGGCAAAAAGCCTGGCCCGCGGTATTTATTGCTTTTTTGGCCGGGTTGCCGCTCTTGCTCATCGCCGGTTTAATCCGCTGGCGTCTGAAATGGTTAAAAGCGTATCAACAGAAGCTGGCCGCCGCCGTGGGATCGCTGCGTAACGATAGTCAGCTCAATACGCCAAAAGCTATTCTGATCGATCTGATCCGCGCGCTGCCGGTGTGCCTGATTATCCTCGCGCTTGGACTGATCCTGCTGACCATGCAGCTAAATATCAGCGATCTGCTCTGGGCCTTTAGTAAAAAGCTCGCGATGTTCTGGCTGGTCTTTGGGCTGTGCTGGAAGGTGCTGGAAAAAGAGGGCGTGGCAATACGCCATTTCGGTATGCCAGCGCAGTTGACCAGCCACTGGCGTCGCCAGATTGTACGCATTAGCCTCGCATTGCTGCCGCTGCACTTTTGGTCTGTGGTGGCGGAGTTGTCGCCGCTGAATCTGATGGATGACGTGCTGGGGCAGGCGGTTATTTTCTTCAATCTGCTGGTCATAACATTGCTGGTGTGGCCACTGTGCCGGGAAAGCTGGCGCGATAAAGAATCTCACGGCATTCGACTGGTGACCGTGACGATTCTTTCCATTATTCCGGTGGCGTTAATGGTATTAACGGCGACCGGCTATTTCTATACCACCCTGCGCCTGGCGGGGCGCTGGATTGAAACCGTCTATCTGGTCATTATCTGGAACCTGCTTTATCAAACGGTGCTGCGCGGGTTAAGCGTAGCGGCGCGCCGGATTGCCTGGCGACGCGCGCTGGCTCGTCGTCAGAATCTGGTAAAAGAGGGAGCGGAAGGCGCGGAGCCACAGGAAGAACCCGCCATCGCGTTGGAGCAGATTAACCAGCAAACATTACGTATCACGATGCTGCTAATGCTTGCCCTGTTCGGCGTTATGTTCTGGGCGATTTGGTCCGATTTGATCACCGTATTCAGCTACCTTGATAGCATCACGCTGTGGCACTACAACGGCTCCGAAGCTGGCGCTGCGGTGGTGAAAAGCGTGACGATGGGCAGCTTGCTATTCGCCATTATTGCCGCGATGGTGGCCTGGGCGCTCATCCGCAACTTACCCGGCCTGTTGGAAGTGCTGGTGCTTTCACGCCTGAATATGCGCCAGGGGGCTTCGTATGCGATCACCACGATCCTTAACTACGTCATTATCGCTGTTGGCGCGATGACAGTATTCGGATCGCTCGGCGTCTCGTGGGATAAACTCCAGTGGCTGGCGGCGGCGTTGTCGGTAGGTCTCGGTTTTGGGCTACAGGAGATCTTCGGTAACTTTGTTTCGGGTTTAATCATCCTCTTCGAACGTCCGGTACGCATTGGCGATACGGTAACGATCGGCACCTATTCCGGTACGGTCAGTAAGATTCGTATTCGCGCCACCACTATTACCGATTTTGATCGTAAAGAAGTGATCATTCCGAACAAAGCATTCGTAACGGAGCGGCTGATTAACTGGTCCCTCTCCGATACCACGACACGTCTGGTGATCCGGCTTGGCGTGGCTTATGGCTCGGATCTGGAGAAAGTGAAAAGAGTCCTGCTACAGGCGGCGATGGAGCATCCGAAGGTGATGCACGATCCGGAACCTGCCGTATTCTTCACCACCTTTGGCGCCAGCACGCTGGATCATGAACTGCGTCTGTACGTGCGTGAATTGCGCGATCGTAGCCATACGGTGGATGAACTGAACCGCGCGATCGATCGACTATGCCGTGAAAATGATATCAATATCGCCTTTAACCAGCTTGAGGTGCATCTGCATAACGCGAAGGGTGACGAAGTCACTGAAGTGAAGCGCGATCTCAACGGCGGCGATCTGGCGCCTACGGCAAGCTAAAAGGCGGTGGGCTGCGCGCTTTATGAGTGCGCGCGGCGCCGCTAATGCGAAAGCGTAGAAAGCTCTTCCGGCGTAATGCCGGTGACGCTGGCGATGAGCCCAGGTTCCAGCCCGTTGGCAAGCATTTTGCGGGCAATAGCGCGCGCTTCGGCCTCTCGGCCTTGTGCTAACCCTTGCTCAAGGCCTTTTTGCAGGCCCTTTTGCAACCCTTCCGTTCGGCCTTTTTCTTCCAGCCATTCCGCTATTGTCATCAGTTGTTCCTTATACTGCGGCGCGCCCTGCGCCAGTTGACGAATCAGCGCTCCGGGTTCTGCGGCGTTTCCTGCTTTCAACATATAGTTGATTAGTACACTGAGCTGCGTGTCCGTCAAATGATCCTGCGTTAAAAGCGTGATAAGGGGGTCGAGCAGTTCGCTTAAATCGCGTTGACGAATATGTTTTTGCAGGAGCTCTAACATCGCTATCCGCCGATGCTGCAAAAGCTGATTATCCGGCATTGTCGTCAGGTCGACCAGCGCAAATTCATGACTGTATAAGGCCTTCGCCATATCCGGTTTCACAAACATATTATGCCAGTTAAGGCTATAGGGCCACGGGCTTTCCGGACCGTGATAAAAGAGGATTGGCACCACCAGCGGCAAGGTATCATGACCGGCATCCAGATGACGCTGCATGGCGGCAATGGCGTACCGCATCAGGCGAAAAGCCATCAGCCGGTCTGATTTGCTCTGATGTTCAATGAGCGCGTAAACATACCCGAGGCCGTGTTGGGTATGCAGAGAGTAGAGAATATCTGAATAGCGGCTGCGTAAATTGTCTTCAACAAAACTCCCTGACTCCAGCTTCAGTGAATCCAGATCGCAGATTGCAAGAAAGGCTTCTGGCAAGTGGATAGCCAGAAAGTCGCGGGCGACCTCTTTTTGCATCAGCATTTGTCGAAATACCGCATCGTGCGGCGTGGTGGGTAGACGTTCCATGACCCATCCCTTGTTGCCTGACTGTAGCGACCACTCTGTCAGCGACAACGAGGACAAACCAGAGGGCAATTACTCTGTTTGCGAGTCGTCTTCCGTACTTTTTAACTTGTTTTCATAATCTCGCATAACTATTTCCAGCGCGCGTAGCACCGTTCGTGCCGGTAAGCGATTCTCTTCAAGCAGCACAATTAAATCCACGGCCAGTTTGACTTCATCAGGGGCATTTTCAAGCGACATACTTTCTCCAGGATTAACGGGTTAAACGCGCCAGTACGTTTTCTATTTTCTCCAGCGCATGTCGGCAACGCGCCAGCCGTCCTTCATAGATCTCGACTTCCTTTTGCAGCGTTTGTTGTTCGACAAGGCCGGTCGCCTGCGCCAGACGAATTTTGCGCTCCTGTGTCATCGCCAGTAGTCGACGTTCAAACTCCTGATGCTGTATTCGTCTGCGCTGCCAACGGCCAAGCCCTGGTGCGGCGGTGTCCCACTGGCGCAGCGACCAGGCGGCGGTTTCACGCGATATCGCCTCCAGTTGCGAAGCCAGATGTTCCGCCAGCCAGGCGACTTGCGGCAGCTGCTCATGTTTTACCGCCTGACGCAACGCGGCGAGATTGGCGTCAGCCTCTTCCAGATATCCCTGCAACAGAGTACTGCGGGTACGGAAAAGGTGTCGGTCAAAGCGCGCGCTTAACGTCGCATGTTGCGCCAGCGGCGCGCAGCGTTGGCGTAGCGTCGCCAGCCTCTCTTCCAGCGTCTGTAACAGCATAGCGGTTTTCAATTCAACACCCCGATGAAAATAAGACAGGCTGTGCTACAGTAGCCTTCTGTTTGATAACGATTCGCATTATGCAACGTACTATTTTAATCATCATTGGCTGGCTGGCGGTAGTATTAGGGACACTGGGCGTGGTTTTGCCCCTGTTGCCGACTACGCCGTTCATTTTACTGGCGGCCTGGTGTTTCGCCCGCTCGTCGCCGCGTTTCCATGCCTGGTTGTTATACCGCTCATGGTTTGGCGGTTATCTGCGCCACTGGCAGCGCTATCGGGCCATGCCGCCGGGAGCGAAACCGCGAGCGATCGCGTTGATATTGCTGACCTTTGGTATTTCGCTGTGGCTGGTGAATATGATGTGGGTGCGGGTGCTGCTGTTGGTTATTTTGGCCTGTCTGCTGATTTTTATGTGGCGGATACCGGTGATTGATGAAAAGCAACAAAAGCGCTGAAGCACACGAATCGCTGTTGCAATTGTCGTTCACAGCCAGTAAATTCGACCGTTTTCGAGCACAGGCGCAGGCGGTCAAAGAGTAACCGAGCGTTACCCCTGACCGAAAAGTATTGCGCCGTGAGTAACACCGTACTTAGCAGGCATATATCCATGACCGCGACTGCACAGCAGCTTGAGTTTCTCAAAAACAGCATCAAAAGCATTCAGGATTACCCGAAACCGGGCATTCTTTTCCGTGATGTCACCAGCTTACTGGAAGACCCGAAAGCCTACGCGCTCAGTATTGAACTGTTGGTTGAGCGTTATAAAAATGCGGGTATCACCAAAGTGGTCGGCACCGAAGCGCGTGGCTTCCTGTTTGGCGCGCCGGTTGCGCTTGGGCTGGGCGTTGGTTTTGTTCCGGTACGTAAACCGCGCAAATTACCGCGTGAAACTATTGCCGAGACCTATGAATTAGAGTACGGCACCGATCAGCTGGAAATTCATGTCGACGCGATTAAACCTGGCGACAACGTGCTGGTCGTGGACGATCTGCTGGCGACTGGCGGCACCATTGAGGCGACCGTGAAGCTGATCCGTCGTCTGGGCGGGAAAGTCACCGATGCGGCGTTCATCATTAATTTGTTCGATCTGGGCGGCGAGCAGCGTCTGGAAAAGCAGGGGATTACCTGTTATAGCCTGGTGCCGTTTCCAGGGCATTGATTCAGGCTATCCGCACTGCTATTTTAGCCAGAGAGACAACCTCGCTGTATCGGCGAGGTTGTGTTAGCATTACCCTTCTATGAATCCACCTTCCAGCGTTTCAGAGCCTGCCAATGAGTTATCAGGTCTTAGCCAGAAAATGGCGCCCACAAACCTTTGCTGACGTCGTCGGCCAGGAACATGTGCTGACCGCACTGGCGAACGGCTTGTCGTTAGGGCGCATTCATCACGCATATCTTTTTTCCGGCACGCGCGGCGTCGGTAAAACCTCTATCGCCCGACTGCTGGCGAAGGGGCTGAACTGCGAAACCGGTATTACCGCGACGCCGTGCGGCGTTTGCGATAACTGTCGGGAAATTGAGCAGGGGCGTTTTGTCGATCTCATTGAGATTGACGCCGCATCGCGTACCAAAGTCGAAGACACCCGCGACCTGCTGGATAACGTCCAGTACGCGCCTGCGCGCGGTCGCTTTAAAGTCTATCTGATCGATGAAGTCCACATGCTGTCGCGCCACAGCTTTAATGCGCTACTTAAAACGCTTGAAGAGCCGCCAGCGCATGTGAAATTTTTACTGGCGACCACCGATCCGCAGAAGCTGCCGGTGACCATTTTGTCGCGCTGCCTACAGTTTCATCTCAAAGCGCTGGATGTTGAACAGATTCGCCATCAGCTTGAGCATATTCTCAATGAGGAACATATCGCTCACGAACCCCGCGCGTTGCAGTTGTT
Source organism: Salmonella sp. SAL04214 (assembly GCF_046550615.1). NCBI lineage: Bacteria > Pseudomonadati > Pseudomonadota > Gammaproteobacteria > Enterobacterales > Enterobacteriaceae > Salmonella > Salmonella sp. SAL04214. Next base: position 202,355 of record NZ_JBGDXT010000006.1, read on the forward strand.
ATCGCGTGCGGCTGACGGCAGCCTGCGCGATGCATTAAGTCTGACTGACCAGGCGATCGCCAGCGGCGACGGGCAGGTTTCGACGCAGGCGGTAAGCGCCATGCTCGGTACGCTGGACGACGACCAGGCTTTGTCATTAGTCGAGGCGGTGGTTGACGCTAACGGCGAACGCGTCATGTCGCTTATCAACGAGGCGGCGGCGCGCGGTATTGAATGGGAAGCGCTGCTGGTCGAAATGCTTAACCTGCTGCACCGTATTGCGATGGTGCAACTTTCGCCTGCCGCGTTAGGCAGCGATATGGCGGCTATCGAGCAACGGATGCGCGAACTTGCCCGGACGGTGCCTCCCGGCGATCTTCAGCTCTATTATCAGACGTTGTTGATTGGTCGCAAAGAATTGCCCTGGGCGCCGGACCGGCGGATGGGCGTTGAAATGACGTTACTGCGTGCGCTGGCGTTTCACCCGCGTATGCCCTTGCCGGAGCCTGAAACGCCGCGGCAGTCTTTTGCGCCCGTGGCCCCAACGGCGGTAATGACGCCGCCGCAGGTGCAGCAGCCGTCGGCGCCCGCGCCGCAGACATCGCCAGCGCCGCTGCCGGCGTCTACCAGTCAGGTGCTGGCGGCGCGCAATCAGCTACAGCGCGCGCAGGGAGTAACCAAAACAAAAAAGAGTGAACCGGCAGCCGCATCCCGCGTGCGGCCGGTGAATAACTCTGCGCTGGAGCGGCTGGCCTCGGTTTCGGAGCGCGTACAGGCGCGCCCGGCGCCGTCTGCGCTGGAAACGGCGCCAGTAAAGAAAGAGGCTTATCGCTGGAAGGCCACCACGCCGGTAGTACAAACCAAAGAAGTGGTGGCTACGCCAAAAGCGCTTAAGAAAGCTCTGGAGCATGAAAAAACGCCGGAGCTGGCGGCTAAACTGGCGGCGGAAGCGATTGAGCGCGATCCGTGGGCGGCGCAGGTAAGCCAGCTTTCTTTGCCTAAGCTGGTGGAGCAGGTGGCGCTCAATGCCTGGAAGGAGCAGAACGGCAACGCGGTTTGTCTGCATCTGCGCTCGACGCAGCGGCACCTCAATTCCAGCGGCGCGCAGCAAAAGCTGGCGCAAGCGCTCAGCGATCTGACGGGAACGACGGTTGAACTGACCATCGTTGAAGATGATAATCCCGCGGTGCGTACGCCGCTGGAATGGCGTCAGGCCATTTATGAAGAGAAACTCGCGCAAGCGCGTGAGTCAATTATTGCGGATAATAACATTCAGACGCTGCGTCGATTCTTCGACGCCGAGCTGGATGAAGAGAGTATCCGCCCCATTTGATCGTAAGCCTGGCTTGCGATTGTGAACCATCAAGAGAGAGAGCTTATGTTTGGAAAAGGCGGTCTGGGCAATCTGATGAAGCAGGCCCAGCAGATGCAGGAAAAAATGCAGAAAATGCAGGAAGAGATTGCGCAGCTGGAAGTGACCGGCGAATCCGGCGCGGGTCTGGTGAAGGTTACCATCAACGGCGCGCATAACTGCCGCCGCGTGGAAATTGACCCAAGCCTGCTGGAAGATGACAAAGAGATGCTGGAAGATCTGGTCGCTGCGGCCTTCAACGATGCGGCGCGCCGCATTGAAGAGACGCAAAAAGAGAAGATGGCTTCCGTCTCTTCCGGTATGCAACTGCCGCCAGGCTTTAAGATGCCATTCTGATGCAAACCAGTCCGCTGTTAACTCAGCTTATGGAAGCGTTGCGCTGCCTTCCGGGCGTCGGCCCTAAGTCGGCGCAGCGGATGGCGTTTACCCTGTTGCAGCGCGATCGCAGCGGCGGAATGCGCCTGGCGCAGGCGCTGACCCGGGCGATGTCGGAAATCGGCCACTGCGCCGACTGCCGCACCTTTACCGAGCAGGATGTCTGTAATATCTGCTCGAACCCGCGGCGTCAGGAAAACGGCCAGATTTGCGTGGTGGAGAGTCCTGCGGATATCTACGCCATTGAGCAGACCGGGCAATTTTCCGGGCGGTATTTCGTGCTGATGGGCCACCTGTCGCCGCTGGACGGCATCGGGCCGGATGATATCGGTCTCGATCGTCTGGAACAGCGGCTGGCGTCAGAAAAAATCAGTGAGCTGATCCTCGCGACCAACCCGACGGTTGAAGGGGAGGCTACCGCGAACTATATTGCCGAGCTGTGCGCGGAGGCCGGCGTCGAAGCCAGTCGTATCGCCCACGGCGTGCCGGTTGGCGGCGAACTGGAGATGGTCGACGGTACGACGCTGTCCCACTCGCTGGCGGGACGCCATAAGATTATTTTCTGAACAAACGGAGGCGGCATTCGCGGCCTCCGCTTGAAATCACACCCGATTGTCCCCATCTCACCCTCAACGTATTTTTACCATTAAAAATGGCATTGTTGAGGTCTATCCACATGAAAGGACAAGAAACGCGTGGTTTTCAGTCAGAAGTTAAACAGCTTCTGCATCTGATGATCCATTCTCTTTATTCCAATAAAGAAATCTTCCTGCGTGAACTCATCTCTAACGCCTCAGATGCGGCGGACAAGCTGCGTTTCCGCGCTCTGTCAAACCCGGACCTGTATGAAGGAGATGGCGAGCTGCGTGTGCGCGTCTCTTTCGATAAAGATAAGCGTACGTTGACCATTGCCGATAACGGCGTGGGGATGAATCGTGATGAGGTGATTGACCACTTAGGCACCATTGCCAAGTCCGGCACCAAATCTTTCCTCGAATCAATGGGGTCCGATCAGGCGAAAGATAGCCAGCTCATTGGTCAGTTTGGCGTAGGCTTCTACTCCGCGTTTATTGTGGCCGATAAAGTGACCGTACGTACTCGTGCGGCAGGCGACAAGCCGGAAAATGGCGTGTTCTGGGAATCGGCAGGTGAAGGCGAATACACCGTTGCCGATATCACCAAAAATGACCGTGGTACGGAAATCACCTTACACCTGCGTGAAGGCGAAGATGAATTCCTCGATGACTGGCGCGTACGCTCGATTATCAGTAAATATTCCGATCACATCGCATTGCCGGTAGAGATTGAAAAACGGGAAGAAAAAGACGGCGAAACCGTGATTTCCTGGGAGAAAATCAACAAGGCTCAGGCGTTGTGGACCCGCAACAAGTCGGAAATTAAAGACGACGAGTACAACGAGTTTTACAAGCACATCGCGCATGATTTCACCGATCCGCTGACCTGGAGCCACAACCGCGTGGAAGGTAAGCAGGAGTACACCAGCCTGCTGTATATCCCGTCGCAGGCACCGTGGGATCTGTGGAACCGCGATCACAAACATGGTCTGAAGTTGTACGTACAGCGCGTGTTCATTATGGACGATGCCGAGCAGTTCATGCCGAACTATCTGCGTTTCGTGCGCGGCCTGATTGATTCTAATGACCTGCCGTTGAACGTCTCCCGTGAAATCCTGCAGGACAGCACGGTAACGCGTAATCTGCGTAGCGCTCTGACCAAACGCGTCCTGCAAATGCTGGAAAAACTGGCGAAAGACGACGCGGAAAAATACCAAACTTTCTGGAAACAGTTCGGTCTGGTGCTGAAAGAAGGTCCGGCGGAAGATCACGCCAACCAGGAAGCGATCGCTAAACTGTTGCGCTTTGCCTCCACCCATACCGACTCTTCCGCCCAGACCGTGTCGCTGGAAGATTACGTCTCCCGGATGAAAGAAGGGCAGGAAAAAATCTACTACATCACCGCAGACAGCTATGCGGCGGCGAAAAACAGCCCGCACCTGGAGCTGCTGCGTAAGAAAGGCATCGAAGTGCTGCTGCTCTCCGATCGCATCGATGAGTGGATGATGAACTACCTGACCGAGTTTGACGGTAAAGCATTCCAGTCGGTCGCTAAAGCCGATGAGTCCATCGAAAAACTGGCGGATGAAGTCGACGAAAACGCGAAAGAAGCGGAAAAGGCGCTTGAGCCGTTCGTGGAGCGTGTCAAAACCCTGCTGGGCGATCGCGTGAAAGAGGTGCGTCTGACGCACCGTTTAACCGATACGCCGGCGATTGTCACCACCGATGCGGATGAAATGAGCACCCAGATGGCGAAACTGTTCGCCGCGGCCGGTCAGTCCGTGCCGGAAGTGAAATACATCTTTGAGCTCAACCCGGATCATGTGCTGGTTAAACGCACTGCCGATACCGAGGATGAAGCGCAGTTTAAAGAGTGGGTCGAGCTGCTGCTGGATCAGGCGCTGTTCGCTGAACGCGGTACGCTGGAAGATCCGAACCAGTTTATCCGCCGTATGAACCAGTTGCTGGTGTCCTGATAACGCTCATCTGATTGCCGGATAGCGACGCGAAGCATCTTATCCGGCCTACGGACGGGTACTGTTTGTAGGCCGGATAAGCGCCAGCGCCATCCGGCATTTTTTATAATACCTTCTCTTTTCTGGATTTCTCTTCGTTAACCGTTTCAGCATCAGGCGGCTTCCTTGAGCGAAATGCGTGATGGTGGTATCGTTTAGCGCTTTTTAAAAAATATCGACAACCTTTGAGGGGATTTTCGTAATGCGTATTATTCTGCTTGGCGCTCCGGGCGCGGGTAAAGGAACTCAGGCTCAGTTCATCATGGAGAAATATGGTATTCCGCAAATCTCCACTGGCGATATGCTGCGCGCCGCAGTGAAATCAGGCTCCGAGTTGGGCAAACAGGCGAAAGATATCATGGACGCCGGTAAACTGGTGACCGATGAACTGGTGATTGCGCTGGTTAAAGAGCGTATCGCCCAGGAAGACTGCCGTAACGGTTTTCTGCTGGACGGTTTCCCGCGCACGATCCCGCAGGCTGACGCGATGAAAGAAGCGGGTATTGTCGTGGATTACGTGCTGGAATTCGACGTACCGGACGAACTGATCGTTGACCGTATTGTGGGTCGTCGCGTACACGCCGCCTCTGGCCGCGTTTACCACGTAAAGTTTAATCCGCCGAAAGTGGAAGGCAAAGATGACGTCACCGGCGAAGATCTGACCACCCGTAAAGACGATCAGGAAGAGACCGTTCGCAAACGTCTGGTGGAATATCATCAGATGACCGCGCCGCTGATTGGCTACTACCAGAAAGAAGCGGAAGCGGGCAACACCAAATACGCTAAAGTTGACGGTACGCAGGCCGTTGCCGACGTGCGCGCAGCGCTGGAAAAAATCCTCGGTTAATTTTTTCGCGTAGTGAAGCACTTATCAGGCCTGCTGTTATCCCGCAAGCCTGATAAGCTAACGCCATCAGGCAATCGGTGCCGGATGGCGGCCTGAACGCCTTATCCGGCCTACTGGCATCGTTAGCGCCATTCGGCAAATTCTCGTCTTACCTCTCGCAGCAATTAGTTCTTCTTTATCACTTTTCCGCTACAATTATCAACAATTTGAATAGATAAGAGGCGGCAATGCGTCAGACGAAAACCGGTATCCTGCTGGCTAACCTTGGCACGCCAGATGCCCCAACTCCCGAAGCGGTAAAGCGCTACCTGAAACAATTTTTAAGCGACAGACGCGTGGTGGATACTCCTCGTCTGCTGTGGTGGCCGCTGCTGCGTGGCGTTATTTTACCGCTGCGTTCGCCGCGCGTCGCGAAACTTTATCAATCTATCTGGATGGATGGCGGTTCGCCGCTCATGGTATATAGCCGCGAACAGCAACAGGCGCTGGCCGCGCGGTTGCCAGACACGCCCGTCGCGCTGGGGATGAGCTACGGCTCGCCCTCGCTGGAAAGCGCTGTCGATGAACTGTTAGCAAGCGACGTCGACCATATCGTCGTGCTGCCGTTGTACCCGCAATACTCTTGCTCAACGGTGGGCGCAGTCTGGGACGAACTGGGGCGGATACTGGCGCGTAAACGTCGTATTCCCGGTATCTCATTTATTCGCGATTACGCGGATGACGGCGCTTATATCGATGCGCTGGCGAAAAGCGCGCGTGAGTCGTTCGCCAGACACGGCGAGCCGGATGTGCTTCTGCTCTCTTATCACGGCATTCCACAACGTTATGCGGATGAAGGCGATGACTACCCGCAGCGCTGTCGCGATACCACGCGCGAACTGGTTTCCGCATTGGGACTGCCGCCGGAAAAGGTAATGATGACGTTCCAGTCGCGCTTTGGCCGTGAACCGTGGCTGACGCCGTACACCGATGAAACGCTAAAAATGTTGGGTGAAAAGGGGACGGGCCATATTCAGGTCATGTGTCCGGGGTTTGCCGCGGATTGTCTGGAGACGCTGGAAGAGATAGCGGAACAGAATCGCGAGATTTTCCTTGAAGCGGGCGGTAAAAAATATGCGTACATTCCGGCGCTGAACGCGACGCCGGAACATATTGATATGATGCTGAAACTCACGGCGCCGTACCGTTAACGCGGCGTCTTCATCCTCGCCATAAAGAAGCGTGCGCCGTCCTGCAAGGCATCGTCGGCGATTGTCATCATTCGCGAATAGTGCAGAAAGGCGTGCAGCGTGCCGGGATACATTTTGTATTCGCAGGGCTGCTGGTGCGCCTGTAATGTCTGGTGCAGCAAGCGGCTGTCATCAATGAGCGGATCAAACTCCGCGCTGGCAATAAAGCAGGGCGGCACATCGCGCGTGAGATCGTTATTAAACAGACAATACCAGGGCGATTCCCGATCTTCATCGTTACGCAGATAGGCCTTTTCGTACATGTCCAGATCTTCACGCGTCAGGCCGTCCCACGCGCCGCCGAACAGACGGCGGCTTACCGAATCTTGCAACCCATACAGCCCATACCACAACAGAATCGCGATAACGTTACCGCAGCGAATGTGCTTATCACGTAGCCAGAGCGCGCTGGCAAGCGCCAGCATGGCGCCTGCGGAATCTCCGGCGAAACCGATTTTCTCCACGTTGAGCGAGTATTCATCGGCATGTTGAGAGAAGTAGCTGCATACCGCGACGGTTTCTTCAATGGCCTGCGGATAACGCGCTTGCGGCGACAGCGAATAATCAATACCGATCACGGTGCAGCCGGTATAACGCGCCAGCAGACGCATTATCCGGTCATGCGTATCCAGATTACCGAGGATAAATCCGCCGCCGTGCAGATAGTATAAGGTGGCCTGACTGGTCGGCTGCGGCGAGTAGAGCCGGGTTGTTACATCGCCATAAGGCGTAGGGACGACGCAGGTGCGGGTGGTCATGGACGGCGCGTCGGCATTCCAGAAACGGCGCTCAAGAAGATAATATTGACGCTGGGTCTCAATATCGCCATCGGCAGGCCAGGGGGGAAGGCCTGGTTGCTGGAAGTTTACGACGGCTTTCATTTCGTCAGACAGTCGGGTGAGTACGGGAATTTTATTTTCCAGCTTCATAAAACGCTCCTTGTGAAAGTGAACCATTGTAAAAAACGCGGCTGGAGAAACTGCGATCTCGTCGTCCGATATTGAAACGCCATCGTCCGTCGCGCGCAGCAGGGGGAATGTGCTACCATGCAGCGCTCCGTTATTCATCCGTAAGCACAATCATGAAATTTCCCGGTAAACGTAAATCCAAACACTATTTTCCCGTCAATGCGCGTGACCCGTTGTTGCAACAAATTCAGCCAGAACAGGAAACCAACGCCTCCTGGGTCGTCGGTATCGACCAGACGTTGGTGGATATTGAGGCGAAAGTGGATGACGATTTTATTACACGCTATGGATTAAGCGCCGGGCATTCTCTGGTGATAGAAGACGAGGTGGCGGAGAAGCTGTATCAGGAACTGACGCGGGAAAATCTGATCACCCATCAGTTTGCTGGCGGCACCATAGGCAATACGATGCACAATTACTCGGTACTGGCGGATGACCGTTCGGTGTTACTGGGCGTGATGTGCAGCAACATTGAGATTGGCAGCTACGCTTATCGTTACCTGTGTAATACTTCCAGCCGTACCGACCTGAATTATCTGCAAGCGGTAGATGGCCCGATTGGCCGCTGTTTCACGCTAATTGGCGAATCCGGCGAGCGTACCTTCGCTATCAGCCCCGGCCATATGAATCAGTTACGGGCGGAAAGTATTCCGGAAGCGGTGATCGCTGGCGCTTCCGCGCTGGTGTTGACCTCATATCTGGTGCGCTGTAAGCCTGGCGAACCGATGCCTGACGCGACGATGAAAGCGATCGAATACGCGAAAAAGCATAACGTGCCGGTTGTCATGACGCTGGGCACCAAATTTGTGATCGCCGATAATCCGCAGTGGTGGCAGGCGTTTCTCAAAGAGAATGTCTCGATTCTGGCAATGAACGAAGAAGAAGCGGAAGCGCTGACCGGCGAAAACGACCCGCTGCTGGCGGCGGATAAGGCGCTGGACTGGGTCGACCTGGTGTTATGCACCGCCGGGCCGATAGGGTTATATATGGCGGGCTTCACCGAAGAGGAAGCAAAACGTAAAACCCAGCATCCGCTGCTGCCGGGGGCTATTGCTGAATTTAACCAGTATGAATTTAGCCGGGCAATGCGCCATAAAGATTGTACTAATCCGCTGCGCGTTTATTCGCATATTGCGCCGTATATGGGCGGGCCGGAAAAAATCATGAACACCAACGGCGCGGGCGATGGCGCGCTGGCGGCGCTGCTGCACGATATTACGGCGAACAGTTACCATCGTAGCAACGTACCGAACTCCAGTAAGCACAAATTCACCTGGCTGACCTATTCGTCGCTGGCGCAGGTGTGTAAATATGCTAACCGTGTCAGTTATCAGGTACTGAACCAGCATTCTCCGCGTCTGACACGCGGGCTGCCGGAACGTGAGGACAGCCTGGAAGAGTCGTACTGGGATCGCTAATCTGGCTTGCCCGATGGCGCTGCGCGCATCGGGCCGTCCGGCAAACCCTTAACTGGCGACGACTTCACCCGCGGGCGGCGTTTCAAGCAGTTCCAGCATCGCCCGGGCAATTTCTCGCTCGCCCATCACTACCTGATTAGCTCCCCGCTCGGTAATATATTTCACTTCATCATCATAGTGCGCGCGGGCGATTATCTCGATATCAGGACTTTTTTCCCGCGCTGAGGCGACAATCTCACCGGCTTCGTAACCGTTGGGGATGGTCAATAACAGCCAGCGGGCGCAGTCCAGATGCGCCAGATTCATGATTTCTTCGTTAGCGGCGTTGCCCAGCACGGCGCGAATCCCGCGTTCGCGCAGTTCATCCACGCGGGTACGGGACGTTTCGATAACCACCAGCGGAATCCCCGCCGCCAGTAATTTTTCTCCCAGCAGACTGCCTACGCGGCCAAAACCCACCAGCAGGGCATGATTACAGATATCCACCGGAATTTGCTTCTCTTCTTCGATAGCCTCTTCCAGAGTTTGCTCTTCCAGCGTTTCGGTTTTCGCCAGATACTTCTCCAGCAGGGTAAACAGTACGGGATTAAGCATAATCGACAAAATAGCGCCTGCCAGCACCAGGTTCTGTCCCGCCTGCGGCAGCAGGTTGAGCGCCATGCCGAGTCCGGCGAGAATAAAGGCGAACTCGCCGATTTGCGCCAGGCTGGCGGCAATGGTCAGCGCGGTTCGCGGCGAGTGGCCGAACATACGCACCAGGAAAAACGCAGCGATCGATTTACCAAAGACGATAATGGCAAGCGTCGCCAGCACCGCCAGCGGCTGTTGGATCAAGACTAACGGATCGAACAACATGCCGACGGAAACAAAAAACAGGACGGCAAAGGCGTCGCGCAGCGGCAACGTATCGTGCGCCGCCCGGTGACTCAGTTCCGACTCATTAAGCACCATTCCAGCGAAGAACGCGCCCAGCGCAAAAGAGACGTCAAACAGTTCTACCGCGCCAAACGCAATGCCTAACGCCAGCGCCAGTACGGAAAGGGTAAATAATTCGCGCGAGCCGGTGGCAGCGCTGCGGGCCATAATCCACGGCACCAGGCGGCGTCCTACCAGCATCATGATGGCGATAAACGCCACCACTTTACCAATGGTTATCCCCATATCGACTGTCAGCGAGGCTATGCCGACATCGCCTTTTTCCACCATGCCGGCAACGGCGGGCAGCAAGACCAGCGTCAGCACCATCACCAGATCTTCGACAATCAGCCAGCCGATGGCGATTTGCCCGCGCTGGCTATCAAGGAGTTGTCGCTCCTCAAGCGCGCGCAGCAGGACGACGGTACTGGCGGTAGACAGACAGAGCCCAAAAACGATGCCGGTCATTAATGACCATCCCAGCACGGCGGAAAGCGCCATACCCAGCAGCGTCGCCACCGCTATCTGAGCGACAGCGCCGGGAATGGCGATAGACTTTACCGCCATCAAATCCTTCAGCGAAAAATGCAGCCCGACGCCGAACATCAATAGAATCACGCCGAGCTCCGCCAGCTCCGGCGCCAGTTTGGTATCCGCAACAAAACCCGGGGTAAAAGGTCCCGCCAGAACGCCCGCTAACAGATATCCCACCAGTGGAGAAATACGCAATTTGTTGGCAATCATGCCGAGAATAAAAGCGAGCACAAGGCCGCCGACAATGGTGGTGATAAGCGGGGTAGCGTGATGCATTCCGTCTCCTTTGGTTGCTGGACTCCAAAACTCCGGGTAATAGTTTATGACAATTTCAATCAGGATGTTTATAAAAAATGGTTGTGTTTTATAAAAAGATACGATCTGAAGGCAAAAAGAGCACGGAACGTAAAAGTGATAAGTATGGGATGGACAAAGCATGATGGCATCGGGATGTACAGGCGGTTAAAGCGTACCTTTAACCGCCATAAAATCACGATTTATGTCGATTATCAGGTAAGAATATGGTCAGTATCCCCAGAAGCGGCAGGAAAGCACAGATTTTATAAACTAAATAGATACTGGTATGGTCGGCAATCAGCCCCAGCACCGCTGCGCCCAGGCCTCCCATCCCGAAGGCAAACCCGAAAAACAGGCCGGAAACCATACCGATGCGTCCTGGCAGCAACTCCTGGGCATACACCAGAATGGCGGAAAACGCCGACGCGAGAATAAAGCCGATAATCACCGTTAAAATCCCCGTCCAGTACAGCGTGGCGTAGGGTAAAACAAGGGTAAACGGCGCGACGCCGAGAATAGAGCCCCAAATCACATATTTCCTGCCGATTTTATCGCCCACCGGCCCGCCGATTACCGTCCCGGCAGCCACCGCAAACAGGAAGGCAAACAGATGGAGCTGCGCGTTTTGTATTGATAATCCGAATTTTTGCATCAGATAAAAGGTGTAGTAGCTACTGATGCTCGCCATATAGAAATATTTCGAGAAAATGAGTAGCAATAATACGCTGACCGCCAGCACGACTTTATTGCGCGGCAGCGGGTTAGCGATTATCGCTTTTGGCTTGCCTTTCGCTATCCGGTGCTGGGCTGCATACCAGCGGCTGATCTGCGCCAGCACCACGATCGCCAGCAGCGCAGCCAGCACAAACCAGGCGACATTCCCTTTGCCATAGGGCGCGATAATCACGGCGGCCAGCAGCGGGCCCAATGAACTGCCGAAGTTACCGCCGACCTGGAAGATAGACTGCGCCAGACCATGACGTCCGCCGGAGGCCATGCGCGCCACGCGGGACGATTCCGGGTGAAAAACGGACGAGCCGGTACCCACCAGCGCCGCAGCGAGCAATACGCCGCCAAAACTTCCCGCCATTGCCAGCAGTACCAGCCCGCTCAGGGTAAAACACATGCCGACAGGCAGCGACCACGGCATGGGATATTTATCCGTCCAGTAGCCGACGACCGGTTGCAGTAGCGATGAGGCGAGCTGGAACGTCAGGGTGATCAAACCTATCTGGACGAAAGTCAGCGAAAACTCCGCCTGCAACAGGGGATAAATGGCTAAGATTAGCGACTGGATCATATCGTTCAGCAGATGGGAAAGACTGATCGCGCCCAAAATACCAAACGAAGTACGTGCTTTAGCGGCCGCTGCGGGCGCGCCGGCTAACGGCTGGGTTGGTTCACTCATGGCCATAGAAAGTCACTTAAATTTTATGCGATGTTGGAGATAGTAGGATGTGTAATTATTACTTGCCTAACATACCTGTGAAATGTGTTTGAAGGAAGTCTCAATTCTGAAAACATATTTGTCTATTATTGCAAGGAAAGGTAATTTCTGCGGTTGATATTGAGTCAGGGAGAGAAAGATGAAATTTTTGAAACGGGGTGTGGCGCTGGCGTTACTGGCGGCGTTCGCGCTGACGACTCAGCCTGCACAGGCTTACGAAAAAGATAAAACCTATAAAATTACTATCCTGCATACCAACGATCACCACGGTCACTTCTGGCGCAGCGAATATGGCGAATATGGTCTGGCGGCGCAAAAAACGCTGGTGGACAGTATCCGTAAAGAGGTGGCGCAAGAGGGGGGAAGCGTCCTGTTGTTATCCGGCGGCGACATTAATACCGGGGTGCCGGAATCCGATCTCCAGGATGCGGAGCCTGATTTCCGCGGGATGAATCTGATTGGCTACGACGCTATGGCCGTTGGTAATCATGAATTTGATAACCCGCTCACCGTATTGCGCCAGCAGGAAAAGTGGGCGAAGTTTCCCTTTCTTTCCGCCAATATTTATCAAAAAAGTACCGGCGAGCGTCTGTTTAAGCCGTGGGCTATTTTTACACGCCAGGATATAAAAATCGCGGTAATCGGCTTAACCACCGATGACACGGCGAAAATAGGCAACCCGGAATATTTCACCGATATTGAGTTTCGTAAACCTGCTGAAGAAGCAAAGGTGGTGATTCAGGAACTTAATATGAATGAAAAACCGGACGTGATTATCGCGACCACGCATATGGGACATTATGACAACGGCGATCACGGTTCGAATGCGCCGGGCGACGTTGAGATGGCGCGTAGCCTGCCTGCCGGTTCGCTGGCGATGATTGTGGGCGGTCACTCACAAGACCCGGTATGCATGGCGTCGGAAAATAAAAAACAGGTGAATTACGTACCGGGAACTCCCTGCGCGCCGGATAAGCAAAATGGCATCTGGATCGTGCAGGCGCATGAGTGGGGTAAATATGTGGGCCGCGCGGATTTCGAATTCCGTAACGGCGAGATGAAAATGGTTAACTACCAGCTTATTCCGGTAAATCTCAAGAAAAAAGTGACCTGGGATAACGGGAAAAGCGAGCGTGTACTTTACACGCCGGAAATCGCCGAAAATCCGCAAATGCTCTCGTTATTAACGCCGTTCCAGAATAAAGGTAAAGCGCAACTGGAGGTGAAAATTGGTAGCGTGAATGGCCTTCTTGAAGGCGATCGCAGTAAGGTCAGATTTGTCCAGACCAATATGGGACGGGTGATTCTGGCTGCGCAGATCGCGCGCACCGGCGCCGATTTTGGCGTGATGAGCGGCGGCGGTATTCGCGACTCGATTGAGGCGGGAGATATTACCTATAAAAGCGTGCTCAAGGTACAGCCGTTCGGCAACATTGTGGTGTATGCCGATATGAGCGGCAAAGAGGTAGTTGATTATCTCACCGCCGTAGCACAGATGAAACCGGACTCCGGCGCCTATCCACAGTTCGCCAATGTGAGCTTTGTCGCCAAAGAGGGCAAGCTCACCGATCTGAAAATCAAAGGCGAGCCTGTTGATCCGGCCAAAACCTACCGCATGGCGACGCTGAGTTTCAACGCCACGGGCGGCGATGGTTATCCGCGCATCGATAACAAACCGGGATACGTGAATACCGGGTTTATTGATGCGGAAGTGCTGAAAGAGTTTATTCAGCAAAATTCACCGCTGGATGCGGCGGCGTTTACGCCAAAAGGCGAGGTGAGCTGGTTGTAGCGGTACGGATAGCCATCACTGCCTGATGGCGCGCAGCCTTAAGGCCTACGGATTATGTCTGCTGTAGGCCGGATAAGGCGTTTGCGCCGCTATCCGGCAATGTATTTTACGCAGGCTTAATCCCGACGCGCGATATCAGCGAATTTAGCCCCCAGTATGGCGGCCAAATCGTCAGCCGCCAGTTCAATATCCAGCCCGCGTTTACCACCGGAAACATAAATAGTGGCAAACGTGCGGGCTGGCGCGTCAATCAGCGTAGGCAGCCGTTTCTTCTGTCCCAGCGGACTGATCCCGCCGACCAGATATCCCGTGGTGCGTTGCGCCACCATCGGGTCGGCCATATCGACCTTTTTCGCGCCCAGAGCTTTGGCGACTTTTTTCAAATCCAGCTGTCCGGCTACAGGCGTCACGGCGACGGCCAGTTGCTTCATATCGCCATTCACGGCAACCAAAAGCGTTTTATACACCTGATCGGCGTTTAGCCCGAGCTTACGCACCACTTCATCGCCAAAGTTAGTTTCATTCGGATCGTGATCGTAGGTGTGAATGTTAAACGGAATCTTGTTTTTTTCGAGTAACTTAACTGCGGGTGTCATAACGTTCCTTCTTACTACAGACGTGATTTGCCATCAGCATACGCCCGAAAGCGGACTAAAAAATAGTATAATCTTGTGCATTAGGTCTTGGCAGTTGCGGCAACTTTGAGCGACAATCTGAAGATCCGAAGCGAAAGCGTCGGGATAATAATAACGATGAAATTCCTCTTTGACGGGCCAATAGCGATATTGGCCATTTTTTTATTTCAATATTTGCGGTAGGTTGCCTTCGCCGTACAGATGTAGCGCCCCTACGGCTACCACGTAGCGCCCCGGCGGCAGTGCCAGCAGCGCGTCGCGCCAGGCTTCATTGCGTTTTACCATCAGTACATCATACAGCGGTTGGCTAAACGTTCTGGGGAGCGAAGCGCCGACGCTGGTCGGCGGCTGTTCAAGCCACCAGCCGATCATCACCTGCAAAAGCCGTGCGTTGGTGTGCCAGTGCGTCAGCGTGTCGTCGAGCAGCGCCATCCCGCCATCGGGCAGATCGCAGAGTAGTTCGAGCTGGTGTTTCGCCCCTTCCAGCTCTTGCACCGGCAGCGACATTTCGCGGGCAGCCTGTAATAGCTGATAATCAATGCCATAGTCCGGGCGCAATCCCAGCCGTTGCGCCTGCGTGGCCTGTAGCACCATAGCTATCTGCCATAAAGGTTGATTATCAAAATGGATCAGCGGCATACCCAACTCGCTGACCCGTTTTTCCAGTGCGCTTAGCTGCCCGGCGCTGAGACGTTCGACCAACGGCGGGCATTTGGGGAGATTACTGAATGGCGTTTCGTTACCGGAAATATCCGCTTCAACGACCAGCGCGTCGGCCTGGCGTAGCTTTTTCACCAGCTTTGCTGGAAGAGGAGCCATATCGCGTGTCCCCATATGAATACTGCCAACCAGATGCAGATGACGACCGCCGGGCAGGGAGAGATCGATAGCAGGCCAACTATTTGGGGTACCACGCAGCGCGCGCCATAAACGTTTAAGTTGATTTAATAACTCCATACGCGCTCCCTTTGAAAAAGCTCATGCTAGCGCGTTGGAGAAAAGGGCGCAATGCGCCCTGACGGGACGTCAACGAACGGTCGGGTTATTCGCTGCCGTCGAGATAGGCCGTTCTGGCGATGGTCATTTCAAGCTGGCATTTATAAATACTGATGCGCTTCTCAGCAGGTATGGCCTCGGATTTTGCATCGCTAAGTTTGCCGCACTGCTGCTCTTTTTTGGTCACCCAGACTCGCTGTTCTTGTTTTAATGCCGTTCGGGCAGAGGCGGGTAGCGATTTCCAGACCTGATTAAGCTCGCGATCTCTACTCTCAAATTTCTTTGCTGCGATTTCAATCAGTGAGTTATTTTTTTTCTTTATAATGCTATCACCAGATACCGTTATTCTTGCCATTACATAAATAGATCGCGCCAATTTATCGGTTTTTTGCACAGAGGTGACAACAATATCTTTGTTGTTGTCTGCTAGCTGAATATTGTAGTTAACCTGTTTCCAGGTCACCGTATTGTTTATTACCTGTCCATCCCCTTGTGAAATATAGAATAGAGTATTTGGTAAGTCTTTCATTAATTTAAATAATGGCTGAGGAATACCCATGGCGACGGTAGCCGAGCAAGTTCGTAGGTTGGCATTTTCTGGTTGAGGGTTCTGCGTGATTACATCACTGAATTGAACAGGAATAGCCCGGAGTTGTTGCTCGTATTGAGTCTGGGGGATATCGAAGAAAAGCGTGGAGGGCTCTTTAATATAGTCTTGCTGTAAACGACCTAATGCTTCATTGTAAATCCATTCTTTTGCCGCCGTGACTGCATTATCGTTGCCACATTTTAACTCTGGAGTGGAATCAAATAACCCTGCATAACTGACGGCGGGAGAAAGCAGGAAAAGAAGCGTAACTGCTTTTCTAAACATAAATAACACATCCTTATGATTCAAAAAAACATTATAAAATGTTGATTTTTATTTTTCTACAGGATGTGCGGTTAAATTTTTATATATTGATACGGTAAATTACTGATGACTTAATAATATATCAGGCAGCTGATGCTGCCTGATAGGACTTTTTACGCTTTCGGTTTAAAGCGCAATAGCCGGTTGGCATTGCTGACGACGGTAATGGAAGACAGCGCCATTGCCGCGCCCGCTACTACCGGGTTTAACAAGGTACCGGTAAACGGCCACAGAATACCGGCGGCCACCGGGATACCAATGCTGTTGTAGATAAATGCGCCAAGCAGGTTTTGCTTCATATTGCGCAACGTCGCGCGCGAAATGGCCAGCGCATCCGCCACGCCCATTAGACTATGGCGCATCAGCGTAATCGCCGCAGTTTCAATCGCCACATCGCTGCCGCCGCCCATCGCGATACCGACGTCCGCCTGCGCCAGCGCGGGCGCATCGTTGATACCATCGCCGACCATCGCAACCTGACGACCCTGGCTTTGCAGACGTTTAATCGCATCGGCTTTGCCATCCGGCAGAACGCCCGCAATGACTTCGTCAATACCCGCTTCTTTGGCAATCGCGTTAGCCGTCGTTGGGTTATCCCCGGTGAGCATTACCAGACGGTATCCGGCGTTGTGCAGGCGTTCAAGCGCGGCAATACTATCGCTGCGCAATGGATCGCGTACCGCCAGTAACGCCGCCGCTTTACCGTCAATCGCCAGCAGGACCGGAGTCGAGCCTTGCGAGGCCTGCGCGGTGATTTCCGCCGTCATATCATCCGTGGCGACGTGCTGTTCGTTCAGCAACGCCTGGTTCCCCAGAAGCAGTTGATGGCCTTCCGCTTCACCGCTGACGCCCAGTCCGCGCAGAGTTCTGAAACCGTTCACCTGCGGCAGTTTATCGTCGCCGGCTTTTTCCAGAATCGCATGGGCCAGCGGGTGGCTGGAGCCTTGTTCGAGCGCGGCTGCCAGACGTAATGCCTGAGCTTCATCAACGCCGTTAAAGGTTTTTACCGCCACCACTTGCGGCTTGCCTTCCGTCAGCGTCCCGGTTTTATCAAAAACGAGGGTATCCAGCGTACTGGCGCGTTGCAGGGCATCGGCGTCGCGTACCAGCACGCCGAATTCGGCAGCGCGGCCTACGCCGGAAATAATCGACATTGGCGTCGCCAGGCCTAATGCGCAAGGGCAGGCGATAATCAGTACGGTGGTGGCGATGACCAGCGTATAAACAATTTGCGGCGCCGGCCCGAAGAAATACCAGATAGCGGCGCTGAACAGCGCAATGGCCACGACGACGGGAACGAATACCGCGGAGATTTTATCGGCCAGTTGGCCAATTTCCGGTTTACTGCTTTGCGCCTGGCGTACCATGCGAATAATGCGTGACAGCGTGGTATGGCTGCCCACCGCGCTGGCGCGGAACAGGACGCTGCCGTCCTGGACGACGGTGCCGGCATGAACGCTGTCGCCTTCGCCTTTTTGCTGCGGAATAGGTTCGCCGGTCAGCATGGCTTCATCAAGCCACGCTTCGCCCTGGGTAATTTCGCCATCCACCGGCACGCGATCGCCGGTAGTGAGCCGCAGCAGCATCCCTGGCTGAACGTCCGCCAGCGGGACGCTTTTTTCGCCGTCTTCTGTCACGACGCGTGCGGTGGGCGGGGTGAGATCGAGTAATTTTTCCAGCGCTTTTGAGGAACGCTGACGGGCGCGCGCTTCCAGCATGTGTCCGAGATTAATCAGACCGATAATCATCGCGCTGGCTTCGTAATAGAGGTGCCGCGCTTCCATCGGGAACCACTGCGGCCACAGGTTGACGCTCATGGAGTAGAGCCAGGCGACCCCGGTGCCGAGCGCCACCAGCGTATCCATCGTCGCCGTGCCGTTCAGCAGGCTTTTCCACGCGTTACGGTAAAAGTGACCGCCCGCAAAGACCATCACCGCAAGCGTGATCAGGCCAATAGCCAGCCACAGGCTGCGGTTGTCGCCGGTCACCATCATGTTATCGCCGATCATCCCCCAGACCATGACCGGTATACCGACCGCCAGGGCGACGATGGCCTGCCAGCGAAAACGTTTCATAGTGGCGATGGCGGTTTCCTGCTGGCGCTCGCGGCGTTTGATGTCATCTTCAATCGCCTCTGCGCCGTAGCCAGCTTTTTCCACCGCCTGCACTAAATCAGCGGCGGACGCGCTGCCCATCACCAGCGCAGTGCGTTCCGCCAGGTTTACCCGTGCCTGCGTGACGCCCGGTACGCTTTGTAGCGCATGTTGTACGCGGGTGACACAACTGGCGCAGCTCATGCCGCTTAACAGCAACTGTTGGCTTTCTTCATCGGCCGTCGCTACCGGAAGCTCATGAGGAACCGCTGCCAGTGCTTCCGACGGGATTGATGACTCCGTCAGCGGTTTAGCCTTTGGGTGGCTTAACGTCGCGCCATACCCGGCTTGTTTGATGGTTTCAATTAACGCGTCCGCACTGGCGGTACCGGTAACGTGCGCTTCGGTTACGGTGACGTCCGCCAGCTCAACATCCGGACGTTGTTCAAGACTTTCTTTCACGCGTTTAACGCAATGACCGCAGGACAAACCGTCCAGGGTCAGGTCGATAGTTTGAGACATAGTAAAAACTCCTTTATGATTGGTCATCAATTCATTGACCTTAGTAATCGTAGTGACTCACTGTGATAAAGGTTAAACCTTCCAGCAAGGTTAAGGTCAAGGGGGAAATATGAATATTAGCGATGTGGCGAAAAAAACCGGTTTAACCAGCAAAGCCATTAGGTTTTATGAAGAGAAAGGTCTGGTGACGCCGCCATTACGTAGCGAAAATGGTTATCGCACCTACACGCAGAAGCATTTAAACGAGCTGACGTTGCTGCGACAGGCGAGGCAGGTGGGGTTTAATCTGGAAGAGTGTGGCGAACTGGTCAATCTGTTTAACGATCCGCGACGCCATAGCGCAGATGTGAAAAAGCGGACGCTGGAAAAGGTCACGGAGATCGAGCGCCATATCAGCGAGCTGCAATCAATGCGCGATCAACTGCTGGCGCTGGCGGAGAGTTGTCCCGGCGATGACAGCGCCGACTGCCCGATTATTGATAATCTTTCCGGCTGCTGTCATCACAAGGCGCAAAAGCCACGTTGATTAAACGGCACGAATGCGTAAGGTGATGCCTTCCACGGCGATCACTTCGACATGCGTACCTGCGCGCAGGTCTTCGTCAGCGCATACCGGCCACGAGCTGTCGCCGACACGCATATGACCCCGTCCGTTCACTAACGCGGCATCAAGCATAAACCGGCGGCCTACCAGTTGTTGTCCGCGTTGGTTAAGGCGGCTGTCGGTCGGCTTCTGTTCCCGCACGCGACGCGCCAGCCAGCGCCACCAAAGCCAGGCCGCCAGCAACGTTAAGGCCGCAAACAGCACGCCCTGCCATTCCCAGCCGAGCGGTAAGAGCCAGACGGTTAAGCCGGTAATCACTGCCGCCACGCCGCTCCACAGCAAATAGCCGTTACCGCCGAGCATTTCCGCAGCCAACAACAGGCCGCCGAGGCTAAGCCAGAAGATATGCGGATGCACCAGAATCATCGCTATCATGCTTTTTTCCGTTCGCTGGCGCTGTCCTTAACCAGCTCGCTGATCCCGGCGATAGCGCCCATCAGACTGCTGGCATCCAGCGGCATCATGACCACTTTGCTGTTATTCGCCGAGCCGATTTGCTGTAACGCTTCGGTGTATTTCTGCGCCACAAAGTAGTTTATCGCCTGAATATCCCCGGCGGCGATGGCTTCAGACACCATCTGCGTAGCGCGGGCTTCCGCTTCGGCGGAACGTTCGCGCGCTTCCGCCTGCAGGAAAGCGGACTGACGTTCGCCTTCGGCTTTCAGAATCTGCGACTGTTTTTCCCCCTCGGCTTTCAGGATTTCCGCCTGACGTACCCCTTCGGCCTCAAGGATATAGGCGCGTTTGGTACGTTCCGCTTTCATCTGGGCGTTCATCGAGGAGATCAATTCCGCGGGCGGGCGGACATCGCGAATTTCGATACGGGTAACTTTAATTCCCCACGGGTTGGTGGCTTCATCGACAATATGCAGCAGCCGCGTGTTGATGCTGTCGCGCTGGGAGAGCATTTCATCCAGCTCCATCGAACCGAGCACCGTACGGATATTGGTCATGGTCAGGTTAATGATCGCCAGTTCCAGGTTGCTGACTTCATAGGCGGCGCGCGGCGCATCGATAACCTGAATAAAACAGACCGCATCGATAGTGACGTTGGCGTTATCTTTTGAGATAACCTCCTGCGACGGAATATCCAGCACTTGCTCCATCATATTGATCTTGCGGCCAATTCTGTCCATAAACGGTACAACAAGGCTTAATCCCGGCTGCAGGGTTTTGGTGTAACGTCCAAAGCGCTCCACCGTCCACTGGTATCCCTGCGGAACGATTTTGACGCCCGCGCCGACGATCACCAGCGCGACGAAAATGAGAATAGGGATAAGAATGAGCATAGCTAAACCTCCTGTTGCGTTGTCCATAAACCGATTTTGCTGACGAATTAAGCGAATTATACCTGATTCAGTAAAGCATGTTCCCCCCTTATTAATTACAGGGATACACTATCGCTATAAAAATATGAACAACGGATGCGCAATAAATGACAGAACGTAGCATGTTGCTTGAGTTAAAGCAGGTCGGTTACCGGACTGCGACGACAAAAATAGTGAATAACATCAGTTTTACGCTGCAACGCGGCGAATTTAAGTTAATTACCGGTCCTTCTGGCTGCGGAAAAAGTACGTTGTTGAAAATGGTGGCCTCGTTAATAAGCCCTGATATCGGCATGATTCTTTTTGAGGGGCAGGATATTACTACTCTGAGTCCGGAAGCCTATCGCCAGCAGGTTTCTTATTGCGCTCAGACGCCAGCGCTATTTGGCGATACGGTTTACGATAACCTGATTTTTCCCTGGCAAATTCGCCATCAGCGCCCGCAGCCGACAGCCTTCGCAGACGATCTGGCGCGTTTTGAACTGCCGGAGACGATTCTGCAAAAACCGATTGCCGCGCTTTCCGGCGGGGAAAAACAGCGTATTGCTCTAATTCGTAATCTACAGTTTCTGCCGAAAATACTGTTACTCGACGAAATAACCAGCGCGCTGGATGAACATAACAAACGGAATGTGAATGATATTATTCATCGCTATGTTCGCGATAAGCAGGTCGCTGTCTTGTGGGTAACGCATGATAAAGATGAAATTCAACACGCGGATAAGGTGATAACGTTAACGCCATCTGCCGGAGAGATGCAGGAGGCGCGTTATGAACGAGCATAATATTACCAATACCTCGCTGGCGTTATCGATGCTGCTGGTGGTGGTCGCGATGCTCATCAGTCACAAGGAAAAGCTGGCGCTGGAAAAAGATATTCTGTGGAGCGTATGCCGGGCGGTGATACAGCTCATTATTGTCGGCTATGTACTGAAATACATCTTTGGCGTTAATCATGCCGCCCTGACGCTACTGATGGTGCTGTTCATCTGTTTTAACGCCGCATGGAACGCGCAAAAGCGCAGTAAATATATCGATAAGGCATTTCTCTCCTCGTTTATCGCCATCACCGTCGGTGCCGGGCTAACGCTGACGGTACTGGTGCTTACCGGTTCGATTGAATTTGCGCCGATGCAGGTGATTCCCATCGCTGGCATGGTCGCCGGCAATGCGATGGTGGCGGTAGGGCTGTGCTACAACCAACTGGGGCTGCGTTTTCACAGCGAGCAGCAGCAAATCCAGGAAAAGTTAAGTTTGGGCGCAACGCCGAAAATGGCCTCCGCCGGGCTTATCCGCGATAGTATCCGCGCATCGCTTATCCCGACGATCGACTCGGCAAAGACCGTTGGGCTGGTGAGCCTGCCGGGGATGATGTCCGGGCTGATTTTTGCCGGGATCGATCCGGTAAAAGCGATTAAATATCAAATTATGGTAACGTTTATGCTGTTGTCGACAGCCAGCCTGTCTACCATCATTGCCTGCTATTTAACCTACCGGAAGTTCTATAATTCGCGTCATCAGTTGGTAGTGATGCCGCTCAAGAAATCATGATAGTTGCCGGATGATGGCGCAAGCGCCTTATCCGGCCTGAGGACGACAGGTAGGCCAGATAAGCGCGCCATCAGGCAAGAGAGGATTAATACAGTAGCGCGTACAACTGGCGGCGGTATTTCGACGCCAGCGCGTCGCCGGTGCCGAGCGCGGCAAGGATCTCCTGGAAGGTTTTGCGCGTCTGTCCCTCGGCGGCGGCAAGATCTTTTCTCAGATGGCTGAACAGCAATTCCAGCGCTTCTTCATTACGTCCGACCTGGTGCAACTGCAACGCCAGTTGCGTTGCCAAAGCCGCATCCTGCGGATTCTCCGCGACTTGCTGCTGAAGTTGCTGAATTTCCGGCGTATCCGCCGCCTGTTTAAGCAGTTCGATCTGCGCAACCAGCCCCTGATAACGGGTATCCTGATCCTGTAGCGGGATAGTTTTTAACACCGCTTCGGCCTCTTCAGAACGGTTCAGCGCAATTTGCGCTTCCGCCAGTAACAGGCCAATCTCACTGTTCTGCGAAGAGAGCTGCCAGGCGTCTTTGAGCAACGGCAGAGCGTCAATGTAGTTGCCCTCCTGCATTAACTGCATCGCTTGTTGCGCCTTTAGCTCTTCTTCGCGCGGCAGTACTTTATCCAGCAGAGCGCGGATCGCCTCTTCCGGCTGCGGTCCCTGGAAACCATCGACCGGTTGGCCATTCTGGAACAGATAGACTGTCGGGATGGCGCGCAGCCCAAACTGAGCGGCGATCATCTGTTCGGCGTCGCAGTCCAGCTTTGCCAGAATAAACTGACCGTGGTACTGGGCAGCCAGACTTTCCAGCACTGGCGTTAATTGCAGACAGTGTTGGCTGCGTTCAGACCAGAAATAGAACAGTACCGGCGTGGTCATGGACTGCTCTAAGGTCTGCTGCAGGTTGGATTCATTAATATTGACAATGTTCTGTACGGACATGGCGTCGCTCTCTTTTGTCTGTGTCACGTTTACATGGGGGCTGACTGGCACGCTTCAACTCAGCTTTGTAAAATTTTATCCAGCATCCGGCCCGGCAATAGGCGTTTCAGCGCCATCACCGCCCAGGTGACCAGCGTAACGGGATAGCGCAGCCTGGGTTTATCGCTTGCAAAAGCATGACGGACTTTCGCTACTACCGCGTCAGGATCGCGGGTGAAACGTGCGGCGATGCCGGGATTTTCTACCGGTTTATCACGCTGCGTCTGGTTAACGTTATCCGTAAAACGGGTACGAATCGGCCCCGGTTCTATCAGGCTCACTTTAATGCCTGTGTGCCGTAGCTCCATACGTAGCGCGTCAGACCAGGCTTCGAGCGCGTATTTGCTGGCGGCATAAGCGCCGCGCCCTGGGGTGGAAATCAGCCCCATCACCGATGAGGTCATCACAATGCGTCCTTCGCCATGCGGCAACATGGCGGGAAGTAAGCGCATGGTAAGCTGATGCGCGCCGAAAAAATTACTGGAAAACTGTTGCTCCATCTGCTCACGGCTGATGGTAGAAAGGGGGCCATACACGCCGTAGCCGGCATTGTTAAAGATCCCATACAGACGATTATCGGTCAGGGCGATCACTTCATCGGCGGCACGATCCACGCTTTCAGGGGAGTCGAGATCGATCAACACGCCGGTAAATCCCATACTGTTCATCCGGGCGACATCATCAGGTTTGCGGCAGCCCGCCAGGATTTGAAAGCCCTGGCGTTTAAGCTCAAGCGCGCTGTCCAGACCGATTCCGCTGGAACATCCTGTTATTAAGACCGA
The DNA here is from genome assembly GCF_046550615.1 of Salmonella sp. SAL04214. Taxonomy (NCBI): domain Bacteria; kingdom Pseudomonadati; phylum Pseudomonadota; class Gammaproteobacteria; order Enterobacterales; family Enterobacteriaceae; genus Salmonella; species Salmonella sp. SAL04214. Next base: position 226,521 of record NZ_JBGDXT010000006.1, read on the forward strand.
TTTTTGCATAACTTTACCTGTCAGGATCTCCGTTGATTTAAGAGTCGTGGTTAACTATATCCGTCATACTTCAAGTTGCCTGTGCGTTCGTTTACTCCAGTCACATAGGTATCTATGCTCCTGGAAATTCTCTTACGTGCCGCCTTCATGCAACTCGAATTATTCAGGAGAGAAAAGGGGTCAACTGCTTCGCCATCCAGTCGGCAATAAACGGCTGGGCGTCGCGGTTGGGATGAATGCCGTCATCCTGCATCCACTGCGGTTTCAGATATACCTCTTCCATAAAAAACGGTAACAGAGGAATATCGAACTCTTTGGCGAGCTTAGGATAAATGGCGCTAAAGGATTCATTATAACGGCGACCGTAGTTAGCGGGCAGATGAATTTGCATCAGTAACGGTTGGGCATCGGCGGCTTTCACCGTCTGAATGATTTTACGTAGCGTCTGTTCGGTTTGCGCAGGCGCAAAACCGCGTAGGCCATCGTTGCCGCCAAGTTCCACCACTACCCAGCGCGGGTGATGCTGTTGCAACAGCGCCGGCAAACGCGCCAGTCCCTGCTGCGAGGTATCACCGCTTATACTGGCATTAACGACCGACGTTTTGTTTTGCCATTTATCATTAAGGAGCGACGGCCATGCTGCGCTGGCGGCCATACGGTAACCGGCGCTGAGGCTATCGCCCAGAATTAATAAGGTGTCTGCGGCGGCGGCACGGAAAGTTAACAGGATCAAAAACAGGAAGGGCAAATGCCAGCGGAAAACAGTGTTGAAGTTCATCGTCTCAGGAAGTCCGTCGGTCAGGGTGAGCATGAGCTTTCCATCCTTACCGGAGTTGAACTGGTTGTCAAACGCGGCGAAACCATTGCGCTGATTGGCGAATCAGGATCGGGAAAATCTACGCTGCTGGCGATTCTCGCCGGACTGGATGACGGCAGTAGCGGAGAGGTCAGTCTGGTCGGGAAACCGCTTCACCAGATGGACGAAGAGGCGCGGGCGCAGCTTCGCGCTCAGCATGTCGGTTTTGTTTTTCAATCCTTCATGCTTATTCCTACGCTTAACGCGCTGGAAAACGTTGAGCTACCGGCCCTGCTACGCGGTGAAAACAGCGGTCAGAGTAAGGCGGGGGCGAAAGTGTTGCTCGAACAACTGGGACTGGGAAAACGGCTTGACCACCTTCCGGCACAGCTTTCCGGCGGCGAACAGCAGCGCGTAGCGCTGGCGCGCGCGTTTAACGGGCGTCCTGATGTGCTGTTTGCCGATGAGCCGACGGGCAACCTTGACCGTCAGACCGGAGATAAAATCGCCGACCTGCTATTTTCGCTTAACCGCGAACACGGCACCACGCTGATTCTGGTGACGCACGACCCGGCGCTGGCGGCGCGCTGCGACCGGCGGCTGCGGTTGGTCAACGGTCAGTTACAGGAGGAGGCATGATAGCTCGCTGGTTCTGGCGCGAATGGCGCTCGCCGTCGCTGATTATTGTCTGGCTGGCGTTGAGTCTGGCGGTGGCCTGCGTACTGGCGCTTGGCAGTATCAGCGACCGGATGGAAAAAGGGTTAAGTCAGCAAAGCCGCGAGTTTATGGCAGGCGATCGGACGCTGCAAAGTTCGCGGGAGGTACCGAAAGCCTGGCTTGAAGAGGCGCGTAAACGCGGCCTCAACGTGGGCGAGCAGTTAACCTTTGCGACCATGACGTTTGCCGGCGATACGCCGCAACTGGCCAGCGTGAAGGCGGTAGATAGCGTTTATCCGATGTACGGCGAATTGCAAACCCGTCCAGGCAGAGTGAAACCGCAGCCGGGTAGCGTACTGCTGGCGCCGCGTCTGATGGCGCTGCTTAATTTGAAAACGGGCGATACCATTGATGTCGGCGACGTGACCTTGCGTATTGCCGGTGAAGTGGTGCAGGAGCCGGATTCCGGATTTAACCCTTTTCAGATGGCGCCGCGTCTGATGATGAATATGGCCGATGTGGCAAAAACCGGTGCGATACAGCCGGGGAGCCGCGTGATGTGGCGGTATAAATTCGGCGGAACGCCGCAACAGCTTGCTGGCTATGAAAGCTGGCTGTTACCGCAGCTTAAACCGGAACATCGCTGGTACGGACTGGAGCAGGATGACGGGGCATTGGGGAAATCGCTCGAACGTTCGCAGCAGTTTTTGCTGCTTTCGGCGTTATTAACGCTACTGCTGGCGGTAGCTGCCGTCGCGGTGGCGATGAGCCATTACTGTCGTAGTCGCTACGATCTGGTGGCGATTTTAAAAACGCTGGGCGCGGGCCGGGCCCAGTTGCGTAAACTTATCATCGGACAGTGGTTGATGGTGCTGGGGCTTTCCGCCGTCACGGGAGGCGCGATTGGGTTACTGTTTGAAAACATATTGCTGGTGCTGCTAAAACCGGTACTGCCCGCCGATTTGCCGCCCGCCAGCCTGTGGCCCTGGCTGTGGGCGCTGGGCGCGATGACGGTCATCTCTTTGCTGGTCGGTTTACGGCCTTATCGATTGTTGCTGGCGACCCAGCCGCTACGGGTGCTGCGCCGCGATGTTGTTGCTCGCGTCTGGCCGTTAAAAATTTATTTGCCTGTTGCCTGCGCCGTCGTGGTGGCGCTGCTCGCCGGATTGATGGGCGGAAGTATGCTGTTGTGGGCGGTTCTGGCGGGCGCCGTGATACTGGCGCTGCTGTGCGGTCTGGTGGGCTGGATGCTGCTTAACGTGCTACGCGGCATGACGTTGACGTCGCTACCGCTGCGTCTGGCCGTCAGCCGACTTCTGCGTCAGCCGTGGTCAACGTTGAGTCAGCTTTCGGCGTTTTCGCTTTCGTTTATGCTGCTGGCGCTCTTGCTGGTGCTGCGCGGCGACCTCCTTGATCGCTGGCAACAGCAACTCCCGCCGGAAAGTCCGAACTATTTCCTTATCAATATTGCTTCAGAGCAGGTCGCGCCGCTGAAAGCCTTTTTGGCGGAACATCAGGTGATTCCGCAGACGTTTTATCCGATTGTGCGGGCGCGGTTAACCAGGATAAACGGTAATCCGACGGAAGGTCAGCAGGATGAGTCGCTCAACCGTGAACTGAATTTGACCTGGCAGGATACGCGACCGGCGCATAATCCGCTGGTCGCCGGTCACTGGCCGCCAAAAACGGGCGAAGTCTCCATGGAAGAGGGGCTGGCGAAGCGGCTGAACGTCAAACTCGGCGATAGCGTAACCTTTATGGGCGATACCCAGGCATTTAGCGCTAAAGTCACCAGCCTGCGTCAAGTGGACTGGGAAAGCCTGCGGCCCAACTTTTTCTTCATTTTTCCTTCCGGGGCGTTGGACGGGCAACCGCAAAGCTGGTTGACCAGTTTTCGCTGGGAGAATGGCAACGGCATGTTAACGCAGCTTAACCGCGAGTTTCCTACCGTCAGCCTGTTAGATATCGGGGCGATCCTGAAACAGGTGGGACAGGTGCTGGAGCAGGTCAGCCGGGCGCTGGAGGTGATGGTTGTGCTAGTCACCCTCTGCGGCATGTTGCTATTACTGGCCCAGGTACAGGTCGGGATGCGTCAGCGCCATCAGGAGCTGGTGGTGTGGCGCACGTTAGGAGCCGGAAAGAAACTGTTGCGTACCACACTCTGGTGCGAATTCGCCATTCTGGGATTAGTTGCCGGGTTGGTCGCCGCGATTGGCGCGGAAACGGCGCTGGCGATCTTACAAATCAACGTTTTTGATTTCCCCTGGGAGCCGGACTGGCGTTTATGGGGCGCACTGCCGTTTTGCGGCGCGCTGCTGCTTTCCGTATGCGGCGGCTGGCTTGGCGTTCGTTTGCTGAAAGGCAAAGCGCTATTCCGACAGTTTAGTGGATGATTCATGATGTGAATAATTTCGCGCCGGTTTTTAAAACGGCGCGTACTTTTTTAGTCGCACAAATTGATAACTCCTTGATTTTTAGTAGCACAAATCATTAAAAAATACACAACACGTAAGGTTTTATAACAGTTATTATTTGCCTGCTAAATGATTTGGATTGGCTATCTATCAAGGAAAATATAATGACAATTAAAATAACAGCGTTGGCGGCATCGATCGGCGCGGCAATGGCTTTCATGCCTTTCGCCACTCAGGCGGAAATCACCGTTTTAAAACAAGATCCCCAGGCGGGTAATCCACTCAGCCGACTCAATTTCACCGTCGGCGGGAGTATTCGTCCGCAGTTCCAGAATATGACCGGCAATGACGGCGCGAACGGTTATAAACGTAATGGTTTTGATGGCGGGACGCGTTTCCGCTTCGCCGCGGATTATTATCTGTTTGATGATATCAGTTGGATTAGCTATTACGAGCTGGGCGTCAATATCCCTGCGGTATTTGACTGGGATAACCATTATGCGAAGGGCGCAACTGATACCACTCGCCGTATGCTGTATACCGGCTTCAAGAGCGCGACGTGGGGAACGCTGACCTTCGGTCAACAGAACAGCATTTATTACGATGTGGTGGGCGTAAAAACCGATATCTGGGATTACGACATGATAGGTCAGGCGCCGGGCAACGGGATTAACGGCGACTACGATGGTTCTTATCGCACGCGTAAGTCATTGAAGTACAAGAAAAGCATTGGCAATGTCGATCTCTACGCGTCTTATCTGTTCAGCGACGATTATAATGCCAATAACGGCCTGAATTACAAACGTAAAGGCGGCGGTTCTTTAGGCGCGGATTACCATCTCACCGACGATCTGACCTGGGGGACGGCATGGAACTATACCCGTGCGGAGATGCGCGGCAACGGCAATAAAACTTACGATCAAAATATTGTCGGTACCGCGTTAAGCTGGACGCCAGAAAACTGGACTATTGCCGCAGGCGGCGGTTGGTATCAGAACTTTATGACGACCAAAAAAGTGTCTGTGAATGATTACTTTGCCGGCGATGCGTGGGGTCTGGAATATTTTGTCGGTTACGCTTTCCCGATTGGTCAGTATGCCGTGAAAGCTATTCAACCGTACTTTATGGGCGACCGCATTGAATATGTGAATGGCCGCGACTATCTGCGCACCGATAACGGCGTGGGGATCACCTTCCAACTGGATTATGGTTTCCGTGTTGATTATGAACATGTTTTTACCTCCAGCACTGACAATCTGGGCGATATGAACCTGGTGCGTCTGCGTTACGATTTCTAAAGCGTTTTCCTCTGCCGGATGTTGGCGTTAAGACCTCTTATCCGGCATTTCCCTTTACGTCATTCCCGCCTGACACACGCCTGAGCGCCTGCCTCGTACATTTAACGACACACCAGGAAACATCATGAAATAATTTCAAGGACAGCAGGCTGTGATCTGTGTCATGTTAAGAAATAGCCTTTCGTTTGGGCCAAAACAGACGATGCCGCATGAACGGCATCCGGCACAGCATCACACTATTTAAAATGGAGAAATTATGGGATTGCGTCAGAGTTTACGCATTGCGGCCAGCACGCTATTACTGGCCTGCGGATTACAGTTTGCCCATGCCGATAGTTCCCCGCAAACGATCGTATTTGGCGTCGCGCCAGGGCCGTATGGCGATATGGTGAAGCAGGCGATTGCGCCGACATTAAAAGAAAAAGGGTATAAGGTCGTGGTGCGCGAGTTTAGCGACTATGTCCAGCCCAATATGGCGTTAGCTAACGGCAGCATCGATGCCAACCTCTTTCAACATACCCTCTATTTTGACAAATTCACCGCTGACAAAGGGCTGAAGCTCAGCAAACTTATTGTGGTACCGACCGCCGGGATGGGCTTCTATTCACGTAAAATCAACAGCCTGGATGCGCTTAAAAAAGGGGACATTATTACTCTCTCCAACGATCCGACCAACCTGGCGCGCGGCCTTCGTTTCCTGCAATCGTTGGGGCTTATCACGATTAAGGACAATATCGATCCGACCAAAGCCTCTGAACGAGATATCGCCAGCAATCCAAAAGGACTGGTTTTCAAACCGCTGGAAGCCGCACAGCTACCGCGCACGCTGGATGGCGTGACCGGCGCGCTGGTTAACGGGAACTTTGCGGTGGCGGCAGGACTGGATCTCTCCAGCGCGATTAAGCAGGAACACCTGGATGAGAATCTGAAAAATATCATTGCGGTACGCAGTGAAGATGCCGATAAGCCGTTTGCCAAAGATATTGTCGAGGCGGTGAAATCGCCGACTTATCGCGCGGTCATCGACGATCCAAAGAATATTTATAGCGCCTTCCAGAAACCGGAATGGATGACCGCGACACCCTGATCGCAGCGGTGGCCATCCCCAATTTCTGAGGTGAATATGATTGAAATAGAAAAAGTCTGTGTCGATTTTACCGCCGGTCGCGGTACCCCCACGCGCGCGGTGGATGATGTGAGCCTGCATATCGCCGCGGGCGAGATTTTTGGCATTGTCGGTACCAGCGGCGCAGGAAAAAGCACTCTGCTGCGTACCCTGAACGCCTTAACGCGTCCCAGCCAGGGGCGCGTCAACGTCAACGGCGTGGAAATTTCGGCGCTGGACGGAAAAGCGTTACGCCAGGCGCGGCAGCGTATTGGTATGATTTTCCAGCATTTTAACTTAATGCATACCCGGACAGTGGCGCAAAACGTGGCGTTTAGCCTGAAAGCGGCTGGCTGGGAACGCAGCAAAATCGCGCCGCGGGTGGCGGAAATTTTAACGCTGGTGGGCCTTGCCGATAAAGCGAACCGTTTTCCGGTACAGCTCAGTGGCGGGCAAAAACAGCGGGTGGGGATAGCCCGCGCCATCGCTAACCATCCGGATGTGTTGCTGTGTGACGAACCGACTTCCGCGCTGGATCTGGAAACTTCCGCCACGATTCTGGCCCTGCTCAGACAGATCAATGCACAGCTCGGGATTACTATTGTACTGATCACCCATGAAATGAACGTGATCAAATCTATTTGCGATCGCGTGGCGGTGATGTCGGGCGGTAAGGTTGTGGAATCGGGCGAGGTGTTTGATGTGTTTGCCCACCCGCAACATGCTTTCACACAGCAACTGGTGTCTCATACCCTTAATTTGACCCTGCCGGAACGTTTACGGGAACACCTGCCCGGGCAGTTGCTGAAAATTTTGTTTATCGGCGATTCGGCGGAGCAGCCGGTACTGTCGGAGGTGGCGATCAAGTTTGGCGTCGCGGTCAATATCCTGCATGGCAAGATTGAATATATCGGCGAACGCGCGTTGGGCATTCTGGTGGTGCAATTAACCGCGCCGCATAATCCAACGGCGGTGGCCGCCGCCGTGGAGCATATCCGTCAACGTACCGCACAGGTGGAGGTGATCCGTGGATGATTTATTGCCGGATTTAACGCTGGCGTTCAATGAAACTTTCCAGATGTTGAGTATTTCAACGGTGCTGGCGATTCTTGGCGGTCTACCGCTCGGTTTTCTGATTTTTGTCACCGATCGTCATCTGTTCTGGCAGAACCGTTTTATTTATCTCGTCGCCTCGGTTCTGGTGAATATTATCCGCTCGGTGCCATTTGTTATTTTACTGGTGCTGTTACTGCCGCTAACGCAGCTTTTGCTGGGCAATACGATTGGCCCGATTGCAGCCTCCGTCCCGCTGTCGGTGGCCGCAATCGCGTTTTATGCACGCCTGGTAGATAGCGCGCTCCGTGAAGTCGATAAAGGGATTATTGAGGCGGCGCTGGCATTCGGCGCTAGTCCGATGCGTATTATCTGTACCGTACTGTTGCCGGAAGCCAGCGCAGGGCTGCTGCGCGGCCTGACGATTACGCTGGTAAGCTTAATCGGCTACTCGGCGATGGCCGGGATTGTCGGCGGCGGCGGGGTAGGCGACCTGGCGATTCGCTATGGCTACTACCGTTACGAAACCGAAGTGATGGTTGTTACCGTAGTGGCGCTGATTGTGCTGGTTCAGGTCGTTCAGATGCTGGGCGACTGGCTGGCAAAACGTGCCGACAAGCGCGACAGACACTAAGCTGGCTCAATGTAGCGTCAGCCGGCAATAAAAATAAGCTATTGCGCTTTTAGCCAGTTGGCAACGTCTTGCCATGGGCCGCGAAAAACGATATTCGCGGCTTTTTTCTCCAGTTGATAGCGATACATTGGGTCGTAATATTCGTTAAGTAGCGGAACCAGCCATGCCATATGGCCGTCGGTGCTGCCGCTGGATAATTGCTCTGCCAGCGCCCTATCCAGCGTGTCCGTCAGTTCGGCAAAGCGTTGCAACCCCAGACGGCGGCGAATAGCGAACAGTCCATGATGAAGATATTCACTATACGCCTGCCAACCGGCTTCATCGCCGTAGGCGTGGGTGAAGTCGTGATGCATACGGATGAAATACTCTTCACGCAGTCGTTCCAGACGAAGCGCAAACGGATCTTCCACTACCGCAATGGGGGCCTGCGCCATTCTTTCGCGTAAACACTCAGGCAGATGGTTGGCGCCGATCGTTCGCCCTTCATCTTCCAGTACCCACCTTTTTAGCGTCTGACGCGCGTTAATTTTCAGCAATTCAACGGCAAGTTTGTTTTCAAAACTGGCCTGACTGAGCTGGGGTTTCAGCGTGCGGCCAAAAGAGGAGCCGCGATGACGCGCGAGACCTTCCAGATCCACGCCGTTGGGCTGTTGTCGCACCAGCTGCGTTTTGCCGCTGCCCGTACAGCCGCCAATTAAAAGTATCGGTTTTTGCGCCAGTTGCCAGGTCGCCTGAATTGCTGTCTGGCGCAGCGCTTTATAGCCGCCTTCAATAAGCGGGCAGTCAATCCCTGTTTCTTGCAGCCAACGTTGTACGATATGTGACCGCTGACCGCCGCGCGCGCAGCACAGATACCCGTTGGGGAAACGTTGATACGCGGCTTTCCAGGCCTCAAGCCGCTGCTGGCGAATGTCGCCGCAAACCAGCCGATGCCCCAGCGCTAACGCCGCATCCGCGCCCTGACGTTTGTAGCAGGTGCCGACGGCGGCTCGCTCGTCATCCATCATCAATGGCAGGTTGATAGCGCCCGGCATGGCGCCCTGTTCAAACTCAATCGGCGCGCGTACATCAATTAAAGGCGTATCGGCAAGGAGGAGCGCGCGATAGTCCTGTGCTTTTTGTCTGTCTTGCATAACGTAAAACGTAACCTTAAATCATCCTTTGCGCTATTTTACGCGCCAATTCGCAAAGTGGCTTGATTTTTAACAGCGTACCGTGTTGAAAATGGATAAAAAACCGGCTATTTCGGGTTGCCGTTGGGTAAATAATTTCACAATGTCTTCTACCGCTTTGCCTCCGCCAAATTTATGCCAGGCGAGGCTTAACGGTGAGGGCGGACGCATCGTCGGAATGGTACAGCTCACCAGTTCGTTTTTGTCGATCAGCGTTTGACAGAGCGGCTGCGGGACAAAACCGATACCGACGCCTGCCAGATGAGCGGCGATTTTGGTTTCCATATCAGGCACGATAATTTCCTTCTGCCCCGGAAGGCGCCAGGCTACCCGCTTGGTCAGCGTACGCGCGCTGTCTTCGATATTAATTGCCGGGAAACGGCGCAGCTGCGCTTCTGTTAGAGGCCCGCTGACGTGAGCTAAAGGATGATCCGCGGACATCACAAAACGCCATTGTACGGAACCTAAAGGGTCGAGCATAAAGGTATTAGCCAACGGCTCGGTGCCAGTTACGCCAATCGCCAGCGAAAAACCTTCATACAGGAGCGAATCCCAGACGCCCATATAAATTTGCCGGGAAAAGTGAAACTGAGTGAAAGGGTAACGCGCATTAAGCCACGATAAGAGACTGGCGACCGCTTGCGGGCTATAGAGCAGGTTATTCACCACAATATTGACCTGACGCTCTACGCCGTCGTTAACCTGGCGTAGCTCGTCAGGCATACTGTCCAGCCACGCAAGCCAGTCTTTTGCCTGAGAGAGAAGGTGAGAGCCCGCCGCCGTCAAGGAGACGCTTCGCGTTGTGCGAAAGAACAGCCCTACGCCGGTATTTTCCTCCAGCAGTTTGATGCGGTAGCTAATGGTTGCCGTGGTTTTACACAGGCGCTCCGCCGCTTTGGAGAAACTCCCCGTTTCGGCAACGCTGATAAAGGTACGCAGTGTTTCCGGGTCAAACATCGTCAGACGCCTCCTTACGATCCTGATAAAACCAGAATTGTTTTCCTATGATTTTTAAGTAGTTTTACATAATAGCCATGTTTGATTTGTGGTCTAAATCTACTTTTGGAAAAATATTCCAACTTTTATGTTGATGTTAAATCCCGAAGGTTTTAGATTGCATGGTATTGAAACCGGACAGAGTCCAAACCGCGGTTAAACGGAATCGAGCTACAAGGGAAAAATAATGAAACTTGAGGTATTACCGTTAGATCAGAAGACGTTCAGCGCTTATGGCGATGTTATTGAGACGCAGGAACGTGACTTTTTTCATATAAACAACGGGTTAGTTGAGCGATATCACGACCTGGCGAAGGTTGAAGTTCTGGAGCAGGATCGCACGCTGATCAGTATTAACAGGGCGCAACCGGCCGCGATGCCTATTGTGGTACATGAACTGGAACGTCATCCTTTAGGTACGCAGGCGTTTGTGCCGATGAACGGCGAGGCTTTTGTCGTTATTGTCGCGCTCGGCGATGATAAACCCGATCTCTCCACGCTGCGGGCGTTTATTAGCAATGGACGGCAGGGCGTCAATTATCACCGTAATGTATGGCATCACCCGCTGTTTGCGTGGCAGACGGTTACCGATTTTCTGACGGTGGATCGCGGCGGCAGCGATAACTGTGATGTTGAAAGTATCCCGACACATGAACTCTGTTTTGCGTGACGCTATTGGCCTTCTTGCATAAGATGAACATATTGTTCATTGTTTATGCTCATATTTTGGGCCGGAGTTAACGTAAATATGACGGAAGTAAGACGACGCGGCAGGCCAGGACAGGCAGAGCCGACTGCGCAGAAAGGCGCTCAGGCGCTGGAGAGGGGCATAGCGATATTGCAATATCTCGAAAGAAGCGGCGGCAGTTCATCAGTTAGCGATATTTCCGGCAGCCTGGATTTACCGCTTTCTACGACGTTTCGCCTGTTAAAGGTACTGCAAGCGGCTGATTTTGTGTACCAGGATAGCCAGCTTGGCTGGTGGCATATTGGTTTAGGCGTATTTAATGTGGGCTCTGCGTATATTCATAATCGCGATGTCCTCTCGGTAGCCGGGCCCTTTATGCACCGACTTATGCTGCTTTCTGGCGAGACGGTCAACGTAGCGATTCGCAACGGTAATGAAGCGGTGTTAATCGGTCAAAAGGAGTGCAAATCGATGGTCAGAATGTGCGCGCCCTTAGGGAGTCGTCTGCCGTTACATGCTTCCGGCGCCGGAAAAGCGCTGCTTTACCCGCTCACCGAAGAAGAGCTGGTGGGGATCGTCGTCAATACCGGTTTGCGGCGGTTTACGCCGACCACTCTGGTGGATTTACCTATCCTGCTTAAAAATCTGGAGCAGGCGCGTGAACAGGGCTACACCGTCGACCAGGAAGAACATGTTGTCGGGCTGAATTGTATCGCCTCCGCTATCTATGACGATGCGGGCAGCGTGGTCGCCGCTATCTCAATATCGGGACCGGCTTCCCGGCTGACGGAAGATCGCTTTATCAGCCAGGGGGAACTGGTACGGGATACCGCGAAAGACATCAGTACGGCGCTTGGGCTAAAACCCCCTGTAGCCTGAGCCGCATCCCGCTCGCTGGAGCGGGACTTTTTTAAAATTTTTAAAAGTTGGAAACTTTTTCCAATAAAAAGAGGTAGCAATAAAATGGCAAAAATGAGAGCCGTGGATGCGGCAATGTATGTGCTGGAAAAAGAAGGTATCACCACAGCATTCGGCGTTCCTGGGGCTGCAATCAACCCCTTCTATTCTGCAATGCGTAAGCATGGAGGCATTCGCCATATACTGGCGCGTCATGTGGAAGGCGCTTCGCATATGGCTGAGGGCTACACACGTGCGGCGGCAGGTAATATTGGGGTCTGCCTGGGCACTTCCGGCCCGGCGGGAACCGACATGATCACCGCGCTCTATTCCGCTTCTGCCGACTCTATCCCGATTTTATGCATTACCGGTCAGGCGCCACGAGCGCGTCTGCACAAGGAAGATTTCCAGGCAGTCGATATTGAAGCGATTGCAAAACCAGTCAGCAAGATGGCAGTGACGGTTCGTGAGGCGGCGCTGGTGCCACGCGTATTACAGCAGGCTTTTCATCTGATGCGCTCAGGCCGCCCAGGTCCTGTGCTGGTTGATTTACCGTTTGATGTCCAGGTTGCGGAGATCGAATTCGATCCGGATATGTATGAGCCGCTGCCGGTATATAAGCCAGCCGCCAGCCGCGTACAGATTGAAAAGGCGCTGGAGATGCTGATTCAGTCCGAGCGTCCGGTAATTGTCGCGGGCGGCGGGGTTATTAACGCCGACGCCGCGCCACTGCTGCAGCAGTTTGCCGAACTGACCAGCGTACCGGTGATCCCTACTCTGATGGGCTGGGGCTGTATCCCGGACGATCACCCCTTAATGGCGGGGATGGTCGGCCTGCAAACGGCACACCGCTACGGCAACGCCACTCTGCTGGCATCCGATATGGTTTTTGGCATCGGTAACCGTTTCGCCAACCGTCATACGGGGTCCGTTGAGAAATATACTCAGGGGCGAAAAATCATCCATATCGATATTGAACCGACGCAAATTGGTCGCGTGTTGTGCCCGGATCTGGGCATCGTTTCTGACGCCAAAGCGGCGCTAACGTTGCTGATCGATGTCGCGCAGGAGATGCAAAAAGCGGGGCGTTTGCCATGCCGGAAGACCTGGGTGGACGAATGCCAGCAGCGTAAACGGACTTTGCTGCGTAAAACCCACTTTGACAACGTGCCAGTGAAGCCGCAGCGCGTCTATGAAGAGATGAACAAAGCCTTTGGTCGCGATGTGTGCTATGTCACCACCATTGGATTGTCGCAAATCGCGGCAGCGCAGATGCTGCATGTGTTTAAAGACAGACACTGGATCAACTGCGGCCAGGCGGGGCCTCTTGGCTGGACAATCCCGGCGGCATTAGGGGTTTGTGCTGCCGATCCGCAACGCAATGTGGTGGCGATTTCCGGCGATTTCGACTTCCAGTTCCTGATTGAAGAGTTAGCTGTCGGCGCGCAGTTTAACATTCCGTATATCCATGTGCTGGTTAACAACGCTTATCTTGGTCTGATTCGCCAGTCGCAACGCGCATTTGACATGGACTACTGCGTACAGCTCGCCTTTGAAAATATCAACTCCAGCGAAGTGAATGGCTATGGCGTTGACCATGTAAAAGTGGCGGAAGGGTTAGGCTGTAAAGCCATTCGTGTCTTTAAACCGGAAGATATTGCGCCTGCATTTGAACAAGCCAAAGCGCTAATGGCGCAATATCGCGTTCCGGTGGTGGTGGAAGTCATTCTGGAACGCGTAACCAATATTTCCATGGGCAGCGAACTGGATAACGTAACCGAGTTTGAAGAGGTTGCGGATAGTGCGAAAGATGCGCCAACAGAAACCTGTTTTATGAAATATGAGTAAGGGAGGTAATCGATGTTACGTTTCTCTGCCAATCTTTCTATGCTGTTTACGGAATATGATTTCCTGGAACGCTTTGATAAAGCGGCGTTGTCGGGATTTCGCGGCGTGGAATTCATGTTTCCCTACGATAACGACATCGAAGTGTTAAAACGTAAGCTCAGGGATAATAATCTGGAACATACGTTACATAATTTACCGGCTGGCGACTGGGCGACTGGCGAACGTGGAATTGCCTGTATTCCTGGGCGCGAAGAAGAGTTTCGCGATGGCGTAGCGGCCGCAATCCGTTATGCACGTGCGTTAGGCAATAAGAAAATAAATTGTCTGGTGGGTAAAACGCCGTCAGGATTCTCCGCAACGGAGATCCACGACACGTTGGTCGAAAACCTGCGCTATGCGGCAAATATGCTGGCGACAGAAGACATTTTATTACTTATCGAACCTATTAATCACTTTGATATGCCGGGATTCCATCTCACCGGCACTCAACAGGCGTTAGCCTTAATTAAGGATATCGGCAGCGATAATATCAAAATTCAGTATGATATTTATCACATGCAACGCATGGAAGGGGAATTAACGCAAACCATGACGGCATGGGCCGATAAAATAGGCCATTTACAGATTGCTGATAACCCGCGTCGCGGCGAGCCGGGGACCGGGGAAATTAATTATGACTTTATTTTTAATGTCATTAAACAGTCTGGTTATGATGGCTGGGTTGGCTGTGAATATAAACCACTGACTACCACGGAAGCGGGATTATCGTGGATTAATCAGTACCGTTAAAACGCAGAATAATTCGGGCAGCGCTTTTTTTTCCACTGTGTTGGAAGGGGATTGTGTTGCCTGAATCTGGAAACACCGAAAGCAATAAAAGAGGTTGTATATGAAACTGGGATTTATTGGCCTGGGAATTATGGGCTCGCCAATGGCTATCAATTTGGCACGCGCCGGTCATCAATTACACGTTACGACTATTGGTCCGGTCGCGGACGAACTGCTCTCGCTGGGGGCGGTAAATGTTGAGACTGCACGTCAGGTAACTGAATTTGCAGACATCATCTTCATAATGGTGCCGGATACGCCGCAGGTTGAAGAGGTGTTATTTGGCGAACACGGTTGCGCTAAAACATCGCTTCAGGGAAAAACCATCGTCGATATGAGTTCTATTTCTCCTATCGAAACCAAACGTTTTGCCCAGCGCGTTAATGAAATGGGCGCTGATTACCTGGATGCCCCGGTTTCCGGGGGAGAAATCGGGGCGCGTGAAGGCACTCTGTCGATTATGGTCGGCGGCGAGCAGAAAGTCTTTGACCGCGTTAAACCGCTCTTTGACATCCTGGGAAAAAATATCACCCTGGTGGGCGGCAATGGGGATGGGCAAACCTGTAAGGTGGCTAACCAAATTATTGTTGCGCTGAATATTGAAGCAGTTTCTGAAGCCTTAGTGTTTGCTTCAAAAGCAGGTGCCGATCCGGTACGCGTGCGCCAGGCGTTAATGGGCGGGTTCGCCTCTTCACGCATTCTGGAAGTTCACGGCGAGCGGATGATCAACCGGACGTTCGAGCCTGGTTTCAAAATCGCGCTTCATCAGAAAGACCTTAATCTTGCATTGCAAAGCGCAAAAGCGCTGGCGCTGAATTTACCGAATACGGCGACCTGCCAGGAATTATTCAATACCTGTGCGGCAAATGGCGGGAGCCAGCTTGATCATTCGGCAATGGTACAGGCGCTGGAATTAATGGCCAATCATAAATTGTCCTAATTATGTGTATCGCTGCGGCTGCAGCGATACCTGTTCACAAGGAACACTCTGTAAAGGTGAAGAACATGAGTGAAACTAAAAAATCCGGAATTGATTACTGGAAACAAATTGTTGTCGTAATGAGTCTGGGCTGGGTAGCGATTTGGATCTATCGCACCGTGCTTACGCCAATTTATCCAGAAATTCAGGCATCTTTAGACAATGTAAGTAATGCTGAAATAGGCGCCATTGCAAGTTTTTACTTTTTTGCTTACTGCAGTATGCAAATCCCTTGCGGAATATTGGTCGATAAATTCGGTCAAAAAATCATGCTGATGGCCGGATTTACGCTTTTTATTATTGGTACACTCTGTATCGCGAAAGCCAATGGCCTGACCATGATCTATATAGGGTCGCTAATGGCAGGTGGCGGATGCGCTTCTTTCTTTAGCTCGGCTTATTCACTCTCTTCGGCAAACGTGCCGCAGGCCCGTCGGGCATTAGCCAACGCGATTATCAACAGCGGGTCGGCTATAGGGATGGGGATTGGCTTAATCGGTTCCAGCGTATTAGTAAAAAACATGAGCATGGCCTGGCAGAATGTACTGTATATCGTGGCCGCGATATTAGTAATCATGCTGTGCGTCTTTACGCTGATCATTCGCGGTAAAGCCAAAAGCGACTCTGCGCAAGCGGAAAAGCAAACCCAAACCGTTACGGAAGATGAGAAACGCGCACCTTTATTCTCTGGTTTATTGTGTAGCGTTTACTTCCTCTATTTCTGTACCTGCTACGGTTACTATTTGATAGTGACCTGGCTGCCCTCTTATCTACAGACTGAAAGAGGATTTGATGGCGGAGCTATCGGGCTGGCATCAGCGCTGGTGGCGGTAGTTGGCGTACCGGGGGCGTTATTTTTTAGCCATCTGTCAGATAAATTCCGTAACAGTAAAGTTAAGGTTATTCTCGGTCTGGAAATTGTGGCGGCAGCAATGTTGGCGTTTACGGTTTTGTCCCCGAATACCACGATGCTGATGGTCAGCCTGACGCTATACGGCTTGCTGGGGAAAATGGCAGTAGACCCGATCCTGATCTCCTTTGTATCTGAACAGGCTTCGGCAAAAAGTCTGGGAAGAGCTTTCAGCCTTTTTAATTTCTTTGGCATGAGTTCAGCGGTTGTCGCCCCAACGTTGACCGGATTTATTTCGGATGTAACGGGGTCGAAGGAGATCAGTTTTGTGATTTCAGCATGTTTAGTGGTCACCGGAACACTGATCTTTGCTGTCGTCACTTTATATAAAAAGAAAGCAACGCAACGTATTGCTTCAGCTTAAAAATAATTATATCTACTAATTCTTTATTTTATATTTATTTGTTCCTCATAGCTAAACCCATAACAACGTTATCCGATGCGTGAACAGAGGGATTTATGGAACATCAAAGAGAGCTATACCAGCAGCGCGGTTATAGCGAAGACTTATTACCTAAAACAGAAACCCAACGAAACTGGAAGGCATTTAACTATTTCACCTTATGGATGGGATCTGTACATAACGTGCCAAATTACGTTATGGTCGGCGGTTTTTTTATACTGGGGCTATCAACATTTAATATCATGTTGGCCATTATTATCAGCGCATTATTTATTGCGGCGGCGATGGTAATGAATGGCGCGGCAGGCAGCAAATATGGCGTTCCTTTTGCTATGATATTGCGAGGTTCTTACGGCGTCCGCGGCGCGCTATTCCCTGGATTATTGCGAGGGGGAATCGCGGCAATTATGTGGTTCGGCTTGCAGTGTTACGCGGGATCGCTGGCATTTCTTATTTTGATTGGGAAGATCTGGCCAGGATTTCTGACATTAGGTGGAGATTTCAAGCTGCTGGGTCTTTCACTGCCAGGGCTAATTACTTTTCTAATTTTTTGGATTATTAACGTTGGCATCGGTTTTGGCGGTGGTAAAGTATTAAATAAATTTACCGCTATCCTCAATCCATGTATTTACATTGTCTTTGGCGGCATGGCTATTTGGGCAATATCGCTGGTCGGCATTGGCCCGATTCTGGACTATCTGCCTTCAGGCGTGCAAAAAGCAGAGCACAGCGGCTTTCTGTTCCTGGTGGTGATTAACGCCGTAGTCGCCGTCTGGGCAGCGCCAGCGGTGAGCGCGTCCGATTTCACGCAAAACGCGCATTCATTTCGCGCTCAGGCATTGGGACAAACGCTGGGGCTTATCGTAGCGTATATATTATTCGCCGTAGCCAGCGTGTGCATTATTGCCGGAGCCAGTATTCATTATGGTATGGATACCTGGAACGTGCTGGATATTGTGCAGCGTTGGGACAGTCTGTTTGCTTCATTCTTTGCGGTGCTGGTGATTCTGATGACGACAATTTCAACCAACGCCACCGGTAATATTATACCTGCGGGGTATCAAATTGCGGCGCTTGCCCCGACAAAGCTTAACTATAAAAATGGCGTAATGATTGCCAGTATTATCAGTCTACTGATTTGCCCATGGAAATTAATGGAGAATCAGGACAGTATTTATCTGTTCCTCGATATTATCGGCGGTATGCTTGGCCCGGTAATCGGCGTAATGTTAGCTCATTATTTTGTGGTAATGCGTGGAAAAATTAATCTTGATGAGCTGTACACCGCCAGCGGTGATTACAAATATTATGATAATGGATTTAACCTGACTGCATTTTCAGTCACCCTGGTCGCAGTCATTCTGTCATTAGGCGGCAAGTTTATACCATTTATGGAGCCTTTATCCCGCGTGTCCTGGTTTGTAGGCGTAATAGTTGCGTTCGTTGCTTATGCGCTATTGAAGAAACGCACGGGTTTTGAAAATACAGGAGAGCAAAAACTCGTAGGTTAACTATTGAAAAAGCATTAAGCGTATTTAATGAAGTGTGCGCTATTTAAAAACTATCTGTATCCATACAAGGAGTTTGTTATGTCTTTTGATTTAATTATTAAGAACGGTACTGTCATCTTAGAAAACGAAGCGAGAGTTATCGATATCGCCGTCCAGGGCGGAAAAATCGCTGCGATTGGCGAGAACCTGGGGGAAGCGAAAAATGTGCTGGATGCGACGGGATTGATCGTTTCGCCGGGCATGGTTGACGCGCATACCCACATTTCTGAACCGGGCCGTACCCACTGGGAAGGCTATGAAACCGGTACGCGCGCGGCGGCGAAAGGCGGTATTACCACGATGATTGAGATGCCGCTCAATCAGCTGCCGGCGACGGTCGATCGTGAGACGATTGAACTCAAGTTTGACGCGGCAAAAGGTAAATTGACCATCGACGCCGCGCAGTTGGGCGGTTTGGTCTCTTATAACCTGGATCGGCTGCATGAGCTGGACGAAGTGGGCGTTGTCGGCTTCAAGTGCTTTGTCGCCACCTGCGGCGATCGTGGCATCGATAATGATTTTCGCGACGTTAATGACTGGCAGTTTTACAAAGGCGCGCAGAAACTGGGGGAGATGGACCAGACGGTACTGGTACATTGCGAAAATGCTCTGATTTGCGATGAGCTGGGCGAGGAAGCTAAACGTGAAGGACGCGTAACGGCGCATGATTATGTCGCCTCACGTCCGGTATTTACTGAAGTGGAAGCCATTCGTCGCGTGCTGTATCTGGCGAAAGCGGCAGGTTGCCGTCTGCACGTTTGCCATATCAGCAGCCCGGAGGGGGTAGAGGAAGTAACGCGCGCGCGTCAGGAAGGCCAGGATGTCACCTGTGAATCGTGCCCGCACTATTTTGTCCTCGACACCGATCAGTTCGAAGAGATTGGCACCCTGGCAAAATGTTCTCCGCCAATTCGCGACCAGGAAAACCAGAAAGGGATGTGGGAAAAACTGTTTAACGGCGAAATCGACTGCCTGGTATCCGACCACTCTCCATGCCCTCCAGAAATGAAAGCAGGCAATATCATGCAAGCATGGGGCGGAATTGCCGGACTGCAAAACTGCATGGACGTCATGTTTGATGAAGCGGTGCAAAAACGCGGTATGTCGTTGCCGATGTTTGGCAAATTAATGGCGACCAACGCCGCCGATATTTTTGGTCTGAAACATAAAGGACGTATTGCCCCCGGCAAAGATGCTGACCTGGTCTTTATTCAGCCTGACAGCAGCTATGTTCTGAAAAATGAAGATCTGGAATATCGCCATAAAGTCAGTCCGTATGTTGGCCGTACTATTGGCGCGCGTATTACCAAAACGATTTTGCGCGGCGATGTTATTTATGACATCGAGCATGGCTTCCCTGTGCCGCCAAAAGGTCAGTTTATCCTTAAACATCAGCAGTAATCCGGTGTGATTTAATGCCCGTCGTCACGACGGGCATTCTCTATTTTAAGGTGTGGATATGTTCCCTGTTATTAACCGCGAAAGTGTATTGTCCGGCTTTCAGTGGTTTTTCTTTATTTTCTGTAACACGGTTGTGGTTCCCCCTACCTTGCTGTCCGCTTTTCATCTTCCCGCTGATAACCTGTTAATGCTCACACAATACGCTTTTTTGACCACCGCGTTGGCCTGCCTGGTTCAGGCATTTTGCGGCCATCGCCGCGCCATTATGGAAGGGCCGACAGGGTTGTGGTGGGGCGCTATTCTTACGATTACGCTTGGCGAGGCGTCTCGCGGCACGCCGTTGAACGATATCGCCTCCAGCCTGTCGGTCGGGATCGCGATCTCCGCGATGGTGACGATATTTATCGGCATTAGCGGCTTAGGACACCGTCTGGCTCGCCTGTTTACGCCGGCGGTAATGGTTTTTTTCATGCTGCTTTTGGGCGCGCAGCTGACCTCAATATTTTTTAAAGGCATGCTGGGGCTGCCTTTTGGCATTGCCGATACCAGCGCCAGAATCAAATTGGCCCCCTTTGGGTTGGCGGTCGCGGTGATGTGTTTTATCCTCGCGATGATTATTTTCCTGCAACAGCGTATCTCCCGTTACGCGTTACTGGTAG
The DNA here is from genome assembly GCF_046550615.1 of Salmonella sp. SAL04214. Classification (NCBI taxonomy): domain Bacteria; kingdom Pseudomonadati; phylum Pseudomonadota; class Gammaproteobacteria; order Enterobacterales; family Enterobacteriaceae; genus Salmonella; species Salmonella sp. SAL04214. The sequence continues at coordinate 246,809 of NZ_JBGDXT010000006.1, forward strand.
GGACCGTGGTCGGGTGGGGGCTATGGCGGTTATGCTTTCCTTCATCACACTTACCGCCGGGTGAATTAAGCTGGCGATGGTTTCCGCTGGGCAGCCACGGCACGCTGATGCCGGGCATTATTGTGACGGCGGTGATGACGGGGTTAGTCAACATCAGCAACACTTACGGCGCCATCCGCGGTACCGATATCTTTTATCCGCATCAAGGGTCGGGCAGTTCTCGTTATCGCCGAAGCTTTATTATTTCCGGACTGATGACGTTAGTGACTGTGCCTTTCGCGGTCGTGCCTTTTTCGCCTTTTGTGTCTTCCATTGGTTTATTAACGCAAACCGGCGACAGTTCTCGCAAATCCTTTATCTGCGGTAGCGCGCTGTGTCTGCTGGTTGCCATTATAACGCCGTTAACCCGCTTATTTTGCGCTATTCCACTGGCGATCAGCAGCGCCGTTATGCTGGTCTCTTATTTACCTTTACTTTATTCCGGTTTGGTTTTTAGCCAGCAAATTACGTTTACCGCGCGGAATATTTATCGCCTGGCATTACCGCTTTTTGTCGGCATTTTTTTGATGGGGCTTCCTCCGGTCTATTTACAGGATCTTCCACTGATGATTCGTCCTCTGCTTAGCAACGGATTACTGGTGGGAATCTTACTGGCAGTGCTTATGGAAAATCTTATTCCGTGGGAACGCATTAAATAACATGAGAAAACAAGGAGACATGATGAAGATTGTAATTGCGCCAGATTCATTTAAAGAGAGCTTAAGCGCTGATAAATGCTGTCAGGCTATTAAAGCGGGATTTTCAACCGTATTTCCTGATGCGCGCTATGTCTGTTTACCGATCGCCGATGGTGGAGAAGGAACCGTGGACGCGATGGTGGCAGCGACTGGCGGGAAACGGGTTTCTGTGGACGTTAGCGGGCCGATGGGGGAAAAAGTAAACGGATTTTATGGCCTGACCGGCGACGGCAAAACGGCGATTATTGAAATGGCGGCGGCGAGCGGATTGATGCTGGTGGCGCCCGAGGCGCGTAATCCGCTGCTGGCATCCAGTTTCGGCACCGGCGAATTGATTCGTCACGCCCTGGACGCGGGGATTCGCCATATTATTCTGGGTATCGGCGGCAGCGCCACGGTGGATGGCGGAATGGGAGTAGCGCAGGCGCTCGGTGTGCGTTTTCTGGACGCGCAGGGAACGCCGCTTGGCGCCGGAGGGGGCAATTTATCGCGCCTGGCGAGCATTGACCTGCAGGGGTGCGATCCGCGAATTTCAGAGTGTCGTATTGAGGTCGCCTGTGATGTTGATAACCCGTTGGTGGGGCCACGCGGCGCGGCGGCGGTATTCGGTCCGCAGAAAGGGGCGACGCCTGAAATGGTTGAGACGCTGGAAAATGGATTACGTAATTATGCCCGTGTTTTACATGCCCTGACCGGACGCGACATGTCTCAAATACCGGGCGGTGGAGCGGCCGGAGGAATGGGGATTGCTGCTATCGTCTTCCTGGAAGCGGAAATGAAGCCCGGTATTGAGATTGTTATGCAGGCGGTGAAGCTGGAGGAGGCGGTAAAAGAGGCCTCGCTGGTGATTACCGGAGAAGGGCGAATCGACTCGCAAACGGCGGGAGGAAAAGCGCCGATAGGCGTCGCGTCAGTGGCGAAACGGCATCACGTCCCGGTTATCGGCATTGCCGGCGTACTGGGCGACGGCGTGGAAGTGGTCCATCGCCACGGTATTGATGCGGTATTCAGTATTTTGCCGCGGCTGGCGCCTTTGCCGGAAGTTCTGGCGAACGGTGAACAAAATCTCTACCACAGCGCCTGTAATATTGCCCGCGTCATCAAACTTGGCCAGGACATCGGGACTCGTTAAGCATAAAAAAAGCCACGGTTCTCACCGTGGCAAAATCCAACATAGCTAAATAAAAATAATCAGGAGGGCTGCCCACCGTTAAATCATAACGTCGCGGTTACAGTCTTTGGAGTAGATGTAGCTGAATGCTTCGCCACGACCTACACCGTATCCGGCCTGCAGGGAATAAGCACCCATGAAGATGTAGTCGCCTTTTTTCACCGGCACCCAGTTGTTGTCGAGGTTATAAACTCCCTGGCCGGAAAGGATATAAGCGCCATGTTCCTGGACGTGGGTTTCAATATAGCCGTGGCTGGCGCCCGGTTCGAACGACAGAATATGCATATTCATATCGAAGCCCAGCTCTTTAGGCAGGAAATCCAGCAGAATAACATCTTCCATGCCTTCATAATGAATACGCTCCAGCTGGCTGGCATTGCCGGAAACCAACCACGGGGCATGCCCCTCGACAGGAGTATAGCGGCGTTTATATAAAAATAGCTGGCTGTCTTCCGTTTGAGCGTTGCTAAAGGTCATCATCTCGCCCGGTGGACAATAGAGGTATCCGCCCTGGGTTAAAGAGAATGTTTTTCCTTCTGCTTTAGCTTCAATATTTCCCGTAATGACATAGAGAAAAGTTTCAATCCCCTCGCCGCCAAAGCCCTGCTGGTTGCCGCCATTCTGATGTAAGGTGACCAGATAATCGACGAAAGAAGCACCCAGCTTCGGCGTCGAAAGGATGGTGACGTCACAGTTTTCAAAGCCGGGAATAATATTTTTCACCAGACCGTCCGGCGTTAAGAGCGCATAGTTACCGTGTTTTACAATGGCGCGGTTCGCCAGTAAATCATCGCGGTAACCCGTGACGTTATTCAGATATCCCATTGATGGCTCCTTATTTTTGCCAGGCAAGTTGATGCAGCATTAATGCCAGAGTTTTGACCCCTTCAGCAAGATCATTAATGTTGGTACGTTCCGCCGGGTTATGGCTGATACCATTAATGCTGGGGACGAAAATCATACAGGTAGGGACGCGCGGCGCGAAAATTTGCGCGTCATGACCTGCGCCGCTATGCATTATGCGATAGTTCAGTTGTTCGGTTTCACACAGCCTGGTGAGGGACGCGACCAGTTCGGCGTTCATCGGCACCGGCGCTTCGTCCATCCACAAATCGATATCGATGCTGATATCCATTTCATCGCAGATGGCGCGCATATCGTTTTCCAACTGTTCGGTAAATTCGCGAAGTACCGCGGCGTCCGTATGCCGGCAATCGATTGTAAATGTGGTTTTTCCAGGGACTACATTGACCGTATTCGGCTGCGGCTCAACTTTGCCGAACGTTAATACCAGGGGATCGCCATGCTGTTTGGCTTTTTCAATGGACTGACTGCAAATACGACTGAAGGCGTGCACCGTATCGCGACGATAGCCCATTGGCGTTGTGCCTGCATGGTTGGACTCGCCGTTGAGCGTCACCGTGTAGCGACGTTGCCCGACGATGGCGTTGACGACGCCAATCGACTGTCCGTTGCTCTCCAGAACGCAGCCTTGCTCAATATGCAATTCAACAAAGGCGCGGATATCGGTTCGCGCAGCGAGCGGCGCGGCGGGAAGGGTAAATCCGCACGCCTGCATAGCGTCGACAAAGCCTGTGCCTTTGGCGTCCTGGATATGGCGTACCTCTTCAGGATTCGCCAGGCCAAAAATGTTCTTGCTGCCCCAAAAAACGTAAGGGAAACGGCTGCCTTCTTCCTCAGCCATTGACACTACCTCGACGGTGCGCAGCGGCGCGCCGTAGGTCGCTTTTAGCCAGTCGAGCGCCAGCCAGGCGGCAAGCGCGCCGAATTGCCCGTCCAGATTGCCGCCGTTGACGACCGTATCAATATGCGAACCGCTTAAAATCACCTGCTCCGGAAATTGTGTGCCGCAAAGGCGGCCATATAAATTTCCGACGTCATCAAAGCGTGTCTCCAGACCGCTTTCTGCCATTCGCTTTTTAAACTGCTGCTGTGTTTCCAGCCACTCAGGCGAATAAAGTAAACGCGTCATTCCACCCGTAGGATCGGCTCCAATGGAAGAGAGCCAGGGCAATGTTTCTTCTATCGCGTGGCGAAAATGCTTTATCATAGAAAATTCCTGTTTCAATAATTATTGGGCAAAGGGATTTTTTGTTTCGTATGACTTGAGATAGAGGGCATCGGAAATCAGATATTGATAAATATCATCGACAATATCGATACCATTCATATCGGCATTTTTCTGTTTAATATCCTGATCCTGTCCAGGATAATAAACCTGTTTAAAACCGGGGGCGGGCTTCACGGAATTGAGTTCCTGCATGGTCTGACTAATATGTTTGCGGAATAATTCACAGGAAGAAAAGAACGCCGGATTAATGACCAGATGAAGTTGTCCTAAATTGCGTCCGGCGTGTAAATCTTCATACATCGAACTGACCTGGCGGCCAAACGGCAGCCCCAGTAGAATACCGGACAGAATATCGATCATCATCATCAGGCCGTAACCTTTCGGGCCTGCGGCGGGTAATAACGCATTGACGGCAAAAGGATCATGTGTCGGCGCGCCGTTTTTATCAACGGCCCAATTCTCCGGAATGGACTCATTGCGGGACCGTGCATCGAGGACTTTTCCCCAGGCCTGCACGGTGGTGGCCATATCAAAGGTAATGATGTCGTCGCCTTCGCCCGGCGCGGCAAAGGCCAGCGGATTAGTGCCATAGTAAATATCCGCCCCGCCAAACGGCACGACCATAGGATCGGACTGACAGATAGACAGACCGATCAGGCCTTCGCGAGCAGCCTGGCGGACGAAATAAGAGATGGCGCCGCTATGGCCCATTCTGCTAATGCCGACAACCGCGACGCCATTTTTTTTGGCTATTTCAATAGCATGCTCCATTCCCATTTTGGCTGCGACCTGTCCGGCAGCATTATCGGCATGCAGTATCGCCGTACAGGGACCGGTATTCTCAATGCGGAACGTCGGCTCCCGGTTGGTGCCGCCTTTTGAAATTCGTTCGGCATAATATTCAACGCGTACGGCGCCATGTGAGTGAATACCTCTGGCATCTGCATAAACCAGTACGTCGGCGACGGTGGCGGCGTGCTCACGTTTTAGCCCGGCTTTATAAAGCTTATTTTCGATAAGCTGATGGAGTGTTTCCCGACTGATTTTCATCTGTCTTCCTTTTTAACGACGGTGTGAAGCATGACTGCGATTAACATACCGGGAAAATAAAATGATTATGTGATCCAGACAGGCAAAAAAATATAATTAGAATTTATTTGATAATCAGGCGGGTTTTATCTTTTTGCTTAAATAAAAAGCTTTTTTAGAAAATCATAACTAATCCTTTAGCCGTTGTTTGAATTCTTTTGTTAATAAATTTGATGTGACGTTAATCACTCTATTTACCCTCCCGGATATATACCGTGAAGCGCACATTAACACTGCTCGTGCAATTGCAATGGGTGCAATTATTAAGGAGTTGTTATGATCCACGCCTTTATTAAAAAAGGGTGTTTTCAGGACTCTGTCAGCTTAATGATTATTTCTCGAAAGCTGAGTGAGTCCGAAAATGTTGATGATGTATCGGTAATGATGGGTACGCCTGCGAATAAGTCGCTGCTGGAAACTACCGGTTTCTGGCATGACGATTTTCATGGCGCTACGCCCAATGACATTTGCGTGGCGATTCGTACCGAAGCGGTAGATGACGGCATTACGCAAGTGATTGTGCAACAGCTCGAAGAAGCATTGCAGCAGTTGGCGCAGGGAAGCAGCGGCAGCCAGTCGTTAATCCAGGTCAGACGCTGGGAAAGCGCCTGTCAGAAACTGCCAGAGGCGAATCTGGCGCTGGTATCGGTGGCCGGCGAATATGCGGCGGAACTGGCGGAGCAGGCGCTGGATCGTTCGTTGAACGTGATGATCTTCTCCGATAATGTCACGCTGGACGACGAAATCAGACTAAAACGCCGGGCGCGTGATAAAGGACTGCTGGTCATGGGGCCGGATTGCGGCACCGCTATGATCGCCAATACGCCGCTGGCTTTCGCTAACGTCATGCCAGAGGGCAACATCGGGGTGATTGGCGCTTCCGGCACCGGTATTCAGGAGCTCTGTTCACAGATTGCGCTGGCGGGGGAAGGGATTACCCATGCCATCGGGCTTGGCGGACGCGATTTGAGCGCCGAGGTCGGCGGGATCAGCGCGCTAACGGCACTGGACATACTCAGCGCGGATGAAAAGAGCCAGGTGCTGGCCTTTGTCTCCAAACCGCCTGCCGATGCGGTTCGTCAGCATATTATCGCGGCGATGAAAGCCACCGGGAAACCCGTTGTAGCGCTGTTCTTAGGGTTTTCCTCCCCCGTTGCGCGTGAGGAAAACGTCTGGTTTGCCTCGACGCTGGATGAAGCCGCCCGACTGGCATGTTTATTGTCTCGCGTGACGTCGCAGCGTAAAGAAATGGTTTCAACAGGCGGCGTGATTCGTGGTCTCTATACCGGCGGAACGCTGGCGGCGGAAGCGGCGGGGCTACTGGCCGGCTATCTGGGCGTCGCGGCGGATACGGAACATCACCATGGCATGATGCTTGACGCTGACGGCCACCAGATTATCGATCTGGGCGATGACTTTTATACCGTTGGGCGACCACATCCGATGATCGACCCGGCGTTACGTAATCAGCTTATCGCCGGGCTTGGCGCGCAGCCGCAGGTACGCGTGTTATTAGTGGACGTCGTTATTGGTTTTGGCGCGACCGCCGATCCCGCCGCATCGCTGATTCAGGCCTGGCAGAAGGCATGCGCCGCACGCGCCAGCGATCAGCCGCTGTTCGCCATCGCAACCGTCACCGGAACGGAACGCGATCCTCAGTGCCGCTCGCAACAAATCGCCGCGCTCGAAGATGCCGGCATCACGGTAGTGGATTCTCTTCCCGAAGCCACTCTGTTGGCCGCGGAACTGATTCGACCCACTCTCTCTTCCACTCATCCATCAGCTCCCCGGTTACTGGAAGCGGTAGCGGTGATTAATGCCGGGTTACGTAGCTTCGCGCTGGATTTACAGGCTGCCGGTATGCCCGTGGTGCACTACCAGTGGGCGCCTGTCGCTGGCGGTAATAAAAAACTGGCTCGTCTGTTAGAACGTTTGCAATAAGGGGTTCCCATGTTTACATCAGTGGCGCAAGCCAACGCTGCAGTCATCGAACAAATTCGTCGCGCACGTCCGCACTGGCTGGATGTGAAGCCAGCTTCTTCATTAATTAGCGTGCTCAATCAGGGGAAAACGCTTCTTCATGCCGGCCCGCCGATGCGCTGGCAAGAGATGACCGGCCCGATGAAAGGGGCCTGTATCGGCGCATGTCTGTTTGAAGGATGGGCCAAAGATGAAATGAGCGCGCTCGCGCTGTTAGAGCAGGGAAAGGTCAACTTTATTCCCTGCCATCACGTTAACGCCGTGGGGCCGATGGGCGGTATTACCTCAGCCAGTATGCCGATGCTGGTCGTGGAAAATATCACCGACGGCAATCGCGCGTACTGCAATCTCAACGAAGGGATCGGCAAAGTGATGCGTTTCGGCGCCTATGGCGAGGATGTTCAGCAACGTTTGCGCTGGATGCGTGATGTGCTGATGCCGGTATTAAGCGCGGCGCTGGGACGTCTGGAGCGGGGCCTCGACCTGACCGCAATGATGGCGCAGGGCATTACGATGGGAGATGAATTCCACCAGCGCAATATCGCTTCTTCCGCATTGCTGATGCGCACGTTGGCGCCGCATATCGCCCGTCTGGAACACGATAAGCAGCAGATAGCGGAAGTGATGGATTTTCTGAGCGTCACCGATCAATTCTTCCTTAATCTGGCGATGGCCTACTGTAAAGCCGCCATGGACGCGGGCGCGCAGATTCGCGCCGGCAGTATTGTGACGGCGATGACCCGCAATGGCGATATGTTTGGCATTCGGGTTAGCGGTCTGGGCGACCGTTGGTTCACCGCGCCTGTTAATACGCCACAGGGGCTATTTTTTACCGGTTTTTCGCAGGATCAGGCCAACCCGGACATGGGCGACAGCGCCATTACTGAAACGTTTGGTATTGGCGGCGCTGCGATGATTGCCGCGCCTGGCGTAACGCGTTTTGTCGGTGCCGGGGGAATGGAAGCGGCGAAATCTGTTTCTGAAGAGATGGCTGAAATTTATCTCGAACGCAACATGCAGCTACAAATCCCCGGCTGGGATTTTCAGGGGGCCTGTCTGGGACTGGATATCCGCCGCGTGGTCGAGACCGGAATTACGCCGCTGATTAACACGGGTATCGCGCATAAAGAGGCGGGGATTGGACAGATTGGCGCGGGAACCGTCCGTGCGCCGCTGGCCTGTTTCGAGCAGGCGCTGGAAGCGCTGGCGGAAAGCATGGGCGTAAGTTAAGAGAGCGCCTCATGAAACGTATCCATCCTCTTATGGCAAGCCGACAATCGGCGGATTATCGGCAACCCTGGCAGATGTCAGGGGTATGGCGTCGCTCTATTAATTTTGTGGCGAAAAGCGGTGAGTTATTAACGCTTCACCGTCGGGGGAGCGGCTTCAGTCCGGGAGGGTGGATACTGCGCGGCGGCGATTTTGACGCATTGCGCGATGTGCTCACCGATGGCGAAAAACCGCAGTCAACCGCTGCCGGTATTCAGATTGGCGAGTTTCTTTTATGCGAGCCGGAGAGGCGCTGTTCGCTGCGGGTTCCACGCTATCTTGCGTCGCCGCGTCTTAACGCGACGTACATGCAGCGTAGTGAGGAGACGGGACTGTTTGGGCCGTTAACCGTCGCCGCAGCTCAGCCTCTATGTCCGGAACTTCGCCAGTTTTGTCACTGCTTTCAGTCGGCGCTTGCAGGTGCTGCGACTGACTGGCGGCTATGGCTGGGTAAAGGGCCGGGCTTAACGCCCAGTCATGACGACACGCTGACGGGAATGTTGCTGGCGGCCTGGTATTTTGGCGCCATAGATGAACGCGCCGGGCGTAATTTTTTTGCCCAATCCGGCAGCCTTGATCGGGCGACGACGCTCGTGAGCGTTAGCTATTTACGCTATGCGGCTATGGGTTATTTCGCGTCGCCTTTACTCCACTTTATTCATGCGCTGCGACGAGATGTTCGCACAGAAACGGCGATTGACGGACTGCTGGCGCTGGGGCACACCTCTGGCGCGGATACGCTGCTGGGGTTCTGGCTTGGACAACAAATAGTAAAAGGATAGGGAATGAAAACGTTGGTAGTTGCTCTTGGCGGCAACGCATTATTGCAGCGCGGAGAAGCGCTAACGGCAGAGAATCAATATCGCAATATTGCCGACGCGGTGCCTGCGCTGGCGCGACTTGCCCGCTCGTATCGGCTGGCGATAGTACATGGCAACGGCCCCCAGGTCGGCCTGTTGGCTTTACAGAACCTTGCCTGGAAAGCCGTTGAGCCTTATCCGCTGGATGTGCTGGTAGCGGAAAGTCAGGGCATGATCGGCTATATGCTGGCGCAGCGTCTGGCGCTTGAACCCGATATGCCGCCGGTGACTGCGGTATTAACGCGAATAAAGGTATCGGCGGACGATCCTGCTTTTCTTGAACCGGAAAAGTTTATCGGTCCCGTTTATTCGCCAGAAGAGCAAATGGCGCTGGAAGCGACTTATGGCTGGCATATGAAACGTGATGGAAAATATCTGCGCCGTGTCGTCGCTTCCCCGGCGCCGCGTCAGATTATCGAAAGCGCCGCTATTGAGTTATTGCTAAAAGAGGGCCATGTGGTGATTTGCAGCGGCGGTGGCGGGGTACCTGTTGCTGGCGAGGGCGAAGGGGTCGAGGCGGTGATAGATAAAGACCTGGCGGCGGCATTGCTGGCGGAGCAGATAGCGGCCGATGGTCTGATCATTTTGACGGATGCGGATGCGGTGTATGAACATTGGGGAACGCCACAACAGCGCGCTATTCGTCAGGCTTCGCCCGATGAGCTGGCGCCGTTTGCCAAAGCCGATGGCGCGATGGGACCGAAGGTGACCGCGGTAAGCGGATATGTGAAGCGGTGCGGAAAGCCAGCATGGATTGGCGCGCTGTCGCGTATTGACGATACCCTGGCGGGCAGAGCGGGAACCTGCATCTGTCTGTGATCGCGACGGGCGGCGACAGAGAATGCGCCGCCCACGCTGTTTATTCAAGCTTACTTTGCGCCCAGATAATGCCGCTGGCGTATTCGCCCGGCAGGAGCGGAGAGAGCGCTTCCAGGGTGGCGCTAAGACGTGACGTATCGCTGTCGGTCAGATTCAGATGGCCGACTTTTCGCCCCGGACGTACCGCTTTATCATACCAGTGCAGATGTACCAGCGGCAGCTTCAGCCAGTCGTAATTCAGCTCGCTGCCGATCAGGTTGATCATCACCGACGGGGCGTTAATCACCGGCGCGGGCAACGGCAGGCCGGTAATCGCGCGCAAATGCAATTCAAACTGACTGATGCTGGCGCCATTTTGCGTCCAGTGTCCGCTGTTATGCACGCGCGGCGCCAGTTCATTGATTAGCAGGCCTTCCGGCGTGATAAAACATTCCATCGCCATTACGCCGACGTAGTTCAACGCCTGCATAATTGCTGACAGCATCGATTCCGCCTGCGCCTGCTGTTCGGCGTTCGCCTGTGGGAACGCGACGCTGGTCCGCAAGATGCCGTCCTGATGCAAATTGTGCGTTAGCGGGTAAAACACGGTACTGCCGTCATGAGCGCGCGCGCCGACTAACGACACTTCGCCGGAAAAATGGATACCGCGCTCAACAATACATTCGCCATAGCAGTCATCCGGCAGTTGCCCGGTTTCGTCCGCGCGTAGACGCCACTGCCCGCGACCATCGTAGCCGCCAACGCGACGCTTAATAATCGCCAGTTCGCCCAGACGGTCAAAGATGCCGGACCACTCGTCGGCGCTGGTCAGCAGCTGCCACGGCGCGGTCGCGAGTCCCAGTTTATCGAAAAGCTGTTTTTGTGTCAGACGGTCGGCGATGATCGGAAATACATCACGATTGACGAAGGCCGGGTGGCGCGCCAGCTCGCGGGTAAGCGCAGTTTCCGGCCAGCGCTCAATCTCTGCGGTAATGACGCTCTGCTGTACCGGAACGGCGGTAGGCTCTGCATCCAGACCAACCGGCCAGACGGCGATACCCAGCGGTTCGCCCGCCTGGCGCAGCATTCGGCCCAGTTGTCCGTTGCCGAGAACGCAAACTTGCTTCATAGCGTCCCCCGCGGATCGGGATTTTCCAGAACTTCATCGGTTTGCGCTTTGCGCCAGTCGGCGATGCGCTGATGCAGTTCCGCGTCGTGTTGCGCCAGAATCTGCGCGGCGAGCAGGGCGGCATTAGCCGCACCGGCTTTACCGATCGCCAGTGTACCCACCGGAATGCCGCGCGGCATCTGCACAATGGAGTAAAGGCTATCCACGCCGCTTAGCGCAGCGCTTTGTACCGGCACGCCGAGTACCGGGACCAGCGTTTTTGCCGCAATCATTCCCGGCAGGTGCGCCGCGCCGCCCGCGCCGGCAATAATCACTTGATATCCGTTCCCTTCCGCCGTTTCGGCGAAGCTGAACAGTTTATCGGGGGTGCGATGGGCGGAAACCACTTCTACATGGTGCGGGACATCCAGAATTTCAAAAATTTCGGCGGCGAATTGCATGGTAGCCCAGTCGCTTTTGGACCCCATCACGATGGCGACACGCGCCGGATTATTGCGGGAAGACATGCGTCTTAAAACTCCTGTGGTGCGGGACACGCTGCTTTTGAGGTGTCAAAGAATAGCATGATAATCAGGCAAGGAAAACGGTTGCGTGTGCGCCGTAACGGACAATTCGACGAACATTTACAGGGGGAAGGCGATTAACTCAACGTTGTCCGGCGTGACTTTTACCATTGAACCTTCATGATGCCATGCGCCTAACACCACGCGGAACGCGGGCTGGTCGTTGACGGAAAGTTCATGCACTGCCGGGCGGTGGGTGTGACCGTGAACCAGCCACTGTACGCGGTGTTTTTCCATTTCGGCGACGACGGTCTGCGCATTGACGTCCATAATATCCAGCGATTTGCTGCTGTTGGCGGCTTTACTGCCGGCGCGCATTCTGGCGGCGATACGGCGGCGGATAAACAGCGGCAGGGTAAGGAACAGCCGTTGAACCCACGGATTATGGACTTTGGCGCGAAACGCCTGATAACCGGCATCATCGGTACAGAGCGTATCGCCGTGCATAATCAACACATTGCGGCCATACAGGTCGAGTACCTTTTCCTGCGGCAGTAGCGTCATGCCGCTTTCGCGGGCAAAGCGTTTGCCAATCAGGAAGTCGCGATTACCATGAATAAAGAAGCAGGGGACGCCGGAATCAACCAGCGATTTAATGGCAACGGCCATTTCACGATGTAGCGGGTTGGGGTCGTCGTCGCCAATCCAGGCCTCGAAGAGATCGCCAAGAATATACAGCGCGTCGGCCTGACGAGCTTCTACGGCTAAAAAACGCAGAAAACCGGCGACGATCGCCGGTTCTTCCGTTTGCAGATGCAAGTCTGCAATAAACAGTGTCGCCACGATTACTCGCTGACGGTCACGTTTTCAATGATGACGTCTTCTTTTGGTACGTCCTGGTGCATACCGCTACGGCCAGTGGCGACGCCTTTGATTTTATCTACCACGTCCATACCTTCTACGACTTCCGCAAAGACGCAGTAGCCCCAGCCCTGTAGACTTTCGCCGGAGAAGTTCAGGAAGTCGTTGTCTGCCACGTTGATGAAGAATTGCGCGGTAGCCGAGTGTGGCGCCTGAGTACGCGCCATCGCCAGCGTACCACGGGTATTTTTCAGACCATTGTTGGCTTCGTTTTTGATCGCCTCTTTGGTGGCTTTCTGTTTCATGCCCGGCTCAAAGCCGCCGCCCTGAATCATAAAACCGTTAATCACACGGTGGAAAATGGTGTTGTTGTAAAAACCTTCGCGGCAGTAGTCCAGGAAGTTTTTAACTGTTTCAGGCGCTTTATCATCAAAGGTTTTGATTACGATATCGCCGTGATTAGTGTGGAAAGTAACCATTTTTGCATCCTGTTCCAAGAGAGTGGTGCTTTAGCCCGCAATGGGGCACATATAGGGGCTTGTTATAGCATAACCGTAAGCTGCGATCACCTTGCAAAGTGTGCTGCTTCGATTACGAATAATATGTATCATACGGAGATTATTACCCACACACGTCTATACGGAATCTTCGATGTTAAAAATTTTTAATACACTGACGCGCCAAAAAGAGGAATTCAAACCCATTCATGCCGGGGAAGTCGGCATGTACGTGTGTGGTATCACCGTTTACGATCTCTGCCACATTGGCCACGGACGCACGTTTGTCGCTTTTGACGTTGTCGCGCGCTATTTGCGTTTTCTCGGTTATAAGCTGAAGTATGTGCGTAACATTACCGATATCGACGATAAAATTATTAAACGCGCCAATGAAAATGGCGAAAGTTTTGTCGCGCTGGTCGACAGAATGATTGCGGAAATGCATCAGGACTTCGACGCGCTGAATATTCTGCGTCCGGACAGCGAGCCGCGTGCGACGCACCATATTCAGGAAATTATCGAGCTCACCCGCACCTTAATCGAGAAAGGGCACGCCTATGTGGCGGATAACGGCGATGTGATGTTCGATGTACCGACCGATCCGACCTATGGGCAGCTTTCCCGTCAGGATCTTGAGCAGCTTCAGGCGGGCGCTCGCGTGGATGTCGTTGACGTGAAGCGTAACCCGATGGACTTCGTGCTGTGGAAAATGTCGAAAGAGGGCGAGCCGAGCTGGCCGTCGCCGTGGGGCGAAGGGCGTCCGGGCTGGCACATTGAATGTTCGGCGATGAACTGCAAGCAGTTGGGCAACCATTTTGATATTCACGGCGGCGGTTCCGATCTGATGTTCCCGCACCATGAAAACGAGATTGCCCAGTCCACCTGCGCGCATGACGGCGAATACGTCAACTACTGGATGCACTCCGGTATGGTGATGGTGGATCGCGAGAAGATGTCCAAATCGCTGGGCAACTTCTTTACCGTGCGCGACGTGCTGAAATACTACGATGCGGAAACCGTGCGCTACTTCCTGATGTCCGGGCATTACCGTAGCCAACTGAACTACAGCGAAGAGAACCTCAAGCAGGCGCGCGCCTCGCTGGAGCGGCTATACACTGCATTGCGTGGAACGGATAAATCAGCGGCCCCGGCGGGCGGCGAGGCGTTTGAAGCGCGTTTCGTGGAAGCGATGAATGACGATTTCAACACGCCGGAAGCCTACTCCGTCCTGTTTGATATGGCGCGTGAAGTCAACCGTCTGAAGGGCGAAGATATGACCGCCGCGAATGCGATGGCGTCTCATCTGCGGAAGATTTCCGGCGTGCTGGGACTGTTGGAGCAGGAGCCGGATGTTTTCCTGCAAAGCGGCGCGCAGGCGGATGACGGTGAAGTCGCGGAAATTGAAGCCTTGATTCAACAGCGTCTGGATGCCCGTAAAGCGAAAGACTGGGCGGCGGCGGACGCGGCGCGCGATCGTCTCACTGAAATGGGTATTATTCTGGAAGATGGCCCGCAGGGCACCACCTGGCGGCGTAAGTAAGCGCTTTTACAGGCCGCTCTATTTGCATAGAACGGCCTGTTTTTTATTTTTTCGCGCCGGGCGAAAGATAAACACACACCGACTCCCCCAGATTCTGATGTTCACACCCGGACATTGCCCGGCTGTAATGGGCAATAAAGCGGATGACGCTGTCGCCGCTGTTCAGCCCCACATTTCCTTTTCGCAGCAATTCTGCTGGCTGATCGTCGGTGAAAACGTTAGGGGTGAACAGTTTTGCGCCTAATCGTTCAAAAGTGCCAGCACTAACGATAGAGGGTTGATAACCCTGAAGCTGCAACCAGCGGCGGGCATCATTACGTGACCAAACCTGCGCATCGTTTGCTCGCGCAAACACTTCGAGAAGCCAGCCATTCGAATTCTGATAAGGGCCGGAAAAAGGCCACGCAATCAGGTTATAGCGGGGACTGTGGAAGAGATTGAGTTTGATAGCGCTATGTAAGAGCGTTTGTAATGCCGTCGCGATATCTGAACGCGGGCGCAAAACGGCAATGCTCTGATTCACCAGGTCATCAGCCAGAAACTCATACAGACCTTGTATATAGAGCGCTGATTCAGCGGTTCCGCAAGTATTCAGATTATGGTAAACCCGCCAGTCTCCGTTTGGCTGGCGCATGGCATAGCCAGCATGTGACCAGGTTAAATGTCGGCTCGACATATCTTGCCCTTGGCGAACCAGAATGACGACCGGATCGGATTGACTGTTAAGCTGCTGTTTGAGTTGTAACGCCTGATCCATTGTCGCTGCGATGCTCTCCGGCGTGTTTGCTTTTTGGTGACAGTTAGCACTGTCTGCATAAGCGTTGAGCGAGATTGCGCTGAGCCACAGGGCAAACGCGAACCGCTTCATTTGGCCGGTACCGTCTGGTTGCTGGAAAGTCCTGCGTCGTCCTGATTTACCATATGGGCAAGGACTTTGCCCTCTTTTTTCAAATAAGCGCCGGTGCCTTCCTGCGTTTTTTCCAGAGTGACTTTATCACCTGCTTTGAGGTTGCCTTCTTTGACGACATGTAGCGGAACTTGCATTTTAATGTCTTTGTTATCGGGGGACTTAGTGGTTAACAGCGCGGTTTTTTGCTTTTTATTTTCGACAACAGATCCAATGCTCAGGTTGAGCGGCAGCAGTACGGGGGAGAGTATAATTCCGCTAACCAGTGCGGAACTGCCCACGCTGACAACCGCAGACGATGCCGCATACCAGCCAGTGGCAGACATTTCTTCGCTATAGCTGGCGTGGGAAAATGAGAAACAGATGACCGCGGCGGCGAATGTCATTTTATTCATATTGATTCCTTTTAATATGCGTTTTAAGTACCCGTAGAAATAACACTAAAATACTTCCCGGCAACCACACCCACAGCAATTCTGAGAGAATGACCTGATGTCCATACGGCGTGATGTAGCTTGAAAGCGCGAAAGGCGCGACTTTAATCACCTGCCAGGGCGCAAAAAAACGTTCATCTGACCACGGCCACAGCCATCCGACGCCTTTACCACCCGTGGTGATCGAATCCAGCAGGCTGTGCGACAACAATGAAACGGTTAAAAACAGCCAGCAGCGCACCTGCCCCGCTCGAAACCATCGTCGTCCCGCGAGTACGCACAACAGGGGGAGGACGAATGCGAAAAGTAAAGAGTGGGTAAATCCGCGATGGCCGAACACGTTGCCGTAGGCGACGCCAAATTTAAAGGCCAGCACGTCGGCATCGGGGAGCATCGCCAGCACAACACCGGCAAACAGCAGGCGAGGAGGGATAACTTTCAGGCCTAAGCCTGCGCCAAAACACAGGGGAACGGCGGCGTGGGTGATAACGGTAGGCATAGCGATGGTTCACAGGGAAATAGCCATGCTAGCAGTTGGAACGCAGAGGATTAAGTGGATGATTATCTGAAAAGACAGCATAATCAGGCCGGATAAGACGCTTTGCGTCGCTATCCGGCACTCTGTATCAGGCCACGACGTTCACACTTTGGCCTTCGAAGCTAACGGTTTGCCCGGCGACAATTTTGCAGCGTTTACGCGTTTCAACCGCGCCATCAACCTTCACCAACCCGTCGGCAATGGCGATTTTCGCCTGCGCGCCGCTTTCGCTCCAGCCTTCCAGCTTGAGCAGATCGCACAGCTCGACGTGCGGGTGCTTGCCTAAAGAGAATGTCGCCATGTTATTTTCCTTGTGGATCGTGATATTCAATGCACGCCTGCAGCGTGTTTTCGATAAGCGTGGCGACCGTCATCGGGCCGACGCCGCCCGGTACTGGCGTGATGTATGACGCGCGCGCCGCGGCTTCGTCAAACACGACGTCGCCAACGACCTTGCCATTTTCCAGACGGTTAATACCGACATCAATCACAATTGCGCCTTCTTTAATCCATTCGCCGGGAATAAAGCCCGGTTTACCTACGGCGACAATGAGCAAATCAGCATGCTCGACATGGTGACGCAGATCTTTGGTAAAGCGGTGCGTAACGGTAGTCGTACAGCCAGCCAGCAGCAGCTCCATGCTCATCGGGCGTCCAACGATATTGGACGCGCCAATGACCACCGCATTCAGGCCGTAGGTATCAATATTGTAACGCTCAAGCAGCGTCACAATACCGCGGGGCGTACAGGGACGCAGGCGTGGCGCACGCTGGCACAGACGACCGACATTATAAGGATGGAAACCGTCTACGTCTTTATCTGGCGCGATACGCTCCAGCACTTTAACGTTGTCGATACCTGCCGGTAAAGGCAACTGCACCAGAATACCGTCAATCGTGTTATCTGCATTCAGAGTATCGATAAGCGCCAGCAGTTCGGCTTCGCTGGTGGTTTCTGGCAGGTCATAGGAGCGGGAGACGAACCCCACTTCGTCGCACGCTTTACGTTTGCTTGCGACATAAATCTGTGAGGCCGGATTGCTGCCGACCAACACCACAGCCAGGCCGGGAGCGCGAAGTCCTGCTGCGACGCGTGCCTGAACTTTTTGAGCAACCTCAGATCGCACCTGCTGCGCAATCGTTTTACCGTCAATAATCTTTGCTGCCATCAGAGAGAAGATTCCATCTGTTACTTCAAGTCAAAGGGGATGACGCTATTTTGTCAGAAGCGGGCCTCGCTGTCAGTTAACGTTTGTGTTTCCGATGCAAACGCGACGTCTCCCCCGTTCGTTGCCGATGCTGAGACGTGATCCGTAAGCGCGCCATGATTAACCAAAAAGAAACAATTCATCACCCTGGTTATGGTTACCGTAATCCCTCGTCGTTAATAGCATCGGGCGGCATAATGCGACATTTTATACAAAATAAGATTAGACCCTTCTTATATCCCAATAAGAATTAGCTTAGGTCATTAAAAGAGTTTGCGGCTGTTTTTTATTTAGCGAAATGTTTAATTTATTACCGTGACGAAATGTCATATTCGCAAAGATTAATTACTGCGTCTGATACTCAGGGGAGAAACAGAAAACTAATTAATCTGCGATATCTATCTTTACAGGATGCAGAGATAACTTTTCTGACATGCTATGTCGATAATAATTCAAACGGAGCCGACAGGATGCCGAAACCGGGTGTGTGTAATTCAAGGGAAATCCATGAAACATAAATTAATGACCTCTACTATTGCGAGTCTGATGTTTGTCGCTGGCGCAGCGGTTGCGGCTGATCCTACTCCGGTGAGCGTGAGTGGCGGTGCTATTCATTTCGAAGGTAAACTGGTTAATGCAGCCTGTGCCGTTAGCACTAAATCCGCCGATCAAACGGTGACGCTGGGTCAATACCGTACCGCCAGCTTTACGGCGATTGGTGATACGACCGCGCAGGTGCCTTTCTCCATCGTCCTGAATGACTGCGATCCGAAAGTGGCAGCCACCGCTGCCGTGGCTTTCTCTGGTCAGGCAGATAACACCAACCCTAATTTGCTGGCTGTCTCCTCTGCGGACAATAGCACCACCGCAACCGGCGTCGGGATTGAGATTCTTGATAATACCTCTTCACCGTTGAAGCCGGACGGCGCGACCTTCTCGGCGAAGCAGGCGCTGGTTGAAGGCACCAATACGCTGCGTTTTACCGCACGCTATAAGGCAACCGCCGCCGCCACGACGCCAGGTCAGGCTAATGCCGACGCCACCTTTATCATGAAATACGAATAATCCCGTCTGGGAACGCCAGGGAAGGGAGGCGCCTCAACGGAAGAGGCTATCGGGGATAAAAGAGAACATAGCAGATGATAAGGAAAGGCGCGGCGCTAGTGGGGCTTACTTTGATGTCGCCCGTTATTGCGCAGCCGGTAATGGTGGAGAGCGGGCGTATTCACCTGCGCGGACAACTGGTCAATGGCGGCTGCGCTGTCGCCACAGAAAGCCAGGATTTGCGCGTACTGATGGGACAGTACCGCACGAATGCGTTTACCGGTCCTGGCAGCTTCGCTCCCGTCAGCGTTCCATTTTCGTTACGGTTAATCTCCTGTAGCGCGGAGGTCTGGCGTCATGTCGGCATTGCGTTTGCCGGCGTTACGCCTGCGGAAGATCCCCATGTTTTTCTGGCCAGCGGCGAGGGTATCGGTAATGCCGGAATCGGCCTGGCATTATTTGATGACCAGCAGCGGCAAATCATCCCTAACACATTACCGCTTCATTACACGCCCATTTTAACGTCAGAAATGACTTTGCATTTTACTGCCCGCTATCGGGCAATTTCAGAAAATATGACGCCGGGACGAATTCATTCAGAAGTGTGGTTTACGCTGGTTTACCCATGAATTTTCTTGCCGACGTGACTCAATGCAAAAGGTATTTTTTACCATGCTGAATAGTATAAAATTAGGCTTTATTGTTCTTCTCACGTTATTTACTTCGCTGAACGTACAGGCGGCGGGGGGGATTGCATTAGGCGCCACGCGTGTTATTTATCCCTCGGCGGCGAAACAGACTTCTCTGGCAATCAGTAATAGCGATACTCAAGAACGTTACCTCGTCAATTCATGGATCGAAAATAGCGCCGGGCAGAAAGAAAAAACGTTTATCGTTACGCCGCCTTTATTCGTCAGCGAACCCAAAAGCGAAAACACGCTGCGTATTATCTACGCCGGGCAACCGCTACCCGGGGATCGGGAGTCGTTATTCTGGATGAACGTGAAAGCCATCCCGTCGGTCGATAAAAGTCATATTGAGGGAAAAAACGTTCTGCAACTGGCGATTCTGTCGCGCATCAAACTGTTTGTGCGTCCGGCGAATTTACCGCAGACGCCGGAAGACGCGCCGACCTTGCTGAAATTTTCCCGTATCGGCAACCATCTCAAGATAACCAACCCATCTGCTTATTACCTCACGCTGGTCAATATCAGCGTGGGCGCGAAAAAGATTGATAACGTGATGATCGCGCCAAAAAGCGACATGCAAATTCCCTTACCGACTGGCGCTCAGGGCAGCGTGACATTTCAGACCGTCAATGATTACGGCGCATTGACGTCGGCGACAACGGCCAGTCTCGGTTAAGCAGAGAGCGTGAAGCCACACGAGAACACGATGAAGAAGACAACCTGGTTTGCAGGGCGATTTCCCGGCTATGTATCACCGTTAAGCGGCGTGGCGCTGTCGGTGTTGGCGGCGCTGTGTCCGCTGACGAGCCGCGGCGAAAGTTATTTCAACCCTGCGTTTTTGTCGGCGGATACCGCGTCCGTGGCGGATTTATCTCGCTTTGAAAAAGGTAATCATCAGCCTCCCGGTATTTACCGGGTGGATATCTGGCGTAACGACGAATTCGTAGCGACGCAGGATATCCGTTTTGAGGCGGGCGCCGTGGGCGCCGGCAATAAATCCGGCGGCCTGATGCCTTGTTTTACACCGGAGTGGATTAAACGGCTGGGCGTGAATACCGCGGTGTTCCCTGTCTCAGATAAAGGCGTCGATACCACGTGTATTCACCTTCCTGAGAAAATCCCGGGCGCGGAGGTCGCGTTTGATTTTGCGTCGATGCGCTTAAATATTAGCTTGCCGCAGGCGTCATTGCTCAACAGCGCGCGTGGCTATATCCCGCCGGAAGAGTGGGATGAAGGGATACCTGCCGCACTCATTAATTACAGTTTTACCGGTAGCCGCGGAACAGACAGCGATAGCTATTTTTTGAGTCTGTCGAGCGGGTTGAACTATGGCCCCTGGCGGCTGCGTAATAACGGAGCCTGGAACTATTCGAAGGGGGACGGCTATCATTCGCAACGCTGGAACAACATTGGCACCTGGGTACAGCGCGCCATCATTCCGCTAAAAAGCGAACTGGTCATGGGGGACAGCAATACCGGGAACGATGTTTTCGACAGCGTCGGCTTTCGCGGAGCGCGGCTGTACTCTTCTGACAATATGTATCCCGATAGCCTGCAGGGCTACGCCCCCACGGTCAGAGGGATCGCCCGGACGGCGGCAAAGCTGACGATACGACAGAACGGGTATGTTATCTACCAAAGCTATGTGTCGCCGGGCGCGTTTGCGATTACCGATCTTAATCCTACCTCTTCCAGCGGCGACCTTGAGGTGACGGTAGATGAAAAAGACGGTAGCCAACAACGTTACACGGTGCCTTACTCTACCGTTCCGCTATTGCAGCGTGAGGGCAGGGTGAAGTATGACCTGGTGGCCGGGGATTTTCGCAGCGGCAATAGTCAGCAGTCTTCGCCATTCTTTTTCCAGGGAACGGTGATTGCCGGCCTGCCTGCGGGGCTGACGGCTTACGGCGGTACGCAACTTGCCGATCGTTACCGTGCCGTGGTGGTCGGGGCGGGGCGAAATTTGGGCGACTGGGGAGCCGTGTCGGTCGATGTCACACATGCGCGTAGCCAACTGGCAGATGACAGCACCCATCAGGGGCAATCGTTGCGTTTTCTGTACGCCAAATCGCTGAATAATTACGGGACTAATTTTCAATTGCTGGGTTACCGCTATTCCACGCGCGGATTTTACACCCTGGATGATGTGGCATATCGCAGTATGGAAGGGTACGACTACGAATACGATAGCGACGGACGCCGCCATAAAGTGCCGGTGGCGCAGAGCTACCACAATCTCCGTTACAGCAAAAAAGGCCGCTTTCAGGTCAATATTTCGCAAAACCTGGGGGATTACGGGTCACTGTATCTTTCCGGCAGTCAACAAAATTACTGGAATACGGCGGATACCAATACCTGGTATCAACTGGGATACGCCAGTGGATGGCAAGGCATAAGTTATTCG
Organism: Salmonella sp. SAL04214; assembly: GCF_046550615.1. Taxonomy (NCBI): domain Bacteria; kingdom Pseudomonadati; phylum Pseudomonadota; class Gammaproteobacteria; order Enterobacterales; family Enterobacteriaceae; genus Salmonella; species Salmonella sp. SAL04214. The sequence continues at coordinate 268,559 of NZ_JBGDXT010000006.1, forward strand.
CTGTCATGGTCGTGGAGCGAGTCGGTGGGGATCTCAGGCGCCGACCGCATTCTGGCATTCAATATGTCCGTTCCGTTTAGCGTTCTGACCGGACGGCGCTATGCGCGCGACACTCTTCTTGATCGTACTTATGCCACGTTTAACGCCAACCGCAACCGCGACGGCGACAATAGCTGGCAGACCGGCGTGGGCGGCACGCTTCTGGAAGGACGTAATCTGAGCTACAGCGTGACGCAGGGGCGTAGCAGTAGCAATGGTTATAGCGGCAGCGCCAGCGCTAGCTGGCAGGCGACGTATGGCACGCTGGGCGTGGGATATAACTACGATCGCGATCAGCATGACTATAACTGGCAACTTTCCGGCGGCGTGGTCGGTCATGCGGATGGTATTACGTTTAGCCAACCGTTGGGCGATACCAATGTCTTGATTAAAGCGCCGGGAGCGAAAGGCGTGCGCATCGAAAACCAGACCGGCGTGAAAACGGACTGGCGGGGCTATGCGGTAATGCCCTACGCCACGGTATATCGTTATAACCGCGTCGCGTTAGATACCAACACGATGGACAACCATACCGATGTCGAGAATAACGTCAGCAGCGTGGTGCCGACAGAGGGCGCGCTGGTGCGGGCCGCTTTTGATACGCGGATAGGCGTAAGGGCCATCATTACCGCGAGGCTTGGCGGACGTCCGTTACCGTTTGGCGCGATAGTACGAGAAACCGCCAGCGGCATTACCAGTATGGTCGGCGATGACGGGCAAATTTATCTGAGCGGCTTGCCGCTAAAAGGTGAACTGTTCATCCAGTGGGGAGAGGGGAAAAACGCGCGTTGTATCGCCCCTTACGCCCTGGCGGAGGATAGTCTGAAGCAGGCGATTACGATAGCCAGCGCGACCTGTATCCGTCCGGCGTCATAAAAGGAAAAATAGAGATGAAAATATACTCAGCGCTATTGCTGGCGGGGACCGCGCTCTTTTTCACCCATCCCGCGCTGGCGACGGTTTGCCGCAATTCAAACGGGACGGCGACCGATATCTTTTACGACCTGTCAGATGTTTTTACCAGCGGCAATAATCAGCCGGGACAGGTGGTTACGTTGCCGGAAAAATCAGGTTGGGTCGGCGTAAACGCGACGTGCCCGGCGGGGACAACGGTGAATTATACCTACCGAAGCTATGTATCAGAATTACCGGTACAAAGCACCGAAGGAAATTTTAAATACCTCAAGTTGAATGACTACCTTCTGGGCGCGATGAGCATAACCGATAGTGTCGCTGGCGTATTTTATCCGCCCCGTAACTATATTCGCATGGGCGTCGACTCTAACGTGTCGCAGCAAAAGCCGTTTGGCGTGCAGGACTCAAAGCTGGTTTTTAAATTAAAAGTGATACGGCCTTTTATTAATATGGTGACGATCCCTCGCCAGACAATGTTTACTGTCTATGTGACGACCTCTACCAGCGACGCGTTGAGCACGCCGGTGTATACCATTAGCTACAGCGGCAAAGTGGAAGTACCGCAAAACTGCGAAGTGAATGCCGGACAGGTCGTGGAGTTTGATTTCGGCGATATCGGCGCGTCGTTATTTAGTCAGGCGGGGGCGGGTAATCGTCCGCAAGGCGTCACGCCGCAAACGAAAACTATCGCTATTAAATGTACCAACGTCGCGGCGCAGGCCTATTTATCTATGCGGCTTGAAGCCGAAAAGGCCTCAGGGCAGGCGATGGTGTCCGATAATCCGGATTTAGGCTTTGTGGTTGCTAATAGCAACGGTACGCCGCTCACACCCAATAATTTGTCGAGTAAAATTCCGTTTCATCTTGATGATAACGCCGCCGCTCGCGTAGGTATTCGCGCCTGGCCGATCAGCGTGACGGGGAATAAACCGGCGGAAGGGCCGTTTACTGCGCGCGGCTATCTACGAGTCGATTATGATTAAGGAGGCATAATGATCTTTCGGCGCGTTTTCATCGCTATCGGTTGTGTTTTGTTCAGCCCGCTGAGTCAGGCCAACTCATCTCTGGGCGAAGTGAATATTGAACTGCGCGGTAACGTGGTGGATTTTACCTGCGCCGTGGTGGCGGGCGACAGTAACAAATCGGTTAACCTCGGCACCTGGCCGACAAAACAGCTTCACGCCGCCGGTGACGCCACGCAACCGGTAGCCTTTAGCCTAAAACTTGAAGGCTGCCCGCCGGGGTCGGCGTCTATAACGTTTTCCGGGACGCCAGCGCCCGGCACGGCATTACTGGCGCTTGCCGATACGGCAATGGCGCAAAAACTGGCGATTGAAATTCGCGATGGCGATCAACGTCGATTGCCGCTTGAACAGGCCAGCAAGGCCGTCGATATTGACAACAACGGCAATGCTACCCTGAAATTCTATGCGAACTATATCGCCTTAGCCGATGGCGTGCAGCCCGGACTTGCTAACGCGGATGCGACCTTCCTGATCAATTACAATTAGTGTCCGTTATTGTGGCTCCCGAACGATAATTCGTCGGGAGTACCTTTACAATAATTCGTGTGATTTGGCGTAATCGATAAGCTCAACGATAGAGTGAAGGCCAAGTTTAGAAAATATATTGGCCTTATGCGCGCTGATAGTCTTGTTACTCAATAAAAGTTGCTCGGCAATTTCTTTGTTAGACATTCCATTGGCCAGATAGCGCAGCACGGTAACTTCGCGGTTAGATAGTGGCATATCATGGTGCCCGCCTTTGGGGGTACGGGTATTACTGATGAAATTAAGCGTCTCAGATGGGAAAAAAGAATAGCCGGATAAAATCATTTTTACCGCATTATAAATATCATTGAGGTCTTTGCGTTTACTTACAAATCCGTTTGCGCCCGCTCTTATTGCTCTTCCGGCATAAAAAGCCTCTGATTTCGACGATAAAAAAAGTATCCGGGTATGTTCCTGGATAGATTTGATTCGTTTAAGTAAGGTAAAGCCGTCGGTGCCCGGTAATTCAATATCCAGAATGACAAGGTCAACAGGATAAGTGCGCAGATACTCTATCGCTGTTCGGCTATCATCCGTTTTCAGGACAACCTGAATATTGCTATTTTTACCGAGTAAAACTTCGATCGACATTCTTACAATAGGGTGTTCGTCCATAATGATAACAGATGCAGGTTTCATTGTTGTATGCCTCAGACTGTTATGCGTCCTTCGTTTTAGAATAAGCGTCAGACACCTTAAAGATTGTGAAATAGCCAGGTCTACACACCACACAGTGGAGCAATAATAAAGAATGAGACCTCCCTGTTGACTGGCTATTTTGCGTAAGAGTAATAAATATGTGGAATATCCATTTCGCACCAACAAAAAAGAAATTTCTGATTAAGTAAAAACAATATGGATTATACCTGGTCTGATTTCTCGGAAAAGTCTTGCGAAATGCGAATTATGGATAGCGGGTAGGATGTTCTGTGACGTTATAGAAAACTTGTTCGTGGTGGAGCTATTTTCTTTAGAGTTGACATTGAGCAGTTTAAACTGTTGTTTTTAAGCATAAAAATAATATGAAAGACTAATTGTTTAGTATTTGTTATGTAATAACAGAAAGATGTTGACGCTGGAGACCTCGAAAAACGAGGAGGAACAGGGGACGATGTAAGAAAAAATTTTTTATCGCTTACCAGGACGAGTTGTAAATATTAATTTTATGTGAAATATTTACATTTAATGGAAGTGAAAATAAGTAATTTCTTAAAAAATCTTATTCACCAAAATGTTACTCCGTTAAAAAATATCGTGGAAAGTAACGCTTAGCTGCTGGATCAGCCGAAGAAAGCTTTGCCTGTGGGGAAGGTTAAGGAGGGTGATAAGTTGTTTAAGCCGGTAAACTACACGATGATAAGGTACGCTTTGCTGACGTGCTATTTCTTTTAAAGAGGCGCCTTGCGCTAAAGTTTCAATCATCAACCAGTCAGTACGGCTAAAGCTTTCCGATAAGCGAGGTTTGGCGGCTGATAACAAGGCTTCGCGTACTGAGGCCAGATTTTGTCGTCGTGACAGAACAAAAAAACGCCCAGCCATACGGATAAACTGTGTTATAGCGGGGGTTTTATCTGATACCAGCAGGTAAATCTGGATATCGCTTTGTTGCCAACTGAGCGCGCGTAGCTGGTTAAGCGCCTCAATACAGGAGACAGGTAGCGTCTCCATATCTACAATCAGTTGTCTGAGCGACCCCTTTTCAATCCACAAAGAAATGTCATCTAATGAGCGGAATGCAGCGGTACGTTTTCCGGAAAATAAGTAGTGACTCAATGAATAGCCGAGGTAGTTATCAGTTGTAATTATTGCCTGAGAAATGATACCAACCGGCAAGGCATAATTAAGCTGTTGGTCCAGTAACTCAAGGCGATCAAATATCTGCGGCGTTGGAGAGTGATAACGGCAGGCGCAGTCTTTGGCATTTCTTAAACGGCGGTGTCTTTCCCTGCGTGGTACGCTGCGCATCCTGCTTTTTCCATTGCTCTAATATATATCTGGTAATATGGCTGACCATAAATAACCTTGTCCCATCGTTGCACCAGCGTAAAAAGCAATGCTTCGTTGCTCTGATGTTTCAATGCCTTCCATCAGCATTAACTGCTGAAAAAAAACTTCGCTATCATGTTTTGACGGAAGTTGCGTCAGGACCTCATAGCCGATTAATTGCGCAGTTGAGAGATTAACGATTGGCTCAGATTTTAACAATCTGCTGTTGAGATATGAATGACGTGTGGGTGAAGACGCCAGGTGTGGGGGATTTATCCTTTCCTTTAATAAAGTACCCTGTGCCACCAAACACTCCTCCAGGCATTTATGATGCAGCCATATATTTTCGACCCCTGAATCTATCAGGATATTATGGGCATCATTGTGGCAGCGTTAAAAAAATGCCTGTAGGTATCGTTACTTAATTATTGGTGAGATATTTCGTAAGCCTTGTAAAAAGTTAAGTGAGTTTACTTACTGAGTAAGAAATGAAGGTTAACTCTAATATACTTTAAAAACTGCTGCTCCGTTTTAACATGTAATTTGCGCATAATGCTCCGGCGGAGTGACTTTGTCTGCTCTTCAGAAAGTGAAAGTAAAGCACCCGTTTCGCTTAAATGATAACCGCTGGCGATCAGTTTTAACAGGTGACGTTCTGTTACTGAAAAATGACGAGTCGTGCAGTAGTGGCAAATGCCAGAAGGGACGCTATGTCGAAGCGCTCGTTTATGTAAGATCAATATCATTTTCCGGATAATTTCTTCAACATCATCTTCCCGATAAATATGCGGCAGCATATACAGACATGGTCTGAACATGAGCTTTTCTTTATCGCATTTATTACAAATAATCACCCGTAGCTGATGTTGGGTATGCATAGGTATCTGGTAACAGCCTGCGCTGAACCAATCATCATCCAGGGCCAGGAAAGCGATATCGGCATTATCTATCTCTTCTGGCGGCAGAAAGTCAATTTTCTGCTGCCATTGATTCGCCAGACGCGTCATGATGATTTTCAAACCATGCTCAAAGTGACTGTTTTGTTCCTTAATAGCGATACTCAGCATAAAAAATATCCTACACGGCAGGTGAATCATGGTGAAATATTAAAGAAACTGATTGATTATCTAAATACTGGCGGCCTTAATTCCCACTTTATGCGTGCTGAGATGTGTCCAGGCGATTTCCTGGAACCTGGCATTGCGCCAGAAAAGACGATATTCGTACACTTAGTCAGCAACCAGAACAAAAGCCATTGACTCAGGAGTGCCTGACCGTATAATTCTCGCGTTTCGTCTACACGAAGTCTTCACTTCACAAGGCGCCCTTAGCTCAGTTGGATAGAGCAACGGCCTTCTAAGCCGTGGGTCGCAGGTTCGAATCCTGCAGGGCGCGCCACTTATAAATCAACGCGTTACGCTTCTTTATTCCCTCCTTATTTTCCATATGGGACATATTTGGGACATCACCGCTAAAATTTGAGTGAATTTGCCTCGCGTATTCAGTTAAATGGTTCGGCGCAAGGTGAGCGTATCTATGAACCATTTCAATAGATTTCCATCCTCCCATTTCCTAAAGCACTGACAGTGGAACTCCTGATTGAATTAACCAGCTTGCCCATGTGTGCCTAAGGCCGTGAAAGCGAAAGCCTTCTATTTTATTTTCGCCCAGCCACATACCCGGCTATGCTTTCTGGCCTTCGGTGTTGATACCCAGCGCGAGGAAGACGGCTTTGTTTATGATGCTGTGACTTTGGATATCAATGTGAGCGACACATCGGCGTCGTACATTTCTTTGAAGGTGGCGGAGATTTCGCGCGTGATCATGCCTTTGACATACAGCGATAAAATCTGGCTGTCCATCTGTGTGAGCCGCGTCTGGTTCTTCTTAATCAACTGAGGTTTGAAGGTGTTTTCACGGTCACGCGGCGTGTTCAGTTCAATCTCGCCATCACCGCAATTTACCTGTCCTCGTTATCGGAATGAATATATCAAAAACAGGCAGATACACAATTTAAATTACAGTCTCTCAACAAAACGTAGATGCACCTTGTTTTATTTTTCTTTCTCTTATGAGTTTAGTATGGAATTATATCCAACTTATGAGGCCACCGTAACATCGTTAACTATCGCGTTACTTGTGTTCTTCCAAAAACTATTATCTGTAAACACAATATGCTCACCATTGAGGCTGGCATCGACTTTTTGGCGATGCCTTACCCAGTCTAGGTTCCCCAATGTATTACCAGTGATTGCAATACTATTGCAACTACCCAAGAAAAGACCTTTATTTTTATTCCCACTTAATACGTTACCGGGAATGCGCCCCTGTTGCATCGATAGAGCGCCAGACCATCATCAGTTCCTTCAACTATCTCATTACCAGTTCTTTTAAAATCTAAACAATTTTCAAGCAATACTGTATTGTTCTGTTCGTCATTATTCGTTGGTCCTTCAATCCAATTATGGTTCAGGCCCAATGTCCCCCTAAGCAGGATATAGAACTATTAAGAATGCTATCAAAATCACAGTTACTGCGTTAAAAGCGGTGAAATTTAGGAGTCATATATTTAAATTAGCGCAATATAGCCCTGCTTGGTTATTGTAAAAGAAATAGCATTGTTCGAAAAACACAGAAGATACATCGTTTACAACACAATCGACATTAGCAGTAACAAACTCACATTGAGTAAAGAAAATAAAAGTACCTATCGGATCCTTCTCTGCTACAGGGCCAATGAAACGCGTCTCCAATCGACAGACATTATTGAAAACCCCGTCAAAGTTGCCCCCTTTAGTTCCTGTTGCCAGCGCCATGAAGAAAATCCCGTTATATCCACCAAACGTGCGCACATTATCAGCATTGCAATTCTGTGTGAAACTGGAGTAAATGGCTGTAGTTTCGGTTAACTGATAGATATCTAGGTTCTCGATAACCCCACCGATGATTCTCACATCCGGCCACGTGATAGTCTCAATAGACAAAAATGATCAGGCAGTGATATCCGTGCCTGTCTGTCGTAATATCGCATGACCGCCAATTTCGGAGATGCAACGGTGCACTAGAGAGATTTTTGATGAGTAAGATTCCGCTACTGGCAAAATACATTTTTTTACGCTTTCTGTAGCCTCAATATACTGCTTATTATCAAATGTACTCCCGGCATTCGGCATGACGCCAAATTTAGTCGCATCTCATGGGCCGATGATACATTTCTACGCATAGGTAGAGGCTACTACAATAGTGTCTCTCTCATCTGTTAATTCGGTTTTATCTACACCCTGAAAAACGCTAGCGACATTCCTCTGATGATCTGCATGCCAGCAGCGCATAATCCCCAGTAGAGAGTGGGATAAAAAAGAAACCAAAACAAGTATAACCAATTGATTTTAAAGTTATTAATATGCTGGATTAGAGCCTGAGTCCACGGCTTAGAAGTTTCTGTAACCGCCGTTTAAGCCAACAAGTTATCCTGTCATCAATGCGAACACACGACCTACCTTCGAGAAACATGCAAAGCTTTGTATGTCCCAAATCACCAGGTAATCATCAAACTCACTGTAATTCAAAGTATTTTCCAATATCAATCTATCTATTTTAACAATCAATTTAAGTAATTACTATATGTAAAAACTATTAAACAAATGATTATTGATCGTCTTTATCGATCAAAGCAATTTGTAGTGCTACACTCCAGACCTTTCCGAATCCGCTGATTTTCATAATGTTGAAGTTATTC
>NZ_JBGDXT010000007.1:0-17391 GCF_046550615.1 Salmonella sp. SAL04214
CCTGTTAGGGCGCGGCTGGTAAGAGAGCCTTACAGGCGCATCTGAAAAACCTCCGGCTATGCCGGAGGATATTTATTTTTAACGTAATGGTAATTCCGTCAGACAGGTCTGGCTGTCATCTCTGGTGGCAATGGCATGTGACGCCGTTTTACCGTTGTAGCTTACTTCGAGCGTCCCTTCCATATTGCGCGGTAGCCAAACACCGATAAATCCGTTTCGATAGCTTTGCATCTCTTTTTGTACGATGACAGCGCCTTTACTGTCTGTCACTTTTACAGTGAACGGTTTATTCGGCATTTCTCCCTGACAGCCGGAAAGGCTGTGGTTAAAACAGGGGTGTGTCCGCCATTCATAGGGCGCAAAAGAGAGATAGAATTTGTCGCCTAACGGCAGCGTATAAATCTGCTCTCCGTCAGATAATTTGAGTTCAGTACTGGTAATCGACGCGGAGTAAGGCAAAGGACGGCTCTGCGGCGTCTGATCAATCGTATCCACGATCTGCTCAACCGTTTTTCCCGCCAGCCCATGTTGCGCCAGAAAAGCGGATTCTGAGGATGCCGCAAGCGCGGAGCCGCTGGCGCATAAACCCAAAAGTAATAACCATGATGATTTCGACATAACTTCAATTCCTTGTGAACAATCTCCTTGCCTACTATAGGGGTTCCCCTAAGGGAAAGGTCAAAGGGACGCAGGGTAAAGTAATGCAAAGTTATGCTGGGGGAGAGAGGGGAATTGGAATAAAAAAAATCCCCGCCATCAGGCAGGGATTCAAAATTCTGAGCTTTTTAAGCTTACAGGCTGGTTACGTTGCCAGCTGCCGGGCCTTTAGCGCCGCTTTCGATGGTGAAGGAAACTTTCTGACCTTCGTCCAGAGATTTGTAACCATCGTTCTGAATAGCGGAGAAGTGTACGAACACGTCTTTAGAACCGTCATCAGGAGTAATAAAGCCGAAGCCTTTATCAGCGTTGAACCATTTTACGATACCAGTCATTTTACCGGACATAGTGTATTACCTTTTAAAAAATAAGTGTGCCTTTCGGCGTTATGGCGTGCTTTACAGATTTTTTAAGCGTTAAGGAAATGCGCACTACGAGGGGTATCTAATGGATAACTCTTGAAGGGACTTGCCTTACTAAACTGCTTTAATGGTCTGTACGTCAAACCGTTGAGCACATTAACTCATGTAATGCCGGGCGATGCAACTTTTATTTTACTTTATTTCTCCAGGTCAGGAATCGGGCGGGGAAAACGGTCCTTACGCAGGACCGTTAAAACAGAAAGGGGTAAAAATTACTCCATCAATTGCTTACTTAAACGTGGGTTCGCCTGTATCAGGCGCATCAATTTAAGCTCTGCTGGCGTGGGTTTTTCGCGTTTCGATTCCCATTCCTGAACCATGGCAACCGTTACGCCCAGCGCTCTGGCGAATTCATCTGTTTTTAGTCCCGTCCCTCTCCGTAACTGTTCAAATTCGGTAAAAGGATTGGGTTTTTGCGTCAGGGTGATCTTTCGCGTTTCATCTTTAAAAACAATTTGTTCCAGGCTGCTCAGCAGCTCAAACATCGGATCTTTATATTCCATTGAGAACTCCTGTAAATCACACAGCGGGATCGTGAAGTGCATCGAAGCCTCTTAAGAATAGTCGGGAAACTTGCGGGTGGGGGGCGACGCGCCGCCAGGAAGCGCTATCGATTCGTTTCGATGCCTTACGCTACGCGACTTTTAGGACGCTAACAATTTGATCCAGGAAGGTATATCCGTCTTTCAGAAAATAATTGTAAAGATTAAAAAAATATTACATCCCCCGCTGGAAAGCTTTCTTGCCGCGTTTTTTATCGCAGTGTCAGGTCAAAAATTAACAATAAAATAACAAATTAAGCATTGATGCAGATAAACATAATTTTCCGCTACAAGATCGCGTGGAAAGGGTATCCTGCAAGCCTGACCTGGACTATCCTTGTAAGCCGTCAGGCACGCAGGTGTCGTTGTGCGCATTTTTGGGTGAAAGGAGTATTAACAATGGCGACAGGTAAGTCCTGCTCTCGCTGGTTTGCGCCTGTTGTGGCGTTATTAATGGTGTTTAGCCTGAGCGGGTGTTTTGATAAAGAAGGCGATCAGCGCAAAGCGTTTGTCGATTTCCTGCAGAATACAGCAATGCGTAGCGGAGAGCGTTTACCAACGCTGACGGCCGATCAGAAAAAACAGTTTGGTCCGTTCGTGTCTGATTACGCGATACTGTATGGCTACTCGCAGCAGGTAAACCAGGCGATGGATTCCGGTCTGCGCCCGGTGGTCGATAGCGTTAACGCCATCCGCGTTCCGCAGGATTATATGACGCAACGCGAGCCGCTGCGGCAGGCAAATGGTTCGTTAGGCGTGCTGGCGCAACAGTTGCAGAATGCAAAACTGCAGGCTGATGCCGCGCATGGCGCGTTAAAGCAGGCCGATGACCTGAAACCTGTGTTTGATCAGGTCTACAAAAAAGTGGTCACCGTGCCGGCAGATGCTTTGCAGCCGCTGATCCCGGCGGCGCAGATCTTTACGCAGCAGTTGGTACAAGTGGGCGATTATATTGCGCAACAGGGCGAGCAGGTGAGCTTTGTCGCGAACGGCATTCAGTTCCCGACCTCACAGCAGGCCAGCCAATATAATGCGCTGATTGGGCCGTTGGCCTCGCAGCATCAGGCGTTTAATCAGGCCTGGACGGCGGCGGTAAACGCGACCCAGTAATGACAGTCTGCCCGATAAGCGCAAGCCAGCGCTTATCGGGCCTGTAGCGTTATCCCGCCGCCTGCGGGTTGACGCAGTTCTTCTCTATTTTTCCCTGCAGCGCATCAATCAAATTATCCACCGCACAGGCCATCATGTTGTAGCGCGTCTCATGCGTTGCCGAGCCAATATGCGGCACCGCGACGACATTAGACATGTTCAGCAGGGGCGAATCCACGGATAGCGGTTCATGCTCAAAGACATCCAGACCTGCCGCATATATTTCACCGTTTTGCAGCGCGGCAATCAGCGCGTTTTCATCGACCACCGGACCGCGTCCGGCATTAATAAAAATGGCGGACGATTTCATTCTGGCAAACTGTGTTGCGCCAAACAGATGTCGCGTTTCTGCCGTTAGCGGCAGGATCACGCAGACAAAATCAGCCTCCTGCAACAACGTATCCAGATCGCAGTAGCGGGCGTTAAACCGGTCTTCCGCCTCCTGATGCCGCCGACGGGCGTGATAGAGAACCGGCATGGTAAACCCAAAGTGCGCTCGCTGCGCCAGCGCCATCCCGATACGCCCCATCCCAACGATACCGAGTGTTTTGTGATGCACATCGACGCCAAACCACGCCGGGCCAATGCTTTCCGTCCATTCACCCGCTTTAACCCGTTCTGCGACGTCCACCACGCGGCGGGCAGTGGCCAGCATCAACGCCATCACCGTATCGGCAACGGTTTCCGTCAAAACGGCAGGCGTGTGCATCAGGACTATTTTGCGGGCAGTAAGGGCGTCCACCTCGACATTATCGTATCCCACCGAGATGGTCGACGCCGCGCGTAGCGCCGGCATTTTTTCCAACAGCGCGCGGTTAACGGTTTCGCTGGCGCCCAGAAGGCCTTGCGCGCTGGCAAATGCCTGCGCGTGTCGCGCTACCGTTTCCGGATGCAGGTTCGGTACCTGGGTGACGGTAAAATGCGCCTCCAGGCGATGCAGCAAATCATCAGGCAGGGTTTTGTAGAGAATGATGGACGGCTTCATGCGACTCTCCGTAAATCAAAAGGTAAGCGCGGCATGCGCCAACCGGAACAGGCTTATTATTAACCCGCTTAGCAATAATCGACCAGCCGATTTTCCCGCTGTCGGCAGCCATACCGTGGTAAATGGTGAATGAATACTGAATAATGCGAGGTGTATCCGGTCTGGCGAGGGAATAATGCAGGCCGGGTAAAGCATACCGCCTTACCCGGTACGGTAGTTTACTGCAATGGACTCAAGGTAATTTCGACGCGGCGGTTTTGCGCCTTACCTTCTGCCGTACTGTTGCTGGCGATCGGGTTCGCCGGCCCCATTCCGCTGGTACGGATACGGCTGGCGTCGACGCCCTGGGTGATCAGCGAGCTGGCGACGGAGTCAGCACGCTGCTGCGACAGACGCATATTCAGATCGTGGCTACCGGTACTGTCGGTGTAGCCCACCACATTGACGGCGGTCTTGGGATACTCTTTCAGCACCATCGCCACGCCGGTCAGCGTGTTAGCGCCTGCCGGTTTCAGCGTCGCGCTGCTGCTGTCGAAGGTGACATTATTCGGCATATTCAGAATGATATTATCGCCGCTTCGCGTCACGCTAACGCCTGTGCCCCGCATTTTGTCACGCAGTTTCGCTTCCTGTACGTCCATGTAGTAACCCACGCCGCCGCCCAGCGCCGCGCCAGCCGCCGCGCCAATCAGCGCGCCTTTACCGCGATCTTTTTTGGAGGAGGAGAGCGCGCCGATGCCTGCGCCGACCAGCGATCCAATACCCGCGCCAATGCCGGATTTACCTGCTTCGCGTTCGCCGGTGTAAGGGTTTGTTGTGCAGCCAGATACTGCCAGGGCGCCGCTCACGATGGCAGCAATCACAAATACACGTTTTTTCATCTTAAATCCTTATCACTTTTTTATTTTTACCACAGCGACCGTGGCGGTTGATTATGACGTCTGCACATGAAGAAAATTCCAGGGAAAACTCTGAAATTTGTAAGTAACATTGATCGGCAAAATAAATAATCCCAATAATTCAGGAGCGAACCTTGACCCACGCACCATCGCGTCATTCGGTATTGACCGCCGCACACTGGGGGCCAGTCCGCGTTGAAACCGACGGAGAACGCATTTTTGCCTCGTATGGCGAACTCCCGACGGCACACCAAAATTCCCTGCAAACCGTTGTGCATGACCAGGTGCACAGTAAAACGCGGGTTCGCTTCCCGATGGTGCGTAAAGGGTTCCTGGCTTCCCCCGATAAGCCGCAAGGCATACGCGGGCAGGATGAGTTTGTTCGCGTAAGTTGGGATGACGCGCTGGATCTGATCCACGCTCAGCACAAACGTATTCGCGAAAGTTATGGACCATCGTCCATCTTCGCTGGCTCCTACGGTTGGCGTTCGAACGGCGTATTGCATAAAGCGGCTACGCTATTGCAGCGTTACATGGCGCTGGCGGGAGGGTATACCGGCCATCTTGGCGATTATTCCACCGGCGCGGCGCAGGCTGTCATGCCTTATGTGGTGGGTGGCAACGAGGTTTACCAGCAGCAGACTAGCTGGCCGGTGGTGCTGGAACACAGCGAGGTGGTGGTGCTCTGGAGCGCGAACCCGCTGAATACTCTGAAAATTGCCTGGAACGCCTCGGATGAACAGGGGCTCGACTATTTTGCGGCGTTGCGACAAAGCGGCAAGCGCCTGATCTGCATCGATCCGATGCGATCGGAAAGCGTCGACTTTTTTGGCGATAAGATGGAGTGGATCGCCCCACATATGGGCACCGATGTGGCGTTAATGTTGGGGATCGCCCATACGCTGGTGGAAAACGGTTGGCAGGATGAAGCGTTCCTTGCCCGCTGCACGACGGGTTATGACCGCTTCGCCGACTATCTTTTGGGCACGACCGACGGCACGGCCAAAACAGCGGAATGGGCGGCAGAAATTTGCGGCGTTTCTGCGGTGAAAATCCGCGAACTGGCGGAAATATTTCATCATAACACCACCATGTTGATGGCTGGTTGGGGAATGCAGCGTCAGCAGTTCGGCGAGCAAAAGCACTGGATGATCGTTACGCTGGCCGCAATGCTGGGGCAAATTGGTACGCCTGGCGGCGGGTTTGGTTTTTCTTATCATTTTGCTAACGGCGGAAACCCGACGCGCCGCGCCGCCGTGTTAGCCTCGATGCAGGGAAGCATCCCTGGCGGGGTCGATGCGGTAGATAAAATACCGGTGGCGCGTATTGTCGAGGCGCTGGAAAACCCCGGTGGGTTTTACCAACACAATGGGATGGATCGCCGCTTCCCGGATATTCGTTTTATCTGGTGGGCGGGCGGCGCGAACTTTACCCATCATCAGGATACCAACCGTCTGATTCGCGTGTGGCAAAAACCGGAACTGGTCGTTATCTCGGAATGTTTCTGGACGGCCGCCGCGAAACACGCGGATATTGTTCTGCCTGCGACCACCAGCTATGAGCGTAACGATTTAACCATGACCGGCGACTATAGTAATCAGCATTTGGCGCCGATGAAGCAGGTCGTGTCGCCCCGGTGGGAGGCGCGGAATGATTTTGACGTTTTTGCTGAACTGAGCGAACGGTGGGAAGTCGGCGGTTACGCTCGGTTCACCGAAGGAAAAAGCGAGCTGGCGTGGCTGGAGACTTTCTACAATATTGCCGCCCAGCGTGGCGCCAGCCAGGGGGTGACGCTGCCGCCGTTTGCCGCATTCTGGCAGGCTAACCGTTTACTGGAGATGCCGGAAAATCCCGCCAACGCGCAGTTTGTGCGCTTCGCGGATTTTCGCCGCGATCCTGATAACCATCCGCTAAAAACGGCCAGCGGCAAAATCGAAATCTATTCTACGCGCATTGCCAGCTATGGTTACGCGGATTGTCCCGGTCATCCGATGTGGCTGGCGCCGGATGAGTGGCACGGGAACGCCGATGCGGGGCAGGTTCAGCTACTTTCCGCGCATCCGGCGCACCGTCTGCATAGCCAGCTCAACTACAGTTCATTACGGGAGCGGTATGCGGTAGCCGGACGCGAACCGGTGACGATTCATCCGCAGGATGCGACAACGCGCGGAATCGTCGATGGCGATACGGTACGCGTCTGGAATCATCGCGGGCAGGTTCTGGCGGGAGCGGTCGTTACCGACGGAATTCGGCCTGGCGTTATCTGTATTCACGAAGGCGCATGGCCGGACCCTGAACCTACCGCAGGCGGCATATGCAAAAACGGCGCGGTAAACGTCCTGACAAAAGATCTTCCCAGTTCCCGGCTGGGGAACGGTTGTGCGGGCAACACCGCGCTGGTCTGGTTTGAGAAATATACCGGCCCGGCGCTACCGCTTACGGCGTTTGATCCGCCTGCCAACTCATAATCCAGGTGGGGTGGGCGGTATCCTCCTGCCAGGCGCTATCTTCAATACGAAAACCAAGCGCATGGTAGAAGTTTACGGCGGATTGATTTTTCTGGTAAACCTCAAGGCTCAGCAGAGGAAAACGTTGCTGGACATATTCCAGAAGCGCTTTGCCAATGCCCTGTCTTAACGCGTCGGGGGCGACAAACAGCGCCCCGACAAAACGGGCTTCCAGTACGCTGACGAAGCCTTTCAGTTGTCCATTTTCCTCCCATACCCAGGTTTGCGCGGCGGGTAAATAGACGTCGCGTACAATTGCTTCGCTCTCGTGCCAGTAACGTTCTTCGATAAAGGGATGGGCATAAATGGTACTTTTCATCCACAGCGCCAGAATAGACGCCATGTCTTCACTCTGGGATTTGCGAATCATGTTTTTCTCCCGGATGGCAAAAACAGCCGGTAATATGGTCGTTGACCAGTCCGCACGCCTGCATAAAGGAGTAACAGATAGTCGTACCGACAAACTTGAAACCGCGTTTTTTCAATGCCTTAGCAAGCGCATCGGACGCAGGTGTTGAGGTAGGAATCTCATCCAGGCTGGCCGCCTGGGTGATCTGCGGCTGGCCATCAACGAATGACCAGACAAAATCGGCGAAAGACTCGCCGTTTTGCTCCATCGCAAGCCAGGCGCGGGCGTTACTGATAATGGCCTGAATTTTACCGCGATGTCGTATGATGCCCGTGTTCTGCAGCAGGCGTTCAACATCCTCCTCCTGCATAGCTGCGATGCGTACTGGGTCAAACTGATGAAAACAGGCGCGGTAGTTCTCCCTCTTTTTAAGCACGGTGATCCAGGATAAACCGGCCTGTTGACCTTCAAGACAGATCATTTCAAACAGCTTTCTGCTGTCAGTCTCCGGTACGCCCCACTCGTTATCATGATAGGCAATATAAAGGGGGTCCTGGCTGACCCAGTCGCAACGCTGCATAGACTTCCTCGTTATTGTGGTTACCGCGAAAATTTCCTTCAACCCGCCTTGACGGGCTCGCTAAAAGGACAATAGTTAATACAGGGCTGATGCCCGACATCCTTCATTCAATGACAATAATATCGCCGAATTCGGCTCTACTCTGGAGTCGCGTTGATGATTGTAAGAAAACGCCGTGGTCGCCGGACATTGCGTTGTCTGGCGGGCCTTATGGCCTGCTCGTTTTTTATCAATACCACGTATGCCTGGCAACAAGAATATATCGCTGAAGCGGCTCCGGGGCATACGACGGAACGCTATACCTGGGACAGCGATCACCAACCGAATTACAACGACATACTGGCCGAACGTATTCAGTCTACGCAAAATACGGTGGGGCCGGTGCTTAGCCTGGCGGATGAAACCCCGCTTGATGCGACCAGCGGTATCAGTATGGGCTGGAATTTTCCGCTTTCCCGACGTGTGACCACTGGGCCGGTCGCGGCGTTGCATTACGACGGTTCGACGTCATCAATGTATAACGAATATGGCGATAGCGCGACGACATTAGCGCTTACCGATCCGTTATGGCACGCCAGCGTCAGTACGTTAGGCTGGCGGGTAAACTCGCAGTTCGGCGATGTCCGTCCCTGGGCGCAAATTAGCTATAACCAACAGTTTGGGGAAAATATCTGGAAAGCGCAGTCCGGGTTGAGTCGTATGACCGCAGGAAATCAGGCGGGAAACTGGCTGGATGTCACCGTAGGCGCGGACGTGTTACTTAACCCGCACATGGCGGCGTATGCGGCGTTTTCCCAGGCGGAAAATAGCGCTACGGATAGCGATTATTTGTATACCCTGGGGGTGAGCGCCAGGTTTTAACTTAAAAACTACCATCGAAACGCTGTGATAACAGATCTTGTGGCGGAAGTAGGGTGCTAACCTTCTGCGTTATCTTTGCGCTGTTAATCATCTCGCTGGCAGTTTCCACCACTATTCGCCAGCCGCAGCGGGAGAGGGTTAGCGAAGCGTCTGCGTAACACATGCAACACCAGGCGTACAGCGCACCCATTTGGTGCTCTTTATTTTTATTTAGCACAAATACCTAATCAATTGGAGTTAAAAAAACGTCTAATAAATAAGGAATGCATTTAACTTATTTATGAATCAGAAGAAATAATATATTATTTATATTAATTTATTCTTAATAAAAATTTACATTTATGTACGTTACATTTGTAACATATTGATTTCTATTTTTTTTAAGCTTAACTAAAAAATATTTTTATATATACTAATTATAGTATCTAATACCCATCTCTATACACTCCATTTCCTCACAGAATGCAGATAACCCTAAGGATGCGTTCTGTTATCTACCGTCATAAATGGAGTTTTTAATGAAAAAAGTTGTTTTTGCTCTGTCTGCTCTCGCTGTAGTTTCCACTTCTGCTTTCGCTGCTGAATCTGGTGACGGCACCATTAAATTCACCGGTGAAATCGTTGACGCGCCATGCGTCGTTTCTACTGACTCTCAGAACCAGGAAGTTGTGCTGGGTCAGGTTAAGAAAAATATCTTCAAAGCCATTGGCGATAAATCTGTTTCCAAGCCTTTCCAAATCAAACTGGAAGACTGTGACATCACCTCTCAAACCAAAGTTAACGTGAGCTTCGCTGGCGTTGGAGATGCAGACGACGCGACACTGGTTTCTGTTAACACTGAAGCAGGTGCGGCAACTGGCGTGGGCATCGGTATCTACGACAACGCTAACAAGCTTGTTGAAATGAACACCGGTAAATCCACCACTACGCTGGCTGCTGGTCAGACCGTGCTGTACTACACCGCTAACTACGTTGCAACAAAAGATACTGTAACCACTGGTTACGGTAACGCAGAAGTGGACTTCAACCTGTCCTACGAATAATCGAATTTCGTTAATACAGACAATCATAATGGCAACGGAAATCCCGTTGCCATTTTTTCCAGCGGAGGCTCAGGAAGAGAATCATGAACCGCTCACGTTTGATATCTTGCACAGCACTGGTGCTGGCGCTGATTGCTCAAAACAGTTTTGCCGGTGGCGTGGCATTAAGCAGCACACGTGTTATTTATGACGGTAGTAGAAAGGAAGCTTCTCTTACGGTAAATAATAAAAGCACCACGGATGAATTTCTCATTCAGTCATGGATTGATGACGCTAACGGTAATAAAAAGACGCCCTTTATCATCACTCCGCCGTTATTTAAATTAAGCCCGACTAAAAATAACGTTTTACGTATTGTTAATACGACGAGCACGTTACCGCAGGATCGCGAGTCCGTTTATTGGATTAACGTAAAAGCTATTCCTGCCAAAAGTGAAGACGCGGAAGCTAAAAACGTACTGCAGATCGCCGTACGTACCCGCTTAAAACTGTTCTATCGTCCGGCGGGCCTGAAAGGCAATAGCATGGACGGCTGGAACAAACTGCAGTTCACCAGCGCAGGGGCTAACCAGATCAAAGTGGAAAATCCATCTGCCTTTAACCTGACGTTTAATAAATTTTATGCCAACGGCCGTGATATTGAAAAAACGGGAATGGTTCCGGCAAAAGGCTCATTGAATATTGAACTGCCAGCCGGCACCGGCAAGGTAAGCGAAGTTAAATACAACATTATTAATGACTTTGGCACGGCTGGCGACATGTTGACACAGCGCGTTAACTAACACGTTTTAAAGGATTATTACTATGACATGGACGCATCTTCCTCTGGGCAATAAGACCTCGCGTTTTACGCAGTCTGCGCTTGCGCTGATGATAGCGAGTACGCTCCCCGCGTATGCGGGAACATTTAACCCGCGCTTTCTGGAGGATGTGCCGGGTATTGATCAGCACGTTGACCTTTCAATGTATGAATCCAATAAAGCTGAACACCTGCCAGGTAAATACCGCGTCTCGGTGGTGGTCAACGAAAAAAAAATGGAGTCTCGCACCCTGGAGTTTAAGGCAGCGACAGAGGCGCAGCGCGCAAAAATGGGTGAATCCCTGGTGCCGTGCTTAAGCCGCGTGCAGCTTGAAGATATGGGCGTGCGTATTGATAGCTTCCCGGCGCTGAAAATGGCCCCGCCTGAAGCCTGTGTTGCTTTTGACGACATTATTCCCCAGGCCGCCAGCCATTTCGATTTTGCAGACCAGACCCTGATCATGAGCTTCCCGCAGGCTGCGATGAAGCAGACAGCGCGCGGTACGGTGCCAGAATCGCAGTGGGACGAAGGGGTGAATGCCCTGCTGGTGGATTATAACTTCTCCGGCAGCAACGCCAGCTATGACGCGCACGACAGTGATACCAACTACAACAGCGACAGCTACTATCTGAACCTGCGCAGCGGTATGAACCTGGGGGCATGGCGATTACGTAACTATAGTACCTGGACGCGAAACGACGGTAACAACACATGGGATAACATTGGCACATCCCTAAGCCGCGCCATTGTGCCGCTGAAATCACAGCTGACGTTGGGGGATACCTCCACCGCCGGTGATATTTTTGACAGCGTTCAGATGCGCGGGGTGCAGTTAACTTCTGACGAAGAGATGCTGCCTGACAGCCAGCGCGGGTTTGCGCCCGTCATCCGGGGTATTGCCAAAAGTAACGCCGAAGTCACCGTTGAGCAGAACAACTACGTTATTTACCGTACGTTTGTTCAGCCGGGTGCGTTTGAAATTAACGACCTGTATCCAACCTCAAACAGCGGCGACCTGACGGTCACCATTAAAGAATCGGACGGCAGTGAGCAGAAGTTCGTTCAGCCGTTCTCCTCGGTGGCGCTCCTCCAGCGTGAAGGCCATCTCAAGTACAGCCTTTCCGCCGGGGAATACCGTGCCGGGAACTATAACAGCGCCGAGCCGAAATTCGGGCAGCTTGATGCCATGTACGGCCTGCCATATGGCTTTACCGTTTACGGTGGTGCGATCTTCTCTGACGACTATTACTCGCTGGCGGGAGGATTAGGTAAAAACTTCGGCTATATCGGCGCGATCTCCATCGATGTAACCCAGGCAAAAAGCAAGCTGGCAAATGAGGAGAATTCGGAAGGTCAGTCTTATCGTTTCCTCTACTCCAAGAGCTTTAACAGCGGTACCGATTTCCGTCTGCTGGGTTACAAGTATTCGACCAGCGGCTATTACACCTTCCAGGAAGCGACGGATGTGCGCAGCGATGCGGACAGCTCTTATAGCCAGTACCACAAACGTAGTCAGATTCAGGGCAACGTGACGCAGCAACTGGGCGCCTGGGGCTCGGTCTATTTTAACGTCACGCAGCAGGACTACTGGAATGATGAAGGTAAACAGCGTTCGCTGAATGCCGGTTATAACGGCCGTATTGGCCGCGTGAACTACAGCATTGCTTACACCTGGACGAAAAGCCCGGAGTGGGATGAGAGCGATCGTTTACTGTCATTCTCCATGTCGATTCCACTGGGACGCGTGTGGAGTAACTACCACCTCACGACCGATCAGCATGGCCGAACCAACCAGCAGTTAGGGGTGAGCGGCACCGCGCTGGAAGACCACAACCTGAACTATAGCGTGCAGGAAGGCTACGGCAGCAACGGCGTGGGTAACAGCGGCAGCGTGAACCTGGATTACCAGGGCGGCGTGGGTAGCGCCAGCCTGGGTTACAACTACAACCGTGACGGCCAGCAGGTGAACTACGGTTTGCGCGGCGGTGTAATAGCCCATAGCGAAGGTATCACTCTTTCTCAACCGCTGGGTGAATCCATGGCCATTATCTCCGCACCGGGGGCGCGCGGCGCGCACGTGATCAACAACGGTGGTGTGGAAGTGGACTGGATGGGTAATGCGGTCGTGCCTTATCTCACTCCGTACCGTGAAACGGAAGTCTCACTGCGAAGCGACAGCCTGAACAACCAGGTTGACCTGGATACCGCCTCCGTCAACGTAGTGCCGACGCGCGGCGCGATTGTTCGTGCCCGCTTCGATACCCGAGTGGGCTATCGCGTGCTGATGAACCTGACGCAGGCCAATGGCAAAACGGTGCCGTTTGGTGCTACCGCCACGCTGCTGGATACCACAAAAGAGTCCAGCAGTATCGTGGGTGAAGACGGTCAGCTTTATATCAGCGGGATGCCGGAGAAAGGTGCCCTTCAGGTGAACTGGGGTAAAGACCAGGCACAGCAATGCCGCGTGGCGTTTACGCTGCCGGAACAACAGGATAATACCGGCGTGGTGATGGCGAATGCCGTTTGCCGGTAACAGGGAAGGAAACGATTATGTTGAAAAAGTTGATGATGTTTGCGGGCCTGCTGGGCGGGTCGGTGCTGTTTTCTGGCCAGGCGCTGGCGGCAGCGGATTGGGGGGCGTGTACGCCTGACGGCGGGACTCATGTTTTTTCGGCCACGCTGAATAAAACCATCACCGATACGTCCAAGAATGCCTCAGGTATGGTTTTCCGTGATTTTTGGTCGTGGGATTTAGGGGGGGATTACGATGCTGTTTGTGAATGTCCAGAGGGGACTGCTACGGCATCGACATATTATAAAGCTACTTCCCCCCTCGCTCCTGGCCACAGCGAAGGCGAACGCCAATATTTTATTATCAATAATAATATCCAGATTTCAGTCGATGTTTGGGTTCAGGGACACTATCAGGATTATAAAACAGCGCCATTTTCTAATTTAGATAATCTGTCCGCCGCCAGAGCAGGCTGCAATGTGGGTGATGTACGGTTTACAACAGGAAGCAAAGGAAAATTATCTCTTTATATTAATCATCCATTTGTCGGTGAGCTGCAAATACCGAGTACAAAGATACTGGACTTGTTTGGCACCCACAAAGTAGACGTTTATAATGCCAGTCCGTTGGCATCCGTATATTTAAGTGGGAGCATCATTGTTCCACAGGGCTGTGAACTCTCCAGCGGCAGCACGCTGGAAATTCCGTTTGGGGAATTTAAGGCCACTGATTTTAAAGATCGCAAAGGACAAGTTGCAAAGAACGCCACGAAATTCACCAAAGAGCTGCAGTTTAAATGCACCAATATTTCCGATGGCGTAAAGATCTTCCTGCGTATTGAGGGAACGCCAAACGCTAATGATTCGAATGCCATCGACATGGGCAACCCGGATATCGGTGCCATCATTGAGGGTGCTAACGGTAAAATTTTGGTGCCAAATGACGCCAGTGTTAATCAGGAGCTGAGCGTATCGGGTCTTGTTGACGACACGCACCGTACCGCCTCAACGACCATTTCGGCTTACCCCATCAGTACCACCGGCAAATTGCCGGCCGCCGGGGATTTCGAGGGAATTGCCACCATGCGTATAGATGTGGAGTAAGCAGGATGAAAAACCTTCATGCTTTGATGCCAGCGTGTTTACTGCTTACCACTTCCGCGATGGCGGCACCGTCGAATATCGGTTCTGCTGGTGATATCCACTTTACCATTACTATTAAGGCGGCTACCTGTGAACTGGAAAACGACAGTATCGACGTCAATATGGAGACTGTGGTGCTTCAGCGCCCGGTAAAAGTGGGTAAAGAGCTGAACCAGAAAAACTTTAGCATCGGCTTAAAAGATTGCGCGTATGCCACAAAGGCCAGCGTTACGATGGACGGTTCTCCAGACCCGACTGACCCCTCGCTTTTTGCCCTGGATAGCGGCGGCGCGACGGGCGTGGCGTTAAAAATTAAAACGTCTGGCGAGGTGCAACAATACCCCTCCAGTACCGACTCTACGCCCGTAGAACACACCGTCTGGTTTGATGGTACTAACAAGCTGAACTATATCGCCAGCTATGTGCCTGTTAAGCCGGATGCCACCGTTGGCCCAGCGAATGCGACGGTGAATTTTAGCGTCACATACGAATAATCACTGAGGGCCAGTTCGCTGGCCCTTTTCCATTTTTAGTGATTTTTTGTAAAAATCTTCTCCGATCACACTCTCCGTTGCCACTTTCCCCTCTGCTTGTGGTCTACTTAACCGTGCTTGTAGACTTTCTTACATCTGCGTTAGCCGCATATTTACCTGTTTGATTAAAGAATCGTTGTACAGGTCGTTTTTATCCCGATTCCCAGGGTTTGTTTGCATGAGATACATTAAATCGATGACGCAACAGAAACTTAGTTTCTTGCTTGCGCTCTATATCGGTCTGTTTATGAATTGCGCCGTGTTTTACCGCCGTTTCGGCAGTTATGCGCAAGAATTTACCATTTGGAAAGGCCTCTCCGCAGTTGTCGAACTTGGCGCCACGGTGCTGGTCACTTTCTTCTTACTTCGTCTTCTTTCACTGTTTGGCCGACGCGTCTGGCGCGTGCTGGCCACGCTGGTGGTGCTGTTTTCCGCTGGCGCCAGTTATTACATGACCTTCCTGAACGTGGTGATTGGCTACGGCATTATTGCGTCTGTTATGACCACCGATATCGATCTTTCGAAAGAGGTGGTGGGGCTGCACTTCGTATTGTGGCTGATTGCCGTGAGCGTGCTTCCGCTCATCTTTATCTGGAGTAACCACTGTCGCTACACGTTGTTGCGCCAGCTACGTACGCCGGGGCAGCGTTTTCGCAGCGCCGCTGTAGTGGTACTCGCAGGCGTAATGGTGTGGGCGCCTATCCGCCTGCTGGATATACAGCAAAAAAAGGTTGAACGGGCGACAGGCATCGACTTACCCAGCTATGGCGGCGTGGTGGCGAACTCCTATCTGCCTTCAAACTGGTTATCTGCGTTAGGGCTGTATGCCTGGGCGCAGGTAGATGAGTCGTCGGACAATAATTCGTTAATAAACCCGGCCAGGAAATTTACCTATGTTGCGCCGAAGGATGGGGATGACACCTACGTCGTTTTCATTATCGGTGAGACGACCCGTTGGGATCACATGGGGATTTTCGGCTACGAGCGTAATACCACGCCGAAGCTGGCGCAGGAAAAAAATCTGGCGGCGTTCCGCGGCTATTCTTGCGATACCGCGACGAAGCTTTCTTTACGCTGTATGTTTGTACGGGAAGGTGGGGCGGATAATAACCCGCAGCGTACCTTAAAAGAGCAGAATGTTTTTGCCGTACTCAAACAGCTCGGATTTAGTTCCGATCTGTACGCCATGCAGAGCGAGATGTGGTTCTATAGCAATACCATGGCGGATAATATCTCCTACCGCGAACAGATCGGCGCCGAGCCGCGTAACCGTGGTAAAACGGTTGATGACATGCTGTTGATTGATGAGATGCAGAACTCGCTTGCCCAGAACCCGGAGGGTAAGCATCTGATTATCCTGCATACTAAGGGGTCGCATTTTAACTATACGCAACGTTATCCGCGCAGCTACGCTCAGTGGAAGCCCGAATGTATTGGGGTCGATAGCGGCTGCACGAAAGCGCAGATGATCAACTCTTACGATAACTCCGTGACCTATGTGGATCACTTTATTACCAGTGTGTTCGATCAGCTACGTGATAAAAAAGCGATTGTGTTCTACGCGGCTGACCACGGCGAGTCGATTAACGAACGCGAACATTTGCACGGTACGCCGCGCAATATGGCGCCGCCGGAGCAATTCCGTGTTCCGATGCTGGTATGGATGTCGGATAAATACCTTGCCAGTCCGCAACATGCGCAGATGTTCGCTCACCTGAAACAGCAGGCGGAGATCAAAGTGCCGCGTCGTCATGTGGAGCTGTACGATACGATAATGGGCTGCCTGGGGTATACATCGCCGGATGGCGGCATTAACCAGAACAACAACTGGTGCCATATTCCTGATGCGCAGAAAGTCGCCGCGAAGTAGGTTGTCTGCCGACTTTCTCGCCGATTGAATTGTATTTTGCGACTAAGGGATTGACGGGCGTGCGCCTGAGCAGTAAGATGCGCCCGCATTCGGTGATTGGCGCAGCCTGGTAGCGCACTTCGTTCGGGACGAAGGGGTCGGAGGTTCGAATCCTCTATCACCGACCAAATTCAGAAACCCTGCTCAATGAGCAGGGTTTTTTTGTATCTGAAGTCTGACGAGGATGAGAACCTCCGGGGGCAAGAGGTTCGACTCGAGCGAAGCGAGAGAACGTTGCGTCAGCAACGGCCCGCAGGGCGAGCCACGCAGTGGCGAGTCATCCTCTATCACCGACCAAATTCAGAAACCCTGCTCAGCGAGCAGGGTTTTTTGTATCTGAAGCCTGACGAGGATGAGAACCTCCGGGGGCAAGAGGTTCGACCCGAGCGAAGCGAGAGAACGTTGCGTCAGCAACGGCCCGCAGGGCGAGCCACGCAGTGGCGAGTCATCCTCTATCACCGACCAAATTCAGAAACCCTGCTCAGCGAGCAGGGTTTTTTT
>NZ_JBGDXT010000007.1:17488-255026 GCF_046550615.1 Salmonella sp. SAL04214
GAGAACCTCCGGGGGCAAGAGGTTCGACCCGAGCGAAGCGAGAGAACGTTGCGTCAGCAACGGCCCGCAGGGCGAGCCATCCTCTATCACCGGCAGGTTGACGCTCGCACCACCAGTTCAGGCATGATCCCGTCGCTGTGGCTGACCTTCTTGCCCGCCAGCAAATCAAATAATAGCGTGATTGCCTGTCGCGCCACCTCATCAAGATGCATATTCACAGCCGTCAGCGGCGGCAGCGATTCGCGCGCGCGGATACCGTCATAGCGGGTGACCACGCGCATCCGCTCCGGGATAGCGACTGCCTGTTCCTGAAAAGCGCGTACCGCGCCGCTGGCAAAGGTGTCGATCAGCACCAGCACGCCGTCAACGTCGGGATGCGCCTGTAATAGCTGCTGCGCGGCCTGGTAGCCGGCATTTTCACCCTCGCTTTCATTGAGAGAGTAGACGACGGGGGCCTGGCGCCCCGCGCACCAGCGCTGGTAAGCCGCTTCGCTCTCCAGAACTGATGTTCGCCGAGTGTTACCGACAAATAACGCACATTTGCTGGCGCCGGAGGCCTCCAGATGCGTTAGCAGAAGCTGTGCTGTTGCCGCCGAGTGCAGCTCAACCCACGGCACAGGCGTGTCGGTGCCCGGCGTGCGGCCAATGGTGACGCAGGGAATGCCCGCTTGCGCCAGCGCCTGGAGCTGCGGGTCGTTCTCCGCCGGCTCAATCAGGATCGCCGCGTCAAAGCTGACGGCATCCAGTGGATTTGCCCCCGGCGGCACCAGAATCAGCGCATGCTGTTTTTCCAGCGCCATCATCGCGGACGTTAACGCCACCTCCATCATAAATCCCAGTCGTGACGCGCCGGAGGCAATCGCCAGCGGCACCGAAGAGAGCAAGGCAATGGTATTGGTTTTGCCGGTTCGTAACTGGCGGGCGCGAATATTCGGCGTGTAGTTGAGCGCAACAATGGCCTCTTCAATACGCCGTCGCGTCTGCGGCTCGACAAAGCGGGTGTTGTGCAATGCATTGGATACCGTCCCTGGCGATACGCCTGCATGGCGGGCAACATCAATCAACTTTGCGCGTTTTTTATTTTGAACAGCCATCTGCTTCCTGACCTGCGAAAATTTGCGCACAGGGTAGCATATTTACCAGACGGTAACGTTTGCTTTTTTTCGGTGAGGATCGTAAAAAACTCTTCATTAAAACGTTTTAATGGGGTATTTTGGCGCAAATTTATTCCTCAGGAGGCGATGTGGCACACTTAACTCAGGATTCGACTTTCACCCTTGGACGCCGTCTGGCGGGCCTTATCTACGCTGATAAAGCGAAGAGCTTTGGCGGCTATACGCTTTTTGCGCCGCAAACCGCCGAAGGGCGGGTTTATCTGGTGGACGAGCAGGGCGAAGTCGCGCATCAGTGGCAGCTTCCGGTTCGCGCCGGGCGTGATGCGGTGCTGCTGCCGAACGGTAATCTGGGTTATAACGGCAGCCACCGCACTTCAGCGAACCTCTATCCGGCGTGGGATCTCTGGCACGGCGGCGACTTCTACGAAGTGACGCCGGATAACGAAATCGTCTGGCATTACGAAGATATTTACCATCACCATGATGCGCAATGGTTGGCGAACGGTAATCTGTTGTATACCGCCGCGTCGCCGTTACCTGCCGATATCGCCGCCCGTGTTACCGGCGGCGACCCGCGCCGCGATGCGCCGGACGGCGTGATTCAGAGCGACGTCGTCAAAGAGGTCAATCGCGACGGTGAAGTGGTCTGGGAATGGCGTGCCTGGGAGCATTTGAATCCGGAAGATTTCCCGATTCATGATATTTTCGACCGCCGCCACTGGCCGATGATTAACGGCCTGTCCGTCACCCGTGATGGCCTGGTACTGATGAGCCTGCGTACCACTTCCGGCGTCATTGCCGTGGATAAAGAGAGCGGGAAGGTTATCTGGCATGCAGGGCCGGAAGTCGTAGCGCAGCAGCACACGCCGGTTGAGATGGAGAACGGGTCGATTCTGGTTTTCGATAACGGCAACCTACGTCCCGGCGTCACCTCGCCGCATTCCACGGTGCTGGAGTTCGATCCGCAGACCAAAGCGATTACCTGGCAGTATCGCGATATCTTCCCGCCGGCGTTTTTCTCGCCGTATATGGGGAGCGCGCAGCGGCTGGCGAACGGCAACACCTTTATCTGTGAATCGGCGTTTGGCCGCCTGTTTGAAGTCACCCCGGAAGGCGAAACGGTATGGGAATATATCATTCCGTTCTTTAATGAATATCCGGAGTACCTCAGTAAAGGCATTATTCCTGGAAAACAGAACAGCGCCTTCCGTGCGCATCGCTATGCCGCTGATGCCATTAGTTGGTTGAAATAATACAGACCGCCAGCCCGCGCTGGCGGTTATTTTTTTGATGTTTTATGGGAGTTAATCATGCCGCAACCTGGCCTTACTACGCCGGATAACGATGCATTACCCTGGCAAACCACCTTACTTTTGGCGCTTCAGCATGTGCTGGTCGTTGCCGCCACCCCCATTACCTCCGTCTTTCTGATCGCCAAAGCGCTCCACTTTACCGATACGGTGACCGCCTCGGTACTTAGCGCGACCTTTCTGATGTGCGGTCTGGGCGCTATTTTGCAAAGCCTGGGTGTGAAAGGGGTGGGCGCGCGTTTGCCGTTTATTATGGTACCGGGGGGCGCGCCGATTGCGATTTTCGTTGCGATCGCTTTACAGACCAATATCCAGACCGCGATTGGCGCCGTAATTCTGACCTCGCTGTTCTACTTTATCGCGTTGCCGATTTTCCGCCGCTGCCTGCACCATTTTCCCCCCTTTATCATTGGCATCATGCTGCTAATGGTGTCGATTAACCTTATTCGCCTGTACGGCGGGTTGATCATTGGCCAGCCAGGGAGCGCCGACTTCGCTCATCCAACCAGTATCATTTTATCGCTGGGGACTATCCTGATAACGCTGATTTTCGCGCTGGCGTTTAGCGGTATTTTGCGCCAGTTGGCGGTGATGTTCGGCCTTTTAGCGGGAACGCTGCTGGGAATGGCGCTGGGCAGCACCGATTTTAGCGGTGTTAGTCACGGGCCGCTGTTTAGTTTCCCACAGCTTTTGCCGTTCGGCTGGCCGATTTTTGATCTCTCCGCCTCGCTGCCGTTGCTGATTTACGCGGTCATCTCTATGGCTGAAGCAACCGGGCAAACGATTGCGACCGCGGAAATAGTCAATTCCACGCAAAATGTGCAGCAGGCGATTCCACGTACCATTCGTGGTGATGCGGTAATGTCGCTGCTGGGGGGGATTTTTGGCACCTCCTTAATTATCACCTCCGGCGAAAATATTGGGGTGGTACGCACCACTAATGTGAAATCGCGTTTCGTGACTGCGGCTGCCGGAGGATTGTTAATCCTGATTGCCATATTCGCGCCGCTGGTACGTCTGGCGACCTGTCTGCCAGGTTCGGTGGTGTGCGGTACGGCGGTGATTGTCTTCAGCATTATCGGGGTCATCGGCATTGATATGATTGCGCGTGAGCCACTGCATACGCCGGGTAAAACCTATGCGCTGGCGATGGGGCTGGCCATGGGAATGCTACCTATACTGGTACCCGGCCTGTATCAGAATTTCCCGGCGGGCGTACAGATGGTCTTTGGCAACGGCATGGCAGCGGGGACGTTGACGGCGATTCTGGTGAACTCGTTGTTTAACTGGAGCGAAAAGCGCACGCAGGCCAGGGTCAAAAGTTAGTTTTTGTGATCGCGGTAGGCCGCACGACGGCCTACTTATTTACAATTTTGTGACATATTCGATGGTGTTTTTCAATGTCCGTATAACTCTTTTTTGCACACGGCTTATGAATAACCTCAGCATTTTCGCCTGTGCGTTTTAGCGTTAGTGGTATTAATCGCTCAGATAATCAACATATCGAAAGAAATTTTTCAATTAATGTCTAATTGTTAATCACTAACTGTTGCAAAATATTAAGTGAATAACTCTGCCTTTCTGCCTATAGCACAAATTTCCCTGCTGAAAATACCCTTCTGAACTTTTTTTAATCTTTGTTTGTTAATTCTCACCGTTGTTGTAAAAGCTGGTTACCTGTATTGACGTTTTGACATTCTATTGACAGATTGTAGGGAATGAGGGGCATTTTATGGAGAATCCGCACTGCAACTCAGTCGATTATGCGAACGGAATCCCCACCTCTCACTACTGACCTGACCAGGTAAAAAACAAAAAAGGCCGGGCGGTAAAAGCCTTTGCAAAGGGCAAAACAACATACATCACAATTGGAGCAGAAGAATGAGTATTTCCTTGAAGAAGTCAGGGATGCTGAAGCTTGGTTTGAGCCTGGTGGCCATGACCGTTGCAGCAAGCGTGCAGGCCAAAACCCTGGTTTATTGTTCAGAAGGCTCGCCGGAAGGCTTTAACCCACAGCTCTTTACGTCTGGCACCACCTATGATGCCAGCTCCGTACCTATCTATAACCGTCTGGTTGAATTCAAAACCGGCACCACGGAAGTGATCCCGGGTCTTGCTGAGAAGTGGGATATCAGCGAAGACGGTAAAACCTATACGTTCCACCTACGTAAAGGGGTGAAATGGCAATCCAGCAAGGATTTCAAACCCACGCGCGAGCTGAACGCCGATGATGTCGTGTTCTCTTTTGACCGGCAGAAAAACGAGCAGAACCCGTACCATAAAGTGTCTGGCGGCAGCTATGAATACTTTGAAGGCATGGGGCTGCCGGATCTGATTAGCGAAGTGAAGAAGGTAGACGATCACACGGTGCAGTTTGTGCTGACGCGTCCGGAAGCGCCGTTCCTTGCCGATTTAGCCATGGACTTCGCCTCTATTCTTTCCAAAGAATATGCTGACAACATGCTGAAAGCCGGTACGCCGGAAAAAGTGGATCTGAACCCGGTCGGCACTGGCCCGTTCCAACTGGTGCAATATCAGAAAGACTCCCGCATTCTCTACAAAGCCTTTGACGGCTACTGGGGCACGAAGCCGCAGATCGACCGTCTGGTCTTCTCCATCACCCCTGACGCCTCTGTGCGTTACGCCAAACTGCAGAAGAACGAATGTCAGGTGATGCCGTATCCGAACCCGGCGGATATTGCGCGCATGAAAGAAGATAAAAACATCAACCTGATGGAGCAGGCTGGTCTGAACGTGGGTTATCTCTCCTATAACGTACAGAAAAAACCGCTGGATGATGTCAAAGTTCGCCAGGCGTTGACCTATGCCGTGAATAAAGAGGCCATCATCAAAGCCGTTTATCAGGGCGCGGGCGTTGCGGCGAAAAACCTGATCCCGCCGACAATGTGGGGCTACAACGACGATATTAAAGACTACGGCTACGATCCGGAAAAAGCCAAGGCGCTGCTGAAAGAAGCCGGTCTGGAAAAAGGCTTCACCATCGATCTGTGGGCGATGCCGGTACAGCGTCCCTATAACCCGAATGCGCGTCGTATGGCGGAAATGATCCAGGCGGACTGGGCGAAGATTGGCGTTCAGGCCAAAATTGTCACCTATGAATGGGGCGAATACCTCAAGCGCGCTAAAGATGGCGAGCACCAGACGGTGATGATGGGCTGGACCGGCGATAATGGCGATCCGGATAACTTCTTCGCCACGCTGTTCAGCTGCGATGCCGCCCAGCAAGGCTCCAACTATTCAAAATGGTGCTACAAGCCGTTTGAA
Source organism: Salmonella sp. SAL04214 (assembly GCF_046550615.1). Taxonomy (NCBI): domain Bacteria; kingdom Pseudomonadati; phylum Pseudomonadota; class Gammaproteobacteria; order Enterobacterales; family Enterobacteriaceae; genus Salmonella; species Salmonella sp. SAL04214. Next base: position 23,199 of record NZ_JBGDXT010000007.1, read on the forward strand.
GACCTGATTCAGCCTGCGCGTGCGACCGATGACCACAACAAGCGTATTGAACTCTATAAACAGGCCCAGGTCGTGATGCATGACCAGGCGCCAGCGCTGATCATCGCTCACTCCACGGTTTATGAGCCAGTGCGTAAAGAAGTTAAAGGCTATGTGGTTGATCCATTAGGCAAACATCACTTCGAAAACGTCTCTGTCGAATAATTAAAAGAGCGCTGCGCCCCGGTGTTGTGTAGGCCGGATAAGCGCAGCGCCATCCGGCGTAATGCTTTATCCGCGATGCAGTTTGCGTGGGATAAGATTTGTGAGCAATACAGACTTACGGTTCCAGGCCGTGGGTCATGAGAGAGAATTCGGGTTATGTTGCAGTTCATTCTCCGACGTTTGGGACTCGTTATCCCGACGTTTATCGGTATTACCCTTCTCACCTTTGCCTTTGTCCACATGATCCCCGGCGATCCGGTGATGATCATGGCGGGTGAGCGAGGTATTTCCCCTGAGCGTCATGCTCAACTGCTGGCTGAACTCGGTCTTGATAAACCGATGTGGCAGCAGTACCTCCATTATATCTGGGGGGTGATGCATGGCGATTTAGGCATCTCGCTGAAAAGCCGAATCCCTGTATGGGACGAGTTTGTGCCTCGCTTTAAAGCGACGCTGGAACTTGGCGTCTGCGCCATGATTTTTGCCGTCGCCGTGGGGATTCCGGTGGGCGTGCTGGCCGCAGTGAAGCGCGGTTCTATCTTCGATCACACTGCTGTTGGCCTGGCGCTGACCGGTTACTCTATGCCTATCTTCTGGTGGGGCATGATGCTGATCATGCTGGTCTCCGTCCACTGGAACCTGACGCCGGTTTCCGGGCGCGTGAGCGATATGGTGTTCCTTGATGATACCAATCCGTTGACGGGCTTTATGCTGATCGACACCGCTATCTGGGGCGAAGAGGGTAACTTTATTGATGCGCTGGCGCATATGATCCTGCCTGCGATGGTGCTCGGCACAATCCCGCTGGCCGTCATTGTGCGTATGACCCGTTCGTCGATGCTGGAAGTGCTGGGGGAGGATTACATCCGTACCGCACGCGCCAAAGGGTTGACCAGGATGCGCGTCATTATCGTCCATGCTCTGCGTAACGCCATGCTGCCAGTCGTCACCGTGATCGGCCTGCAGGTCGGGACGCTGCTGGCGGGCGCGATTCTGACAGAAACTATCTTCTCGTGGCCCGGTCTGGGGCGCTGGCTGATCGATGCGCTGCAACGCCGCGATTATCCGGTAGTGCAGGGCGGCGTGTTACTGGTAGCGACGATGATTATTCTCGTCAACCTGCTGGTAGACCTGCTGTACGGCGTGGTGAACCCGCGTATTCGGCATAAGAAGTAAGGGGCCATCATGTCACAGGTTACTGAAAATAATGTTAATGCCGCACCGGCGCCCATGACGCCATTGCGGGAGTTCTGGCACTATTTCAAACGCAATAAAGGCGCGGTCGTCGGGCTGGCGTATGTTCTCATCGTGATCCTGATTGCGGTGTTTGCCAACTTTATTGCGCCGTACAACCCGGCAGAGCAGTTCCGCGATGCGCTGCTGGCGCCGCCGGTCTGGCAGGAAGGCGGCAGTTGGGCGCATATTCTGGGAACGGATGATGTTGGTCGCGATGTCCTCTCGCGCCTGATGTATGGCGCGCGTTTGTCACTGCTGGTCGGCTGTCTGGTGGTCGTCCTGTCGCTGGTAATGGGGATTATTCTCGGCCTGGTCGCGGGCTACTTCGGCGGTCTGGTCGATAACATCATCATGCGCGTGGTCGATATTATGCTGGCCCTGCCGAGCCTGCTGCTGGCGCTGGTGCTGGTGGCGATCTTCGGCCCCTCCATCGGCAACGCGGCGCTGGCGTTGACGTTTGTGGCGCTGCCGCACTATGTCCGCTTAACCCGCGCGGCGGTTCTGGTAGAGGTGAACCGCGATTATGTGACTGCCTCCCGCGTGGCGGGCGCAGGCGCAATGCGTCAGATGTTCGTCAATATTTTCCCGAACTGCCTTGCGCCGCTGATCGTTCAGGCATCGCTCGGTTTCTCTAACGCCATTCTCGATATGGCCGCCCTCGGCTTTCTTGGCATGGGCGCACAGCCGCCTACGCCGGAATGGGGCACCATGCTCTCTGACGTATTGCAGTTCGCGCAAAGCGCCTGGTGGGTCGTGACCTTCCCGGGGCTGGCGATTCTGCTGACGGTACTGGCATTTAACCTGATGGGTGACGGTCTGCGTGACGCGCTCGATCCCAAACTGAAGCAGTAAGAGGTTCGAGATGGCGTTATTAAATGTAGATCAATTATCGGTGCACTTCGGCGACGAAGGGACACCGTTCAAAGCCGTCGACCGCATTAGCTACAGCGTGAAGCAGGGTGAGGTGGTCGGTATTGTCGGCGAGTCTGGTTCCGGCAAATCCGTCAGCTCGCTGGCGATTATGGGGCTTATCGATTACCCAGGCCGCGTGATGGCGGAAAACCTGCTCTTTAACGGACAGGATCTGAAGCGCATTTCCGAGAAGGAACGTCGCAACCTGGTGGGCGCTGAAGTGGCGATGATTTTCCAGGACCCGATGACCAGCCTCAATCCTTGCTATACCGTTGGCTTTCAGATTATGGAAGCCATCAAGGTACATCAGGGCGGGAACAAGAAAACCCGTCGTCAGCGAGCGATTGACCTGTTGAACCAGGTGGGTATTCCCGATCCGGCTTCTCGTCTGGATGTCTATCCGCACCAGCTTTCTGGCGGCATGAGTCAGCGCGTGATGATTGCGATGGCAATAGCCTGTCGACCAAAGCTGTTAATTGCTGATGAACCGACCACGGCGCTGGATGTGACCATTCAGGCGCAAATCATTGAGCTGCTACTGGAGTTGCAGCAAAAAGAGAACATGGCGCTGGTGCTGATTACCCATGACCTGGCGCTGGTGGCGGAAGCGGCGCACAAAATTATCGTCATGTACGCCGGGCAGGTCGTCGAAACCGGCGCTGCGCAGGATATTTTCCGCGCGCCGCGTCATCCGTATACCCAGGCACTGCTACGCGCGTTACCAGAGTTTGCGCAAGATAAAGCGCGTCTGGCGTCGCTGCCGGGCGTGGTGCCGGGGAAATATGACCGACCGACGGGCTGTCTGCTTAACCCGCGCTGCCCCTACGCCACGGACAGATGTCGTGCGGAAGAACCTGCTCTCAACCAACTGGACGATGAACGTCAGTCAAAATGTCATTACCCACTCGATGATGCCGGGAGGCCCACACTATGAGCACGCATGAGGCCACCTTGCAACAGCCGCTGTTGCGGGCTATCGACCTGAAAAAACACTATCCGGTGAAGAAGGGGATCTTTTCTCCGGAACGGCTGGTAAAAGCGCTGGATGGCGTGTCGTTTAATCTCGAACGCGGTAAAACGCTGGCCGTAGTGGGGGAGTCCGGTTGTGGAAAATCCACACTGGGTCGCCTGCTGACGATGATTGAAGTGCCAACCGGCGGCGAGCTTTATTACCAGGGGCAGGATCTGCTCAAACACGATCCGCACGCGCAGAAACTGCGGCGGCAGAAAATTCAGATTGTGTTTCAGAACCCCTACGGTTCCCTGAACCCACGCAAGAAAGTGGGGCAAATTCTGGAAGAGCCGTTGCTGATCAATACCAGCCTGAGTAAAGCGCAGCGTCGTGAAAAAGCGCTGGCGATGATGGCGAAGGTGGGGCTGAAAACCGAGCACTACGACCGCTATCCGCATATGTTCTCCGGCGGCCAGCGTCAGCGTATCGCTATCGCCCGCGGTCTGATGCTTGATCCGGACGTAGTGATTGCCGACGAACCGGTCTCCGCGCTCGACGTGTCGGTGCGCGCCCAGGTGCTGAACCTGATGATGGATTTGCAACAGGATATGGGGCTGTCTTATGTCTTTATCTCGCACGACCTGTCGGTGGTGGAACACATCGCCGATGAAGTGATGGTCATGTACTTAGGCCGCTGCGTGGAGAAAGGGACCAAAGAGCAGATTTTTAACAATCCACGTCATCCCTATACCCAGGCGTTACTCTCCGCCACGCCGCGGCTGAATCCGGACGATCGCCGTGAGCGGATTAAGCTGACCGGCGAGTTGCCGAGCCCGCTGAACCCGCCGCCGGGCTGCGCCTTCAACGCCCGCTGCAGCCGTCGCTTCGGACCCTGTACGCAGTTACAGCCGCAGCTTAAAGAGTACGACGGCCAGTTGGTGGCCTGCTTTGCCGTCGATCAGGATGAAAATCCGCAGAAACCGCTGAGTTAATTGCGTTTTATGCCGGATGGCGGCTGCGCCTTATCAAGCCTACACCGTACCTGTAGGCCTGGTAAGCGTAGCGCCACCGGGCATGGCTCTCCGGTACGACTTATTCAATCAATTTTAATAACGGCGACAGGCACAACAATATTCCATATAACAGAATAAGCCAGGTTTTCAGGCCGCGTAATTTTTCCAGTTGCGCTACTTTATAAATCAGGAAAAAGGGAATAATACACGCGACAATGCCATAAAGCGGACTGCCTAACTGGAAAAAGACCAATACTGAGACGCGAAACGAAACCCAGATAACCAGAGTCACCACGATAAAGACACAGATTCCAGATGTCAGTAACAGTGGGTTGACGTTTTTGACATCCATAATACGACTCAATACATTCAGTACAATACCTTTAAGCGCTTCGTGAAAACCTAAATAAATACCAAAGAACGCGGTAAGTACGGCAAAAATATTGAGGATGGTAGAGGTAATGTGGATGATATGGCCAGGGATTACCTGAGCTGCCAGCGCAAGGGCGGAAATATTCTGCTCGAACGCTGATACCGCCTCTTCATGGCTAATCGAAAAGGTAAACGAGAACGAGAAAAAGAGAATAATGGCAATCAGCGTAATATAGCTAATGCGATGCGTGCGAATCGCCATCCGGGTGGCCAGCACACGGTCAGGTTCGCGCTTACGATAGGCGATGTTCATTGGGTTTAGCACCTGAATGAAGACCGCAGAAAAGAAGCAAAATGGGATAGTGAGCAGTACGTCGCGAAAGAAAACCGATGCGGCGGGAAAGGCGGAAATATTATCAAGATTCCAGTGTGGGATCATCGCGAAACCGAATATCAGAATGATCCCGACTTTTACCACCACCATCGGGCCGGAAATTTTAAATAATAACTTTTCCCCGCCGGAGGCAATCGCCACCAGCACGGCGAAAATCGCGACTTTATAGATAATAGACTGCGAAAGATCGGCCTCAGTAAGGCCGAAGGTTTTGATATAGGAGGCGCTATCAAACACCACCGACAGGGAGTAAATAAACACCCCGTGGATAATCATAAGAAAATAGATTACACCGAGAAAAATGCCCCAGTTTTTGCCAAGATAGTGACTGATAATATCCGTATAATCGTCACAGGTTTCGCTTTCAGATAACGTTTTTAGATAAATATCCTGCACAATATAGGTAGCGGGATAGGCGATGATAAAAGCGGTAATAAATACCCAGATCCCCTTGAGACCTATTTGCACTGGCATTAAGACGGTACCTGCGCCGATCGCCATTCCGATACACAAGAGCACCCAGCCAAAATCATATTTTGTAAACGGTAATCTCGTTGAAAGCGGTGTGGTCGTAGCGTTACTGTTATTTAATGGTAATATGTCGTCCTGCATAGAGCCCCCTGCCCAAAATATAGGCAGCTCTCTCATAAAGAATGCTGCCTATAACCAGGCTATAGTGCCTTGATACCCGATGCGGCAAACCGGTGACAGCGGTTCGCCGAGCAATCTGGCAAAATCGGCTTTGCCGAGGCGAATAGCTGGCGTTTTAACCCAAGCTATCTGCCGCCGCAGTTGGCGCAATACTTTAGCCGTTTTGGCGCGCCGTGGTCGACGTTACGGGAAACCAATTTGCGGCTTTTGCTGGAAACCGCGCCGAAAGGTTTCTCGCCGGACTGGGTGCGTTATGAAAGCAAGCAAGGCTGGCAGTTGAAAGCGGAAAAGACGCTGATCAGTAGCTACGATGCGATTCGCGTCTATTTATGGGCGGGAATGATGCATGATGGCGATCCGCAAAAAGCGCGTTTACTGGCGCGATTTAAACCGATGGCGACGTTAACGATGAAAAACGGCGTTCCACCGGAGAAAGTGGATGTCGTCAGCGGGAACGCGCAAGGGACGGGGCCGGTCGGGTTTTCCGCCGCTTTACTGCCTTTCCTGCAAAATCGCGACGCCCAGGCCGTGCAGCGACAGCGGGTCGCAGACCATTTTCCTGGCAGCGATGCCTATTACAACTATGTGCTGACTCTCTTTGGACAAGGCTGGGATCAGCACCGTTTTCGCTTCACCGTCAAAGGTGAATTATTACCTGACTGGGGCCAGGAATGCGTAAGTTCACGTTAAGTCTCATGCACGCTTTTTTGCCGGCTGGCGGTCGAAATGCCTTACCTGGCAAAAGGGGCGTTTCTCGGGCATTGTTGGGTTTATCGCTTGGTATGGCGCTAACACCGCTTGCCGGCGCAGCGACCTCCGCGCAGCAACAGTTGCTGGAGCAGGTTCGGCTGGGCGAGGCCACGCACCGTGAGGACTTAGTCCGTCAGTCGCTCTATCGCCTGGAGCTGATCGACCCCAATGATCCACAGGTTATCGCCGCCCGTTTCCGCTATCTGTTGCGCCAGGGGGATAGCGATGGGGCGCAGAAGCTACTTGACCGGCTGGCGCAACTGGCGCCGGAGTCGACGGCGTATCAATCTTCCCGCACCGCGATGCTGCTCTCCACGCCGCAAGGACGTCAGTCTTTGCAGGAGGCGCGTTTACTGGCGACGACCGGCCATACTGAACAAGCGATCGCCAGCTACGACAAGCTGTTTAAAGGTTATCCGCCGGAGGGCGAACTGGCGGTCGAATACTGGACGACCGTGGCGAAATTGCCCGCCCGCCGTCACGAAGCGATTAACCAGCTACAGAAAATCAATGCCGTCAGTCCGGGTAATAACGCTCTGCAAAATGCGCTGGCGCAACTGTTGTTCGCCAGCGGGCGGCGCGATGAGGGATTTGCGGTGCTAAAACAGATGGCGAAATCCAGTACGGGACGCAGCGCGGCCTCCGCCATCTGGTACCAGCAGATAAAAGATCTCCCGGTGAGCGACGCCAGCGTAAAAGCGTTGCAAGACTATCTGACGCAGTTTAGCGAAGGCGATAGCGTGTCTGCCGCCCGCGCCCAGCTTAGCGAGCAGCAAAAACAGTTAGCCGATCCGGCGTTTCGCGCGCGCTCGCAGGGCATCGCGGCGGTTAATGCCGGAGAAGGCGGCAACGCTATTGCGCAATTGCAGCAGGCGGTGAGCGCCCGGCAGGACGACAGCGAGGCGGTCGGCGCGCTGGGGCAGGCATACTCACAGCGTGGCGATCGCGCCCGCGCCGTCGCGCAGTTTGAAAAAGCGCTGGCGATGGCGCCGCACAGCAGCAGCCGCGATAAGTGGGAGAGTCTGCTGAAGGTCAATCGCTACTGGCTGTTAATTCAGCAGGGCGACGCGGCCTTAAAAGCGAATAATCTGGCCCAGGCGGAGCGTTTCTATCAGCAGGCGCGAGCAGTGGATAACACCGACAGCTACGCGGTGCTGGGGCTGGGGGATGTGGCGATGGCGCGCAAAGATAATGCCGCCGCCGAACGTTATTATCAGCAGACGCTGCGTATGGATAGCGGTAATACCAATGCTGTACGCGGGCTGGCGAATCTTTATCGCCAGCAGTCGCCGCAAAAAGCCGCCGCGTTTATCGCTTCTCTTTCCGCCAGCCAGCGGCGCAGTATCGACGATATCGAACGCAGTCTGGAAAATGACCGTCTGGCGCAGCAGGCGGAAACGCTGGAAAGCGAGGGCAAATGGGCGCAGGCCGCAGAACTGCACCGTCGTCGGCTGGCATTAGATCCGGGGAGCGTGTGGGTGACGTACCGACTGTCACGCGATCTGTGGCAGGCCGGGCAGCACGCCCAGGCCGATGCGCAAATGCGCTCTCTGGCGCAGCAGAAGCCAAACGATCCGGAACAGGTCTATGCTTATGGACTTTATCTTTCCGGCAGCGATCGGGACCGGGCGGCGCTGGCGCATCTCAATACCCTACCGACCAGCCAATGGAACAGCAATATTCAGGAACTGGCGGGCCGATTGCAAAGTAACCAGGTGCTGGAAAGCGCTAACCGCTTGCGCGATAGCGGCAAAGAACGCGAAGCGGAAGCGTTGTTACGTCAGCAGCCGCCCTCTACGCGCATTGCGTTAACGTTGGCGGACTGGGCGCAGCAGCGTGGCGATAATGCGGCGGCCCGCGCCGCTTATGACGCCGTTCTGGCGCGGGAACCGGGTAATGTCGATGCCATGCTGGGGCGGGTGGAAATCGACATCGCACAGGGCGATAACGCTGCGGCGCGCGCTCAACTGGCGGCGCTGCCTGCGTCGCAAATCACCTCTATTAACATGCAGCGCCGCGTCGCGCTGGCGCAGCTCCAGCTTGGCGATATTACGGCGGCGGCGCGGACCTTTAACCGCATTACGCCGCAGGCAAAAGCACAGCCGCCATCAATGGAAAGCGCGATGGTATTGCGTGACGCCGCCGCTTTTCAGGCGCAAACGGGCGAGCCGCAGCGGGCGCTGGAGACCTACAAAGACGCAATGGTCGCCGCGGCGATTACGCCGGTTCGTCCCCAGGATAACGATACCTTTACCCGCCTGACGCGCAATGATGAAAAAGATGACTGGCTAAAACGCGGCGTGCGTAGCGATGCGGCGGAGCTGTACCGTCAGCAGGATCTCAATGTCACGTTGGCGCACGATTATTGGGGGTCGAGCGGGACTGGCGGTTACTCCGATCTGAAGGCGCATACCACGATGCTTCAGGTGGATGCGCCCTGGTCGGACGGACGGGCGTTCTTTCGTACTGATATGGTGAATATGGATGTTGGCCGCTTCTCTACGGATGCTGATGGAAAATACGATAATAACTGGGGTACCTGTACGCTGGAGAAATGCAGCGGACATCGTAGCCAGGCCGATACGGGCGCGAGCGTGGCGGTCGGCTGGCAGAATGAGACCTGGCGCTGGGATATCGGCACGACGCCGATGGGCTTTAATGTCGTTGATGTGGTCGGCGGCGTCAGCTACAGCGACGATATCGGGCCGTTGGGTTATACCCTGAACGCGCATCGTCGCCCGATCTCCAGCTCGCTGCTGGCGTTTGGCGGACAAAAGGACGCCAGCAGCAATACCGGCACCAAATGGGGCGGCGTGCGGGCCAACGGCGGCGGCGTCAGTCTCAGCTATGATAAAGGCGAAGCAAACGGTGTCTGGGCGTCGCTCAGCGGCGACCAGTTGAGCGGTAAAAATGTGGAAGATAACTGGCGCGTGCGCTGGATGACCGGTTATTACTATAAGGTGATTAACGAGAATAACCGCCGCGTTACCGTCGGGCTGAATAACATGATCTGGCATTACGACAAAGATTTGAGCGGTTATTCACTGGGTCAGGGCGGTTATTATAGCCCGCAGGAATACCTGTCGTTTGCGGTGCCGGTGATGTGGCGGCAGCGTACGGAAAACTGGTCGTGGGAGCTGGGCGGCTCGGTATCCTGGTCGCACTCCCGCAACCGTACCATGCCGCGTTATCCGCTGATGAATTTGATCCCGGCGGATTATCAGGAGGATGCGCGTGACCAGACCAACGGCGGCGGCAGCAGTCAGGGATTTGGCTATACCGCGCGGGCGCTCATTGAACGCCGGGTCACTGCCAACTGGTTTGTGGGTACGGCTGTCGATATTCAGCAGGCGAAAGACTATACCCCCAGTCATCTGCTGCTGTATGTCCGTTATTCCGCGGCGGGCTGGCAGGGGGATATGGATTTACCGCCGCAGCCTCTGGTGCCTTACGCTGACTGGTAATCATTGCGTCAGGCCTACGAATTGACAGGCGTCGTAGGCCTGAGAAGCGCAGCGCCATCAGACGCTATCATTAACCGTTATTCAGAAAAGTCCTTTTCAGATACAGCCTCTCTTAATGCCGCTGCAATCGGGTATACTCAGGCGGCAGTCCGGGATATCCAGGGAGAGTCAATTTGCGCGTCAGCCGCTCGTTAACAATTAAACAGATGGCAATGGTTGCGGCCGTTGTCATGGTGTTTGTTTTTGTCTTTTGCACCGTTTTGTTGTTCCATCTGGTACAGCAGAACCGCTACAACACGGCTACGCAACTGGAAAGCATCGCGCGATCTGTTCGGGAACCTCTTTCTTCCGCGATTTTAAAAGCGGATCTCCCCGGCGCGGAAACCATTCTGGAAAGTATTAAACCTGCGGGCGTGGTGAGTCGCGCCGATGTGGTATTGCCGAATCAGTTCCAGGCGTTGCGTAAGCGCTTCATTCCTGAACGCCCCGTCCCGGTTATGGTGACGCGTCTCTTCGAACTGCCGGTACAAATTTCTTTACCGGTTTATTCGCTGGAGCGTCCCGCCAATCCGCAACCGCTGGCCTACCTTGTATTGCAGGCGGATTCGTACCGTATGTACAAGTTCGTCATGAGCGCGCTCTCTACGTTAGTGACCATTTACTTACTTTTATCGCTGATCCTGACGGTGGCCATCGCCTGGTGCGTAAACCGCCTGATTGTGCATCCGCTGCGCAAAATCGCCCGCGAGCTGAACGACATTCCGCAGCAGGAGCTGATCGGACATCAGCTGGCGTTGCCGCGTCTGCATCAGGATGATGAAATTGGGATGCTGGTACGCAGCTATAACCTCAACCAGCAGCTTATGCAGCGTCAACGCGAGGAGCAAACGGACAATGCGATGCGTTTTCCGGTTTCCGAGCTGCCCAATAAAGCCTTTTTAATGGCGCTGCTGGAACAGGTTATCACCCGCCAACAGACCACCGCGCTTATCATCGTGACGTGCGAAACGTTGCGTGACACGGCAGGCGTGCTGCAAGAAACGCAGCGGGAGATTCTATTACTGACGCTGGTTGAGAAGCTGAAGTCGGTGCTGGCGCCGCGCATGGTGCTTACGCAGGTCAGCGGGTATGACTTTGCCATTATCGCCCACGGCGTTAAAGAGCCGTGGCACGCCATCACATTAGGTCAGCAAATACTCACTATCATTAATGAACGACTGCCCATCCAGGGTATTCAACTGCGCCCAAGCTGCAGTATTGGCATTGCGATGTATTATGGCGATCTGACCGCCGAAGAGCTCTATGGTCGCGCCGTCTCCGCCGCCTTTACCGCGCGCCGAAAAGGTAAAAATCAGATCCAGTTCTTTGACCCGGCGCAGATGGAGGCCGCTCAACAGCGCCTTACCGAAGAGAGCGATATCCTTACCGCGCTGGATAACCATCAGTTTGCCATTTGGCTGCAGCCGCAGGTCGAGATGCGCAGCGGCAACGTATTAAGCGCCGAAGCCTTGTTACGTATGCAACAGCCGGACGGTAGCTGGGAATTGCCGGAGGGGCTGATTGAGCGCATTGAATCCTGCGGCCTGATGGTCACGGTGGGCCATTGGGTGCTGGAAGAGTCCTGCCGCCAGCTTGCCGCCTGGCAGGAGCGCGGCGTGACATTGCCGCTCTCCGTCAATCTTTCCGCGTTACAGCTCATGCACCCTGGCATGGTGTCGGATCTGCTGGAATTGTTAAATCGCTATCGTATTCAACCGGGTACGCTGATTCTTGAGGTCACTGAAAGCCGCCGTATCGACGATCCACACGCTGCCGTCGCTATCTTACGTCCGTTACGTAATGCTGGCGTGCGTATCGCACTGGATGATTTTGGCATGGGTTACGCGGGGCTGCGCCAGTTACAGCATATGAAGTCGCTACCGGTCGATATCCTTAAAATTGATAAAATGTTTGTCGATGGGTTACCGGATGATCACAGTATGGTGACGGCGATTATTCTGATGGCCCGCAGTCTTAATTTACAATTGATTGCCGAGGGCGTGGAGAACGAGGCGCAACGCGCGTGGCTGGAACAGGCCGGAGTCAACGTCGCGCAAGGCTTCCTGTTTGCTCGGCCCGTTCCCGCGGATATCTTTGAAGAACGGTATCTGTCGCACGAAAATCCTGATTACAAAAGTTAAAAAAGGTCGCGCTTGTGCGAGCCAGCTCAAACTTTTTAACATTTTTGTTTCAATTATGATCCTGGCGCATTTCTGTCATGTTGTGTGGGTGTTATTTTAAGGCCGCAGGTTACTCATAACCTTACAAGACCTGTGGTTTTTACTTCAAGGACACCCTATGAAAACCTCTCTGTTCAAAAGTCTTTATTTTCAGGTCCTGACAGCAATCGCCATTGGTATTCTCCTTGGCCATTACTATCCTGAACTGGGCGCACAAATGAAACCGCTTGGCGACGCGTTCGTTAAGCTCATTAAGATGATCATCGCTCCTGTCATTTTCTGTACTGTCGTGACGGGCATCGCAGGCATGGAAAGCATGAAGGCGGTGGGGCGTACCGGCGCGGTCGCGCTGCTTTACTTTGAAATTGTCAGTACGATTGCGCTGATTATCGGTCTTATCATCGTCAACGTTGTGCAACCTGGCGCCGGGATGAACGTCGATCCGGCAACGCTGGATGCGCAGGCGGTGGCCGTTTATGCCGCACAAGCCAAGGAGCAGGGCATTATTGCCTTCCTGATGGATGTCATACCGGGCAGCGTGATCGGCGCGTTTGCCAGCGGCAACATTCTGCAGGTCTTATTGTTTGCGGTGTTGTTTGGTTTTGCGCTGCACCGTTTGGGCAGCAAAGGCCAGCTCATTTTCAATGTGATTGAGAGTTTTTCACAGGTCATTTTCGGCATCATCAATATGATCATGCGCCTGGCGCCGATTGGCGCATTCGGCGCGATGGCCTTCACCATCGGTAAATACGGCGTCGGTTCTCTGGTGCAACTGGGGCAGCTCATTATCTGCTTCTATATCACCTGTATTCTCTTCGTGGTGGTGGTGCTGGGGACGATTGCACGGGTAACGGGCTTTAGCATTTTTAAATTTATTCGCTATATCCGGGAAGAATTACTCATTGTGCTCGGCACTTCCTCTTCCGAGTCAGCGTTGCCGCGTATGCTCGATAAGATGGAAAAACTGGGGTGCCGTAAATCGGTGGTGGGGCTGGTGATCCCGACGGGGTATTCGTTCAACCTTGATGGCACCTCTATTTACCTGACGATGGCGGCGGTGTTTATCGCCCAGGCGACCAACAGCCATATGGATATCTTCCACCAGATAACGCTGCTGGTCGTGCTGCTGCTATCGTCAAAAGGCGCTGCGGGCGTGACCGGAAGCGGCTTTATCGTGCTGGCGGCCACTATCTCCGCCGTAGGCCATTTACCGGTTGCGGGCCTGGCGTTAATCCTCGGTATCGACCGCTTTATGTCCGAAGCGCGCGCGCTGACTAACCTGGTGGGTAACGGCGTGGCGACGGTGGTGGTTGCCAAATGGGTGAAAGAGTTAGATCACCAAAAGCTGGACGATGTGCTTAATAATCGTGCGCCGGATGGCAAAACGCACGAAATTTCCTCCTAATCTCGCCACTTATGCCCGTAGTCCCTTCCAGGACTGCGGGTGTTTGCGCATAATTGACCCCTGCGCCCAAAGCATACAGCATGATGCTTAGGGATTATTTCACTTCTTCCGTGACATTTTTAGGTTCTCGCGGTCTAACACGAAGTGTTTTTACGTCATATTCAGACATCCCTGCCGGGGCTGTCTTTTTATTACCAGGATTGTTGATCAGGGGTTCACATGCAGGGCACAAAAATTCGACTCTTAGCGGGCAGTCTGTTGATGTTGGCCTCTGCCGGCTATGTGCAGGCAGATGCGCTCCAGCCCGATCCGGCATGGCAACAGGGGACGCTGGCTAATGGGTTACAGTGGCAAGTGTTGGCTACGCCTCAGCGCCCCAGCGATCGTATTGAAGTTCGTCTACAGGTTAATACCGGTTCGCTCACCGAAAGTACGCAACAGAGCGGGTTCAGCCATGCGATTCCCCGTATCGCGCTAACGCAAAGCGGTGGTCTGGATGCCGCACAGGCACGTTCTTTATGGCAGCAAGGGTTTGATCCGAAACGTCCCATGCCGCCCGTTATTGTTTCTTATGATTCCACGCTCTATAACCTCAGTTTACCCAATAACCGTAACGATCTGCTGAAAGAAGCGCTGACCTATCTGGCTAACGTCTCCGGTAAATTAACCATTACGCCAGAGACGGTGAATCATGCGTTAAGCAGCGAAGATATGGTTGCGACGTGGCCAGCAGATACTAAAGAGGGCTGGTGGCGTTATCGGCTGAAAGGGTCGGCGTTATTGGGGCACGATCCCGCGGAACCGTTAAAGCAGCCGGTAGACGCAGCCAAAATTCAGGCTTTCTATGAAAAATGGTACACCCCGGATGCCATGACGCTGATTGTTGTCGGCAACATTGATGCGCGCTCCGTCGCCGAGCAGATCAATAAAACGTTCGGTACGCTGAAAGGTAAACGCGAAACGCCCGCCCCGGTGCCGACGCTTTCGCCGCTGCGGGCGGAATCAGTGAGCATTATGACCGATGCGGTGCGCCAGGATCGTCTCTCCATTATGTGGGATACGCCGTGGCAACCGATTCGCGAATCGGCGGCGCTGTTGCGCTACTGGCAGGCGGATCTGGCGCGTGAAGCGCTGTTCTGGCATATCCAGCAAGAGCTGACTAAAAATAACGCGAAAGATATTGGCCTGGGGTTTGACTGCCGGGTTCTGTTCCTGCGCGCGCAGTGCGCCATCAACATTGAATCACCTAATGATAAGCTCAATACCAATTTGAGCCTGGTGGCGAATGAACTGGCGAAAGTACGCGATAAAGGTTTGTCGGAAGAGGAGTTTACTGCTCTGGTGGCGCAGAAAAATCTCGAATTGCAAAAGCTGTTCGCGACCTACGCGCGTACCGATACTGACATTTTGACTGGACAGCGTATGCGCTCGCTGCAGAATCAGGTGGTGGATATCGCGCCGGAGCAGTATCAGAAGCTGCGTCAGAATTTCCTCAACAGTCTGACCGTCGACATGCTCAATCAGAATCTACGTCAGCAGCTATCGCAGGAGATGGCATTAATTTTGCTGCAACCGCAAGGCGAGCCGGAATTTAATATGAAGGCGTTAAAGGCGACGTGGGATGAAATCATGGTCCCGACAACTGCCGCCGCTGTTGAAGTAGATGAGGCGCATCCGGAAGTGACGGAAACACCGGCGGCACAGTAAGCTGCCGCCTGTCGGCCCGGTAAGCGTAGCGCCACCGGGCAAGAGCAAATGACTTACTGCGGCATCGCGTCGTGCGGAATAATGGCCCCACGGTACTGAATCACCGTGCTGGCCGTCAGGTGTCCGCGCTTCGCGGCATCCGTCGCGCTGCCGCCCGTCAAACGAACGGCCAGATAACCGGCGCTGAAGGAGTCGCCTGCGGCAGTGGTGTCTATCACTTTCTCTTTCGGCAGTTTTACTGCCGGAACGTCAATGAGCGCCTCGCCCTGAATCGAGACCAGGCATGAGTCCGCCCCGCGTTTTACCACCACTTCCTGCACGCCTGCCGCATGGGTGCGGGCAATGACCTCTTCCACCGGTTGCTGACCCCATAGCGCGTCTTCATCGTCCAGTGTCAGGAAGGCGATATCAGTACATTCCAGCATCTTTTGATAGACCTGCTGCGTTTCTTCGCGACTTGTCCATAAACGCGGGCGATAGTTATTATCAAAAATGACTTTCCCGCCGTTGGCCCGGCATTCACGCAATAAAGACAACAGCTTATCACGGCTGGTTGGGCTTAAAATCGCGAGGCTAATGCCGCTCAGGTAGAGATAATCGAAGGTCGCCAGCGTCTCGCAGATAGCCGCTGACTGTTCGCTCTCCAGCCAGAATTTCGCTGCCGCTTCGTTACGCCAGTAGTAGAAGGTACGCTCGCCAGTGTCATCGGTTTCGATGTAATAGAGGCCTGGCAGGCGATTTTCCATCCGCTGCGTTAGCGAGGTATCCACATTTTCATGCTGCCACGCCTCCAGCATCTGTTGGCTGAAACTGTCGGTACCCAGCGCCGTCACATAGTGAACGGCCAGAGCGGCAGAATCGACCTGACGGGCAATATAAACGGAGGTATTCAGCGTGTCGCCGCCGAAGCCGCGCTGAACATCAGCGCCTTTCTGCGACAGCTCAATCATGCATTCGCCAATCACGGCAATCTTTTTAGACATAGTCGTGAACCTGATCTGTAAAAATTAGCGTTAGTGTGCGCTGTGGATGTTTAGTGGTCAATAATATTAAAACATCGGTCCATTATTTTTTTGAGCAAGTGCGTATTTTTGACAAGTTTCGGGGTCTGTTTTTATTTTGCCAGGGACCGAGGGTAAAGTTCTCTGCCTGAACGCCGATAACCTTTGACGAGTCCGGACAGTCACACTCCCATTAACAGGACAACTGAGATGATAAAGCAGGTTATCCAGCAGCTACGCGTTCCTGATGCAGGTATAGAGAATTTGCAGGAACGGCGCTATTGGCTGCAATGCGAGCGTGCCTATACTTACCAGCCGATATACCAGACGGATGGCCGTCTGATGGCGGTTGAACTTCTCACTGTCGTCACCCATCCTGATAACCCTTCCAGACGTATTGCCCCGGATCGTTATTTCGCGGAGTTAGCGGTTCGACACCGCATTGACGTAGTGAAAGAACAACTTCATCAGCTTGAACAAAAAGCGGATTTTTTCACTCGCCATCACTTATTGGCATCGGTCAATGTCGATGGCCCTACGCTAATTGCCATGCGACGACAGCCGGACATTCTGGCCGCGATGGAGCGCTTACCCTGGCTGCGTTTCGAACTGGTGGAACATATTCGTTTGCCGAAAGACTCCTCTTTCGCCTCGATGTGTGAGTTCGGCCCGCTGTGGCTGGATGATTTTGGTACTGGTATGGCCAATTTTTCAGCGCTGAGCGAAGTGCGTTATGACTACATTAAAGTGGCGCGCGAGCTGTTCGTCATGCTGCGTCAGTCCCCGGAGGGACGCAACCTGTTCACTCTGCTGCTGCAACTGATGAACCGCTACTGCCGCGGCGTTATTGTCGAGGGCGTGGAGACGCTGGAAGAGTGGCGTGATGTGCAGCGTTCGCCCGCCTTTGCCGCCCAGGGCTATTTTCTTTCTCGACCCGTGCCGCTGATATCGCTCGAAGAGGTGATTCTGACCCTGTAACGCCAGACTGTTCCCGTAATACATGGTATTACGAGGCGCGGTCATCCTCCTTTTTCGTCTGGCTGAACTATCTTTAGGACAGGCAAGGGAAGAAGTGAGGAAATAACACATGACTAAAGCAGGCAAAATAACCGCCGCCATCACAGGGACTTTCTTGTTGTTGATCGTCATAGTGATTTTGTTGATCGCAACATTTGACTGGAACCGCCTCAAACCGACCATCAACCAGAAAGTCTCTACCGAATTGAACCGGCCTTTCGCTATTCGCGGCGATTTAGGCGTGGTGTGGGAACGCCAAAAACAGGAGACTGGCTGGCGAAGCTGGGTACCGTGGCCGCATGTTCACGCGGAAGATGTCATTCTCGGCAATCCGCCGGATATTCCGGAAGTTACGATGGTACATCTGCCACGCGTTGAGGCGACGCTTGCTCCGCTGGCGCTCCTGACCAAAACCGTCTGGCTGCCGTGGATCAAACTGGTGAAACCCGACGCGCGTCTTATTCGTCTGTCCGAGAAAACCAATAACTGGACCTTTAACCTCGCGCAAGACAAGAATACGGACCCCAATGCTAAACCTTCCGCCTGGTCCTTCCGGCTGGATAATATTCTCTTCGACCAGGGGCGAATCGCGATCGATGATAAGGTCAGCAAGGCGGATATCACTATTCTGATCGATCCGTTAGGCAAACCGTTGCCGTTCAGCGAAGTGACGGGAACGAAAGGCAAAGCAGACAAATCCACCGTGGGCGACTATGTCTTCGGCCTGAAAGCGCAGGGGCGTTATAACGGGGAACCGTTGACCGGTACGGGCAAAATAGGCGGTATGCTGGCGCTACGCAGCGAAAGTACGCCTTTTCCTGTGCAGGCCGATTTCCGCTCTGGCAACACGCGGGTGGCTTTTAGCGGCGTGGTGAACGAGCCGATGAAAATGGGCGGCGTCGATCTGCGGCTTAAATTCTCTGGCGATTCACTGGGCGATTTATATGATTTAACCGGCGTGCTGCTGCCGGATACGCCGCCGTTTGAGACCGATGGGCGACTGGTGGCGAAAATTGACGCCGAAAAGTCATCTGTATTTGATTATCGCGGTTTTAACGGGCGCATTGGCGACAGTGATATCCACGGCTCCCTCACTTATACCACCGGTAAACCGCGCCCTAAACTGGAAGGCGATGTCGAATCGCGCCAGTTACGACTGGCCGATCTTGGGCCGCTGATTGGCGTGGATTCCGGGAAAGACGTTGAGCAGTCGAAACGGTCTGAACAGCGCAAAGGCGAGAAGAATGTTCAGCCGGCGGATAAAGTGTTGCCTTACGATCGCTTTGAAACCGACAAATGGGACGTTATGGACGCCGATGTCCGGTTTAAAGGCCGACGTATTGAGCATGGCGGCAGTCTACCGATTAGCGATCTTTCGACCCATATCATCCTGAAAAATGCCGACTTACGTCTACAGCCGCTGAAGTTTGGTCTGGCAGGCGGCAGTATTGTCTCCAACATCCATCTGGAAGGGGATAAAAAGCCAATGCAGGGGCGGGCGGATATACAGGCGCGTCGGCTGAAGCTTAAAGAACTGATGCCGGATGTGGAGCTGATGCAGAAAACGCTGGGCGAGCTGAACGGCGATGCGGATATTCGCGGGACGGGCAACTCGGTCGCCGCGCTGCTTGGCAACAGTAACGGCAATCTGAAATTATTGATGAATGATGGATTGATTAGCCGCAACCTGATGGAAATCGTGGGGCTGAACGTCGGCAACTATATTGTCGGGCAGATTTTTGGCGATGACGAAGTGCGGGTTAACTGCGCGGCGGCGAATCTCAATATTGCGAACGGCGTGGCGCGACCGCAAATTTTTGCTTTTGATACAGAAAATGCGTTGATTAACGTGACCGGTACGGCGAGCTTCGCCTCTGAACAGCTCGATTTAACCATTGATCCGGAAAGTAAGGGGATTCGTATTATTACGCTGCGATCGCCGCTGTACGTGCGTGGGACATTTAAAAATCCGCAGGCGGGCGTCAAGCCCGGCCCGCTGATTGCGCGCGGCGCGGTTGCGGCAGCGCTGGCGACGTTGGTAACGCCCGCCGCCGCGCTATTGGCGCTCATTTCGCCCTCTGAAGGCGAAGCCAATCAGTGCCGGACGATTTTAACGCAGATGAAGCAGTAACGTGAAACGTAGCGCCGGATGACGCCATCCGGCGCCCTATTACAACGCCTGATGACGCGTCTCATGGGTTAACAGCAGTGCAATCAGCGTCAGCGCCGCCATTGACGCCAGGTAAACCCCTACCGCCGCCAGCCCGTAGTGGCTTTGCAGCCATGCGGCAATATACGGCGCGACGGAAGCGCCCAGAATCGATGACACATTGTAGGAAAACGATGCGCCGGTATAGCGCACTTCCGTCGGAAATAGCTCCGGCAGCAGCGCTCCCATTGGGCCGAAGGTCAGCCCCATCAGGCTCAGGCCCAACAACAGGAACACGAATACCAGCGCTGGATTGCCTGAACCCAGCAGCGGGGTAAAGGCGAACAACGCGAAGAGAATGATGAGCGTGGTAATGATGACCATGCTTTTCCGACGGCCAAATGCGTCCGCCAGCAGGCCGGCGACGGGCACCATCACGCCGAAACCAATCACCGCCATCATCAGCATCCACAGTATTTCATTGCGCGGCAAGCCAAGCCCCACCGGCGCGGCGGCAGTGCTGTAAGTCATGGAATAGACGGTCATGATATAGAACAGCGTGTAGGTCGCCAGCATAATAAACGTGCCGAGAATGGTTACGCGGACATGCTTCGTCAGCAACGTGCCCAGCGGTATTTTTACCTGTTTTTTCGCTGCGGCGACTTTCGCAAACACCGGCGTTTCATGCAGCGACACGCGCACATACAGGCCGATAATCACCAGCACCGCCGAGAAGATAAACGGCACGCGCCAGCCCCAGCTCATAAACTGCTCGTCGGTCAGCAGCCAGGAGAGCAACAGGAAGGTGCCATTGGCAAAGAAGAAGCCGATCGGCGCGCCCAACTGCGGGAAGGAGCCATACAGCGCGCGTTTGCGCGGCGGCGCATTCTCCGTCGCTAATAACGCTGCGCCGCCCCATTCGCCACCCAGCCCTAGTCCCTGACCGAAACGCGCCAGCGCCAGCAGCAGCGGCGCGAAAATACCTATCGTCGCGTAGCCCGGTAACAGACCGATAATGACCGTGGAGATCCCCATCGTCAGCAGCGAAGCCACCAGCGTGACTTTGCGGCCTACCCGGTCGCCGAAGTGGCCGAATAGCGCAGAGCCAATCGGACGCGCCACAAACGCGATAGCGAAGGTGGCGAGCGATTGTAGCGTTGCCGCAGTGGGATCGCCCTGGGGGAAGAAGATAAGGGGGAACACGATCACCGCAGCGGTGGCGTAAATATAGAAGTCGAAGAACTCAATCGCGGTGCCGATAAGCGAGGCAATAACGACTTTATTGCGTGAGTTTACCGGAACATGTTCCTGTTCATGGTCGAGCGTTGTGGCGGTTGCTTGCATACTATTTTCTTATTTTTAGCGAACGAATAGCCATATTACGCACAGCAAAAGTTATATTTCAATGTGTAACAAAAGCCAAAAATGGTCAAAAAAAGCGCAAAAAGGGGATAATGTTTAAGCCAGCCATTTTGCGTCTATGAAATGCTTCACATAATTTTAGAATTAGTGGATAAAACTGGTTTCAGGTTAAATAAAAGTTAATTACTGGATTTATATGCTGAAACAATGAGATGAGGCGGAAGGACGTGCCTGATTGTACCGCCGGGTACGCTTTGCATGCCCGGCCTGGGTCCACACAGCAGTAGGCCGAATGACGACGCCGTGCGTGCCATCCGGCAGCAAGCCGCAGACTAGCGTTGCGTTTTACCCGGCATTCGCGGGTCGTCCTTATATTCGGCGGTGGCTATCCAGGCCGCGCAGAATAACGTCAGGCGGGCAAAAAAGTAGAAGAATGCCATCAGACCGAGTACGGAGCCAAACGCCGCGCCGGAAGGCGATTTCACCAGTGACGGCAGCGTATAGGTCATAATGATTTTAATCACCTCAAAACCGATAGCGGCGATAAATGTCCCGCGAATCAACGCTTTTTTACGGGGACGATGGCGAGGCAGTCGCCAGAAAATCCAGAAGAAAAGCAGATAGTTGGCAAAAATAGAGATGGCCAGACCGATCAAATGCCAGGCCGGTTTTAACCATTCGATGCTGTCGAGATACAAGGCGGAGATGATCATCTGCTGGGCGGAACCGGCAATGGAAGTAATGGACAGCGTAATGATTAAAGCGATTAATAATCCAATCAGCGAGATAAAATCGCGCAGATATTTGAGCCAGATTTTCTCCTGATCCTGCGGCTTGCGCTCCCAGACGTCCCGTGACTGGGCGCGAATCGCTTCCCGCAGGTTGCCCATCCAGTTAACGCCGGAATAGAGCGCGATACCCAATCCGACCAGCCCTACCGTGGTACGCTGTTGAACCGCCGTATTAATCGTATTTTTAAGCGTGGACGCCAGCGTAGGATCGCTCACATTCATCAATATCTTGCTGAAAATATCTTCCAGTAGATTAGGGTGCGAGGCGAGGATAAAACCTGCCGCGGCAAAGGACACCATCATTATCGGGATCATCGACAGAAACGAAAAGTAGGTGATAGCCGCGCCAAACTGATTACCCAGTCGATCGTTAAAACGTTCGGTCGCGCGAATGAGGTGGGCCACCATTGGTTGACGCTGAATTTTTTGCATCAGGGTGGTGACGGAATGCAACGCCTGATTTGCCTTTTCGTTTTTTTCCGGGGCGTCATGCGGCTGCGTTTCTATTTTTTGTATCGGGTCGTGCTCCAGTTCCTGAATAGGGCGTTTTACGTCATTTTCCTGCGTCATCAGGTCGGTAGTCCTTCATCATTAATAGAATATGTCAGTATAGCTTCTCCCCGGTGGATGCTGAAAATGCGGCTACTCTGCGGCCTCTTTAATGGTTTCCGTCAGCCATACCATAAACAGGTGTACCCGGCGGGAAAGATTACGGCGATGGGGATAATGCAGCGTCACCGGCAGTGGAGCGGCGCGATATTGCGGTAAAATTTCAATGAGCGTTCCGGCGCGTAACGCCTCCCGTACAGCAATGCGTGGCGTCTGAATGATCCCTAATCCTGCCAGACAGGCCGTATGCCAGGTCTCCGTACTGTTTACCGTTAGCATTCCGCCGGTTTTTACCCACTGCATACCGTGGGGAGTTTCAAAGGCAAAACCCGGTGAAGAAACTCCCGGGGTCAATGAATAATGCACCACCGCATGTGAGGCGAGGTCGTCAAGGTTTTCTGGATACCCAAAGCGCGCCAGGTATTGTGGGCTGGCGCAGTTCACCATCCTCAGTTTGCCAAGCGGGCGCGTCAGTATCCCTGGCGCATGTAGCGGCTCTGTGCGCACCACGCAGTCGAAATCTTCCCGTAGTAAATCGACCTGTCGATCGCTACTACAAAGTTCCAGCGCAATGCCGGGATACTGATGCAAAAAAGTGGGCAGGCGCGGCATGATAAGGCTGTTTGCGAGACATGGCGGTATATCTACCCGTATTTTGCCACTGATACTGGCGGGATCAGGCTGGAAAAGACCCTCCAGTTCATCCAGGTTACTCAACAGATCTTTTGCCCGTTCGTAGTAAACCATTCCGTCCTGAGTAAGCTGTACCCGCCGGGTGGTGCGGTGGAGCAGGCGGATGCCCAGTTGATGTTCTAACGCTTGTATTTGCCGTGAGACGCTGCCTTTGGGAAGGCCGATATCCTCTGCTGCGCGGGAAAAACTTTCCCGTTCCGCCACGCGTACAAACAATTTCATTGCATATATTTTATCCATCATCAGGCTCTATTATTGTTCTTATTGAAACAGTGACGCTGAAGCGGCTGGTTTTATTGATTTTCTAGCACCTAATAAGCCCTTTCGCAATCATTGCTCGCGTGACGAATACGTCTGATCACGTTGTGCGGCGGATTTATCGCCTTCCGACCAGACATTTTAGCGCCAACAAGCCGATAAACGGGACGAGGACGGTAAAACACGCCGATAACAGCGGGTGCAGTGGGAGAGAGAAATGCATGTACATACACGGTATTGTCATTGACCCATCGTCGCGGTTTTCAGGCGGATTGGCTATTTTTTAACATAATGTGCTACTTTATTTTTTGTAACACATAAGGTGAAAAGCAGATATTTCCTTTGTGACGCGCCAGGCGTACTCTTCATTAAATTAATATTCAAATTAGCCTTGGCTGTTCGCGCTAATAAGATATTCCTTACTTTAAAAGGCTAATTTTAGCGAATTCTGTAATCCCGATGTTGAAGCTGTAAATATTCATAACCTTTCCCTTCCTCAACCAATGACTATCGGTAAAATGGCCTATACCAAATGGCGACTTCTTATTTTACCCTACGGGTAATACCCTTCCTCATCTTAAGACTATTATCTTACCCAGGTGGAGAAAAGTAATGCAGGTAATCATGTTTGACAGGCAGTCAATATTTATTCATGGAATGAAAATCAGTTTGCAGCAGCACATTCCAGGAATAAGTATCCAGAGTGTCGGTCAGGCAGAAGAACTCTGGCAAAAAATAGAAAGCGCGCCGGATGCGCTGGTCATGCTGGATAGCGGCCTCGATGCTGAATTTTGCCGCGAGGTGTTACAAAGAATCGCGCAGCAATTTCCGGAGGTGAAGATTATTATCACGGCGATGGATGGCAGTCAAAAGTGGCTGCATGAAGTCATGCAATTTAACGTTCAGGCCGTGGTGCCACGCGATTCTGATGCCGAAACCTTTGTCCTTGCGCTCAATGCTGTCGCTCGCGGGATGATGTTTTTACCGGGGGATTGGTTAAATTCAACGGAGCTGGAGTCCCGTGATATAAAAGCGTTAAGCGCCCGCCAGCGGGAAATTTTACAGATGCTTGCCGCAGGAGAATCAAATAAACAAATTGGGCGGGCGTTAAATATTAGTACCGGGACGGTTAAAGCGCATCTGGAGTCGCTTTACCGGCGGTTGGATGTAAAAAATCGTACCCAGGCCGCCATGATGTTAAATGAATCGAATTAACGACGTTAAATTCGCAGTCCGCTTATTTCTGGCTGTGAAATATCACCCGTATTGATTAATGATAAAAAACGCTGATGTCCGATGCTGAACATCAGCGCAATAAGCGTTTCGCGTTGAAACCGATCATTAAGTTCCGGCAAACAATTCTGTAGCAGCATATCGCAGCTATTGAGGTCATCCAGCAAGAATGCCTCCGCCTGGTCGGGCGTAATGAACGTCAGCGTCTCATCCGGCGTCAACATATGCCCGTAACCAATCACCCAGTTACCCTGCCGATCGCGATACTTTTCCAGCGACAGACCCTGCCACTGTTTAATAAACGCGATGCAGGCGGAGCTAAAGCGAGATGAAATGTGCGGCATGGCATCTTTCTCATAAAAAGCGCGATTATAAAGTGTGCTGCACGCGTGGCTAGCGGTCAGACGGCCAAACGCAGGCAGGGAAAAGGTCTATGCCGTTCAGCGTCACGCCGCGTTGACAGAATGAAAAACTGATGTTTTTGGTTAGTAACCGATCTTCTTATAAATTTGCAATCATTAAGATTAAGTCACTGAAATGTGGCTAAATCTGTTATATCTATGAAAAAACATAATTAAAAGAAAACGAAGATCTCGTCGCGGGATCGTCTTTTTAGGGAAGATAATGACGAATAGCGCTTCGCAGGCGACACGCGCGCCTTTTGAACATAGCCTGGGGATTATCCGCCAGGCATCAATAGAAATCCTGCTGCTGCTGGGTATTCATACCACCGAGGGAAAAGAGCCCCGGTGGTTCATGGAACAACTTGAGCAGGCGCGTCTTAACCTGGGCGGTTGGGGCGCGGTGGCGAAAAAATTGCGGATAAATGACGCGCAGTTGAGCCAGTTTATGCTGCAACTGCGTCACCTTCAGCAGCATGTTCCCCAGTATGACAGCGGGCAAGAGGTGAGCGAAAATCAACTCCTTGCCGCGTTGCGTTTTGTCACCTCGCTGGAACATCTACGTCAGCAGCAGCCGCTACTGACGTATCAAACTGAGCTGGAAGAACCCGACCAGGAGGCGCATCTTGAGGCGCAGCGTCAGCTTCGGGCGATAGAACTGACGTTAAAAGCGCTTATTGCGCGCGCATGGCCGGATCGGGCGTCGCTGAATCACTACCTCAAGCAACATTTTGGCCCGGACCGTTTGCGCCAGTGGTTAAAACAGGGAGAAGATCAACATGCGCTGGAGGGCATGTTGTTCAGCGAACTGGCGCTTATGGTGGTTGATAAAAAATTGTTTGCCCGTCATTACGTCAGAATTTTTAATGACGCCTCAGCGTTAACGCTGTTCGCCGAGTCGCGCACCACTCTGCGTATGTTTCTGGATGATTGTCGCCTCGCGCGAAACGAGGTTATCGCCAGGCAGCCGCTCACCTCAGCGCAGCTTATGCTGCTAAACGTTCAGTATCAGCAAATCGTTCGGCCCATCCAGCGCGCCTATGCCGAAAAACGTACCCGCGTGAATCCCGCTTCGTTTCTGCTGGCGGATGAACGTGAATTGCGCCAGTTCTGGGAAACCGCGCGGCTTAAAGATCGGCAGGCCGGGGGAGATAAGCATGAGATTAGCGAGAGCATAGAACCACCGCGTAAGCGGCCTCCGCGTACGCCTGAAGAGCGTGAGCAACTTATTTCCGGCGCTTTGTGGGGCGCGGTTGGCGTCATGACGCTGGCGATACTGGCGGGCGCGTTCTGGCTATTTAGTTCGTCGTCGCCAGGCTCCGATAACGGGCAAGCTCCCGCAATGGCGCAGGATGAACCGCCGCGCGAGGCGCCTTCCGCGCGGGAAACGCTCAATCATATGGGGATTACCTGGGATGCGTTTACCATGCGGGCGGCGATAGAGCGCAATGATACGCGGGTGACGGCGCTGTTCCTCCAGGGCGGAATGAACTGGCAGCTCGCGTGGACGGAGCAGGCGTTTGCGGCAGGACATACCGAGGTGCTGCAACTGTTGTTGCGTTATCCCGCGCTGATGGATGAGGTCAAACCCTGCCGACGATTTATCACAACGTTAAGTCATGACATGTCGAGCGGCGCGCCGCTGACCGCGATGCATAAAACCTATTTGCAAACGTTTTGCACCGTTCCGGCTGTTGTGACGCGCCAGCAGTACGATACGGAGCAGGCCCGGCTGCGCGCTCAGGCCCGGCCCAGCGCAGACAATAAAAAATGGCTGAAAATTCAGTCAGCCATTTATGATGCGATTCACTGAGCCCGGAGCAGGTTAAGGCTCTCCGTAAAGGCCAATCAGGCGGCGCACCACGCCATTGGTCCAGCCGAACCCATCCTGTAGCGGATACTCGCCCCCGCCGCCTTCGCGGGGCGTACCGCCGGAAATATGGTATTTCTCGATCAGTTTATGGTGCTCCTGATAAAAATGGTTCACTGTTTTTAACCAGTTATGGGCGATTTCATCGCCCAGCATATCGTCGCCATACAGTTTGAAGCCCTGAATCGCCATCCATTGCAGCGGTGCCCAGCCGTTCGGTTTATCCCACTGTTCGCCGGTTTCGTATTCGGTCGCCATAATCCCGCCGGGCGTTAACAGACGGCTGCGTACCACGTTTGCCAGACGGTCGGCCTGCTCATGGTTCGCCATACCGACATACAGCGGCACGATACTGGCGGCGGAAAAGAGCGCCATTTCTTCGCGTCGCCAGTCATAGTCCCGATAACAGCCGTTTTCATCATCCCACAGATAATGGTTCACGGCGGCGCGTCGATCGCTGGCTTTCTGGCGAAATAGCGCCTCGGTGTCACGTTCGCCTTTCAGTGCTGAAATATTGGCGATAGCGCTCTCCAGTTTATACAGAAAAGCGTTCAAATCGATAGGGATAAACTGGGTCGTACGTATGCTGGCAAGCCGGCCCGCATCGCGTAGCCAGCGTGAAGAATAGTCCCAGCCGGACGCCGCCCCGGCGCGCAAATCCCGGTAGACTTCATTGGGTGGACGACCGGAATGTTTTGCGGTTTCGACATCTTCCAGCCAGGACTCGTCGCGCGGCGTGTCGCGATCGTCCCAGTAGCGGTTCAGCAGGGAACCGTCCGGCATCCGCACAACGTGGCGATAAGCCTGGTTGAGTGCCAGCGATTCGGCGCCGTCCATCCAGAAGGCGTATTCCATTTTGAGATGGTCGAGATAACGCCGTGCGCCGCGCACGCCATCTTCTTCGAACAGTTCAACCATCAGGGCGAAAACCGGCGGCTGCGAGCGGCTCAGATAATAGGTCCGGTTGCCGTTGGGAATATGGCCATAGTTTTCAATCATCCAGGCGAAATTATCCGCCATACATTTAAGTAAGTCTTCGCGCCCGCTTTCCGCCAGACCCAGCATGGTAAAATAAGAGTCCCAATAATAGGTTTCGCTAAAACGGCCTCCCGGCACGATATAGGATTGCGGCAGCGCCAGCAGCGAAGACCACGGAATATGATCCTGCGGTTCGCGCGTCAGTATCGGCCAAAGCTGGTCAATATGTTCTTTGAGCGAGTTTTCGGGGTTAGAGACATACTCGCTGGATAAGGTTTCCGGTAGCCAGAAATGGTTCTCGACGAAGCGGCGTAAGTCAAAATCACGGTGGCGTCTGACCTTACGGTAGCGGATCAGGATATCAAGCGGGTCCATCTTCGGCGCGCAGTCCGGGAACGTTTTACTGTCTGGAAACAGTTTTGTTGACTGTACATGCTCGAACAGTTCGAGATACCGATCGGCAGGGGTCAGGGCGTCAGAGGCGGGAAGCCCCTCGATCATCTCCGGCTCCGGTTCCGCCTCGATCATTTCATCCAGCTTTAACTCGCACGGGTCTGTTTCATAAAGCAGATCGACATCAATAGTCAGATCTTCAGAAGGCGTGGGGTTTAATTTCTGGTTGAGCATAATGACAAGGACCTCCGGCTTGCGTCGTAAAAGATACGGGTGTTGCCCGGCTGTCTATTAAGCGTAGACATTCGCTTCGATACCTGAGTGGCAAAGTGTGCGATAGATCACATTTTGCAATTTGTCTCTCAAGAAAAACACTTCATAACTTACTGAATAGTATTGCGAAAATCCTATTTTCATGACGCCCGCCCCAGACCTAAAATCAGAACATTCGTTTCATAGCGGTATCACTACGTCACCGCATGGCGTGGATTCACAAGCAAAGGTAACGTAAATAGTTATAATACAAGCTATGGCACCATGATAATACAAACGGATACAAATGATCGAGCAACCCGACAGTAAAAGCGCCAAACCGCTTTATAAGCAGCTTGAAGCCGCCTTAAAAGAGGCCATTGCGCGTGGAGAGTATAAACCAGGCCAGCAGATCCCGACGGAAAATGAACTGAGCGCGCGCTGGCAGGTGAGCAGGGTCACGGTCCGTAAGGCGTTGGATGCGCTGACGCGTGAAAATTTGCTGACCCGTGTCTCCGGCAAAGGCACCTTTGTCTCTGGTGAGAAATTTCAGCGCAGCATGACCGGCATCATGAGTTTCAGCGAGTTATGCCAGTCCCAGGGACGTCGCCCGGGGTCACGCACCATCAAATCCGTTTTTGAATCGGTAGACGATGAGACAAAAGCGTTACTGAATATGAACGATGGCGAAAAAGCGGTCGTCATTGAACGTATCCGCTATGCCGACGATGTGGCGGTATCGCTGGAAACCGTACATCTTCCCCCACGTTTTGCGTTTTTGCTGGATGAAGATCTTAATAATCACTCTTTGTATGAATGCTTACGCGAGAAACACCACTTATGGTTTACCCACTCCCGTAAGATGATCGAACTGGTTTATGCCAGCTTTGAAGTCGCCCATTATCTTGGCGTCAACGAGGGTTATCCGCTGATCCTGATAAAAAGTGAAATGATTGATAACAAAGGAGAACTCTCCTGCGTTTCGCAACAGTTGATTGTCGGCGATAAAATACGGTTTACCGTATAATGTCAGCATTACGCTAACGAAGAGCAGGCTGAATCGGGATCCAGATCGCGGATCCCGATTTTTTTTGGTTTCCATCTTGATCAAATGTCTTTAAATGTCATATAAAAATAATAATACATTATGAGTCATTTATGGCGAATATGGCGAATCCTCGCCTGTATCATTGATGGAACCAGAGGAAAGCATGATGGGTATGAAAGAGACAGTTAGCAATATTGTGACCAGCCAGGCAGAGAAAGGAGGCGTTAAACATGTCTATTATGTGGCGTGCGGCGGTTCTTATGCGGCGTTCTATCCGGCGAAAGCATTTTTAGAAAAAGAAGCGAAAGCGTTGACTGTCGGTCTGTATAACAGCGGAGAATTTATTAACAACCCGCCGGTAGCGCTGGGAGAAAATGCCGTTGTGGTTGTCGCCTCCCACAAAGGTAATACGCCAGAGACAATTAAAGCGGCTGAAATCGCCCGTCAGCACGGCGCGCCGGTTATTGGTTTAACCTGGATAATGGATTCACCGTTGGTGGCGCATTGCGACTATGTGGAAACGTACACGTTTGGCGACGGTAAAGATATTGCCGGAGAGAAAACGATGAAAGGCCTGCTGAGTGCGGTCGAACTGCTCCAGCAGACGGAAGGGTATGCGCACTATGACGATTTTCAGGATGGCGTCAGCAAAATCAACCGTATCGTCTGGCGCGCTTGCGAGCAGGTTGCGGAGCGTGCGCAGGCGTTCGCGCAGGAATATAAAGACGATAAAGTCATTTATACCGTCGCCAGCGGCGCGGGCTATGGCGCTGCCTACCTACAGAGCATCTGTATCTTTATGGAAATGCAATGGATACATTCCGCCTGTATTCATAGCGGTGAGTTTTTCCACGGGCCGTTTGAAATTACCGATGCGAATACACCTTTCTTCTTCCAGTTTTCCGAGGGCAATACGCGGGCGGTGGATGAACGCGCGTTAAACTTCCTGAAAAAATATGGCCGCCGGATTGAAGTTGTCGATGCGAAAGAACTGGGGCTATCGACCATTAAAACCACGGTTATTGATTACTTTAACCACTCTCTCTTTAATAACGTTTATCCCGTTTACAATCGGGCGTTAGCTGAGGCGCGCCAGCATCCGTTAACGACGCGCCGCTATATGTGGAAAGTGGAATATTAATTACATCAGGATGGATAAAAAAGCAGGGACGCTTTTTATTGTAAAGACAAACAAGGAATAATGATGAGCATCAGCGTATTGGGTATTGGCGACAACGTTGTCGATAAATACCTGCATTCCGGCATCATGTACCCCGGCGGTAATGCATTAAATTTTGCTGTCTATGCGAAATTAGCAGACATCCCCAGCGCGTTTATGGGGGCGTTTGGCAATGACGACGCCGCGCAGCACGTACAGGATGTATTACACCAGCTACAGATAGACATCTCTCACAGCCGCCATTATACCGGCGAAAATGGTTATGCCTGTATCCGTCTCTCGCATGGCGATCGGCAATTTGTCGCCAGCAACAAAAACGGCGTATTGCGGGAACATCCTTTTAGTCTGTCTGACGACGATCTTCGCTATATATCACAATTTACCTTAGTCCATTCCAGTATTAACGGCCACCTGGAATCGGAACTGGAGAAAATTAAACAACAAACCGTCTTACTCTCTTTTGATTTTTCCGGGCGCGGTACAGACGACTATTTTGAAAAGGTATGCCCGTGGGTAGATTATGGATTTGTCTCCTGTAGCGGGTTATCGCCAGATGAAATCAAAATAAAACTCAATAAACTTTATCGTTATGGCTGTCGGCATATTATTGCCACCTGCGGGCATGAAAAAGTTTATTATTTTTCCGGCGCGGATTATCTGGAGTGGCAACCTGCTTATATCGAACCTGTCGATACGCTGGGCGCAGGCGACGCCTTCTTAACCGGTTTTTTGCTTTCCATTTTGCAATCGGGTATGGCGGAACCCGATAAAGAAAGCGTGCTACGCGCCATGCGGCAGGGCGGGAAATCGGCGGCGCAGGTGTTATCTCATTACGGCGCATTTGGTTTTGGTAAACCGTTTGCACAATAGGTTACGTCCCTCAATGTAAAGCGACACTCACTCCAGATAACCCAGGAGGAAGTATGTTTTGGACGGAATTATGTTTTATCCTTGTGGCCCTGATGATAGGCGCCAGGATCGGCGGCGTATTTTTAGGGATGGTCGGCGGGTTAGGCGTCGGCGTGATGGTTTTTATTTTTGGCCTGACGCCTTCTACGCCACCGATTGATGTTATTCTGATTATTCTTTCTGTTGTCCTGGCGGCCGCATCTTTACAGGCCTCCGGCGGGCTGGATTTACTGGTCAAACTGGCGGAAAAAATTCTGCGTCGCCACCCTCGTTACATTACGTTATTAGCGCCGTTTATCTGTTATATCTTCACTTTTATGTCAGGAACGGGGCATGTCGTTTATAGCTTGCTACCGGTTATTTCTGAAGTTGCACGGGATTCAGGTATTCGACCGGAACGTCCTTTATCTATTTCCGTTATCGCATCGCAACAGGCGATCACCGCC
Organism: Salmonella sp. SAL04214; assembly: GCF_046550615.1. Classification (NCBI taxonomy): domain Bacteria; kingdom Pseudomonadati; phylum Pseudomonadota; class Gammaproteobacteria; order Enterobacterales; family Enterobacteriaceae; genus Salmonella; species Salmonella sp. SAL04214. The sequence goes on from NZ_JBGDXT010000007.1 coordinate 55,068, forward strand.
AGTCCTATATCTGCCGCCATGGCGGCGATGATTGGTTTAATGGCGCCGTTGGGCGTCTCTATTTCAACCATTATGATGATTTGCGTGCCCGCCACGTTAATCGGCGTAGCGATGGGGGCAATAGCGACCTTTAATAAAGGAAAAGAGTTAAAAGACGATCCGGAATATCAACGTCGGCTTGCTGAAGGGTTAATTAAGCCTGCGCAGAAAGAAAGTAAAAATACGGTGGTCACTTCGCGCGCCAAATTGTCGGTGGCGTTATTTCTGACCAGCGCGATCGTTATCGTTCTGTTAGGACTGATTCCGGCGCTGCGGCCCATGGTGGAGACAGCGAAAGGGCTACAACCGCTTTCGATGTCCGCCGCTATCCAGATTACGATGCTCTCTTTTGCCTGCCTGATTGTGTTGTTATGCCGGCCGCAGGTCGATCAGATTATCAGCGGTACGGTATTTCGGGCGGGCGCGCTGGCGATTGTCTGCGCCTTCGGCCTGGCCTGGATGAGTGAGACGTTCGTGAATGGTCATATCGCGTTGATTAAGGCAGAAGTGCAAACTCTATTGCAACAGCATACCTGGCTTATCGCCATTATGATGTTTTTCGTGTCCGCTATGGTCAGCAGCCAGGCGGCAACGACGTTAATTCTGTTGCCGCTGGGGCTGGCGTTAGGGTTGCCCGCTTATGCGTTAATCGGCTCCTGGCCTGCCGTTAACGGCTATTTCTTTATTCCGGTGGCGGGGCAGTGTCTGGCGGCGCTGGCGTTTGACGATACCGGTACGACGCGTATCGGCAAATATGTGCTTAACCATAGTTTTATGCGTCCGGGATTAGTTAACGTGATTGTCTCGGTCATTGTCGGGCTGTTAATAGGAAAAATGGTTCTGGCCTGATTGTTATTAAATTTTTTATAGCACACGTCACTTATTATTTTTAATTCAGAGGAAGAAAATGAAAATCAGAGTTTTCATGGCCACCGTGTTGCTGCTCATCAGCCACTGTGTATTTAGCACAACGTCACTACCGCATATTGTTATTCTCGCGACAGGCGGTACTATCGCCGGGACGGCAGCCAATAATACGCAAACCGCCGGATATAAATCCGGTGAACTTGGCGTGCAAACATTAATAAATGCCGTGCCGGAAATGAATAATATCGCTCGCGTTGACGGCGAGCAGGTGGCGAATATTGGTAGCGAAAATATGACCAGCGATATCATCCTGAAACTTTCACAGAAGGTGAATGCGTTATTGGCGCGGGACGATGTTGACGGTGTGGTTATTACTCATGGCACTGACACGCTCGATGAAACCGCCTACTTTCTTAATTTGACCGTGAAAAGCGACAAACCGGTGGTGTTTACCGCTGCAATGCGGCCCGCGTCGGCAATCAGCGCCGATGGTGCAATGAACCTGCTGGAAGCGGTCACGGTGGCTGCTGACCCGAATGCGAAGGGACGCGGTGTAATGGTCGTTTTAAACGATCGTATTGGTTCGGCGCGCTTTGTGACGAAAACCAATGCCACGACTCTGGATACCTTTAAAGCGCCGGAAGAGGGCTATCTGGGGGTCATCGTTAATGGTAAGCCACAGTTCGAAACGCGGGTGGAAAAAATTCATACCCTGCGATCTGTTTTTGACGTACGTAATATCAAAAAATTACCCAATGTGGTGATTATTTACGGCTATCAGGACGACCCGGAATATATGTATGATGCGGCGATCGCCCATCACGCGGACGGTATTATTTATGCCGGAACCGGCGCAGGTTCGGTCTCGGTACGCAGCGACGCGGGGATTAAAAAAGCGGAGAAAGCCGGGATTATCGTGGTGCGCGCTTCCCGCACCGGAAACGGCGTCGTACCGTTGGATAAAGGGCAGCCAGGGCTGGTGTCTGACTCGCTCAACCCGGCGAAGGCGCGAGTCTTGCTGATGACGGCATTAACTCAGACGCGTAATCCGGAACTGATCCAGAGTTATTTCAGTACGTATTAATCATGCAGGCTTGTGCGCCCACCCTTGAAGATGGGCGCACAAGATATTAACGCATGGTCACAAACTCTTCCGATGCGGTCGGGTGAATAGCGACGGTATTATCGAAGTCTTTCTTGGTAGCGCCCATCTTCAGCGCCACTGCGAAGCCCTGCAACATTTCATCCATGCCGAAGCCGATACCGTGGATACCCACAATTTTTTCTTCCGGCCCGACGCAGACCAGCTTCATACGGCACGGCTGGCGGTGCGTCGTCACCGCGGTATACATAGCGGTAAACGATGATTTATAGACTTTCACCTGCTCGTCGCCGTACTGCTCGCGCGCCTGCGGCTCGCTTAACCCGACGGTGCCGATAGGCGGATGGCTAAAGACCACGGTCGGGATGTTGCTGTAGTCCAGATGCTCGTCCGGCTTGTTGTTAAACAGGCGTTCGGAGAGACGGCGACCGGCGGCGACGGCGACTGGCGTTAACTCCACTGCGCCGGTGTTATCGCCAACGGCGTAAATGCCTTCAACGTTGGTATTCTGGAATTTATCGACAATGATGTAACCTTTTTCATTGGTTTTCACGCCCGCTGCCGCCAGATTAATATTGTCGGTCGACGGTTCGCGACCAATGGCCCAGATCAGGCAATCAACGGTTTCACTGCGGCCATCTTCCAGTTCCAGAGTCAGACTGCCGTCGGCGTTTTTTACCACCGCTTTCGGCACGGCGTGAGTATGCAGTTGCGGGCCTTCGGCGTTCATCACCTCAACCAGCGTTTCGCTAATCATCGGGTCAAAACTGCGCAGCGGCGCATGTTTACGGACAAACAGATGCGTTTTCGCCCCTAGCGCGTTGATAACTCCAGCCAGTTCAACAGCGATATAACCTGCGCCTACCACCGCGACGCGCTCCGGCAAGGCAGACAGCGCAAAGAAACCGTCGGAATCAATGCCGTATTCCACGCCTGGAATGCTCGGATGGCTCGGACGGCCGCCGGTAGCGATCAAAATATGGTCGGCGGTGATGGTTTCGCCGTTCACTTCAATGGTTTTGGCATCGACAAAGCGGGCAAAGCCTTTAATCACATCCACGTTATTTTTGCCCAGCACGTTGTCGTATGAAGTATGGATGCGGTCAATATACGCGGTACGGCTGGCAATCAGCTTGCTCCAGTCGAACTGATTAATCGTGGCGTCAAAACCGTAGTCCGGGCCATACAGATGAATCGCTTCACGAATCTGCGCGGCATGCCACATCACTTTCTTCGGCACGCAGCCCACGTTAACACAGGTGCCGCCCAGCTCTTTGGCTTCGATGAGCGCGCATTTCTGGCCGTACATAGCGGCGCGGTTAATCGAGGCGATACCGCCGCTGCCGCCGCCGATAGCGATGTAATCATAGTGTTTGGTCATGACCGCTCCTTTATGTTCGTTGTCGGACGGATAGATTCTGCGCTACCCGCCAAAATATTCGCGATTGTATACCTGAAGGTGAAAGGTTCCACCGATGGCTGTGATTACTCCGGCACGATCCAGCTTACCGAAGTGTGTCCGTGACCGTTTGGCGCCAACCTGTTGTGCAGCCACGGTAGCACGTTGTTCATCTGCTGCTCCAGTTTCCACGGCGGGTTAACCACGACCATACCGGACGCCGTCATCCCGCGCTGATCGCTGTCCGGGCGGATCGCCAGCTCAATTTGCAGGATTTTACGGATGCCGGTGGCCTCCAGCTCATGAATCATGCGCTTAATTTGCTGGCGGAGCACCACCGGATACCATAGCGCGTATGTACCGGTGGCGAAACGTTTATAACCCTCGCTGATGCCGCTGACTACCGCCTGGTAGTCGGTTTTCATTTCATAAGGCGGGTCAATGAGAATCAGACCGCGGCGGGAAACCGGCGGCAATTTGGCTTTCAGTTGCTGATAGCCGTCAGCGCGTTCCACGCGGGCGCGGTTGTCTTTTTGAAACTCCGCGCGCAACAGTGGGAAGTCGCTGGGATGCAATTCCGTGAGTTGCAGACTGTCCTGCTCACGCAGCAACTGGCGGGCGATTAACGGGGAGCCCGGGTAGTAGCGTAACTGCCCGCTGCGGTTGAAATGTTTTACGACGCTAATATACGGTTCCAGTTCGGCGGGCAGATCGTCCTGCTGCCAGATACGGGCGATGCCTTCCAGATACTCTCCGGTACGTTCAGCATGTTCGCTGCCCAACTGATAACGCCCCGCGCCCGCGTGCGTGTCCAGATAGAGAAACGGTTTTTCTTTCTCTTTTAGCGACTCGATGATCAGGCTCTGAACGGTATGTTTAAGGACGTCGGCGTGGTTGCCAGCGTGAAAGCTGTGACGATAACTGAGCATGGATGCAGATATTCCGGGAAGTAAACAAGTTAGCCGATAGTTTACCGCAGATCCGTAGAGATTACCGCTCTTGCGCTTTTATCGCCGTTGGCCAGGAGGAAAAACAAGTAGGCTGTGGCCTCAGAGCGTAAATAACGTCAATGAAGTGATGCAGGCGTCTGGATTGGCCTGTTTCACGGTCTTAAGGAAGGTGGCAAAATTTCGATTGAATAGGGTGTAGTTATGAAGGAAGCGCGTCTGTTTTTTTTGCCCTTCCGCTGTTATCCAGTCGACTGACCAGACTGAACGACCACTGACTCTCGTTGTTCCCGGTTTCGCCTCAATGATGCTGGTGAGTGGTATCGCGGTGGTGATACCGTCCGCGACTTCATAGAGGTACTGCATGTCAAAGTAGTAATCCGCGTTATAGCCGCGAGAACTGCCAAATTTTCGCAGCATCAACGAAGAAGATGAAATTAATTTACGGCCATCTTGCAGATGCTTACTCCGACGGAAAATTTTTCGCCCAGGGAAAATAAAGAAAACAATAAATATCAGTACAATAACCTGTAATAACGTGGTCATATACAATTCTTGTATTCCAGAAACGAAAAAGTTGAGAATATTATACATGGGCAGTTTGCGCAAAAATGACAGCGATTGATGCCACGGCCCTGTTTTCAGAAAAACGCCCATGAAAAACCTATCTGAATTTAACGCTAATCATGCCGCGACGCGTCCACCGACTTACCCCTGTCGGGTCTTATTCTGAAATCGTTTTTATTATGATGATAGTGCTGGTTTTACCTTGTTTATTTGATTAAAACGATAGCGCTAATAATAGAAAAGAAAGGATTCATTGATGTTCCATTATGGAAAATGTGTCGTTCGCACGCTGTTTTTATTACTGGTTTGCTGTTCGCTGTCGGGCTGTCTTTCATTTGGGCTGATACTTGCCACCGATAAAGATGGCAATCGTCATCAGTCTACCTGGAAATCGGATACCGTTACCGCGCTTTCCTTAGGTAAAGATAGCAACGGGAAAACGGGCTGGGTGTTTGTTGGCGAACATTTTGACTACCTGTTGACCCAGGGCGGCGATAATGTGGTGGCGCTGTTAAAAGATGCGACTATTCGCCGGGATAAAATGCGAGTAAAGGATGGTGTTAAATTCCTGATTGATACAGATAAGAAGGAGTTTACGGGTGAAGTCAATGTGACTTACGCCTGGGTGGACGAGAAAGATAAACTGGCGGCGGTAGGCTATGGGTTTATTTGTGCAGACGGCGCGGTAAATTGCACGCTATCCGTCATGGACCTGAAGGGGACTATCCATCAGAAAAATAAAGATCAGAGCGTTACTCAGCAGCTAGCGTTTTACCATCCTTTCACCGTTGAGTTCTATCAGTATCAGCGCAGTATGTCCGGGGCAAAATTTGGCAGAGTGTTGCTGCCGGTAACTTTGGCGCTGGATATTGTCACTATGCCGCTACAGCTACTGATCTTCAGTCGTTAAAATTGGATTCAGCAGCAATGCCTACGTTCGGATGCTGGCGTTGCTGCACGGGTGAAATGAGCGCCCACCATCATTGAAATTCCCCCAACTATCCCCCATTCTAGATCCATAGCGAAAGCGCGATAGAGCGCTTCATTTCTTTTTTAGACCAGGACTGCGCATATGACCAATCCATTACTAACGTCTTTTTCACTGCCGCCTTTTTCTGCAATTAAACCGGAGCATGTGGTGCCTGCGGTCACCAAAGCGTTGGCCGATTGCCGGGCGGCGGTAGAAGGCGTTGTGGCGCATGGCGCGCCGTATAGCTGGGAAAACCTCTGCCAGCCGTTGGCGGAAGCCGACGATGTTCTGGGGCGTATTTTCTCGCCAATTAGCCACTTAAACTCGGTGAAAAATAGTCCGGAGCTGCGTGAAGCCTACGAACAGACGCTGCCGCTGCTGTCTGAATACAGCACCTGGGTTGGGCAACATGAAGGACTGTACAACGCGTACCGCGACCTGCGCGACGGCGATCATTACGCCCCTCTGAATACCGCGCAGAAGAAAGCGGTTGATAACGCGCTGCGTGATTTTGAACTGTCCGGCATCGGCCTGCCGAAAGAGAAACAGCAGCGTTACGGCGAAATCGCCACTCGCCTGTCTGAGCTGGGCAACCAGTACAGCAACAACGTGCTCGATGCCACCATGGGCTGGACGAAGCTCATCACCGACGAAGCCGAGCTGGCGGGAATGCCGGAAAGCGCTCTGGCGGCAGCAAAGGCCCAGGCGGAAGCCAAAGAGCAGGAAGGTTACCTGCTGACCCTGGATATCCCGAGCTATCTGCCGGTCATGACCTACTGCGACAACCAGGCGTTGCGTGAAGAGATGTATCGCGCCTATTCCACTCGCGCCTCCGACCAGGGGCCGAACGCCGGTAAGTGGGATAACAGCCCGGTGATGGAAGAAATTCTTGCGCTGCGCCATGAACTGGCGCAACTGCTGGGCTTCGAAAATTATGCCCATGAATCGCTGGCCACCAAAATGGCGGAAAATCCGCAGCAGGTGCTCGACTTCCTGACCGATTTGGCGAAACGCGCCCGTCCGCAGGGGGAAAAAGAGCTGGCCCAGCTGCGCGCCTTCGCCAAAGCCGAATTTGGCGTTGAGGAGCTGCAACCGTGGGATATCGCGTACTACAGTGAAAAGCAAAAACAGCACCTGTACAGCATCAGCGATGAGCAGCTACGCCCGTACTTCCCGGAAAACAAAGCCGTGAACGGCCTGTTTGAAGTGGTGAAACGTATTTACGGCATCACCGCCAAAGAGCGTACTGACGTTGATGTCTGGCACCCGGAAGTGCGTTTCTTTGAACTGTATGACGAAAATAACGAGCTGCGCGGCAGCTTCTACCTTGACCTGTACGCGCGCGAACACAAACGCGGCGGGGCGTGGATGGACGACTGTGTCGGCCAGATGCGTAAAGCGGACGGCACATTGCAAAAGCCGGTCGCTTATCTGACCTGTAATTTCAACCGTCCGGTGAACGGTAAACCCGCTCTGTTTACCCATGACGAAGTGATCACCCTGTTCCACGAGTTTGGTCATGGCCTGCATCATATGCTGACCCGCATTGAGACCGCCGGGGTCTCCGGTATCAGCGGCGTGCCGTGGGACGCGGTCGAACTGCCAAGTCAGTTTATGGAAAACTGGTGCTGGGAGCCGGAAGCGCTGGCGTTTATCTCCGGCCACTATGAAACCGGCGAGCCGTTGCCGAAGGAACTGCTGGATAAAATGCTGGCGGCGAAAAACTATCAGGCGGCGCTGTTTATTCTGCGTCAACTGGAGTTCGGCCTGTTTGATTTCCGTCTGCATGCGGAATTTAACCCGCAGCAAGGGGCGAAAATTCTTGAGACGCTCTTTGAAATTAAAAAACAGGTCGCCGTGGTGCCGTCACCGACATGGGGCCGCTTCCCACATGCATTCAGCCATATCTTTGCTGGCGGCTATGCGGCAGGCTACTACAGCTATCTGTGGGCCGACGTACTGGCGGCGGACGCTTATTCCCGCTTTGAGGAGGAAGGCATTTTCAACCGTGAGACCGGTCAGTCGTTCCTTGATAACATCCTGACTCGCGGTGGTTCTGAAGAGCCGATGGAACTCTTTAAACGCTTCCGTGGCCGTGAACCACAACTGGACGCGATGCTGGAGCATTACGGGATTAAAGGCTGATTTTACGTGCAAATCTGCTTAATGGATGAAACGGGCGCCACAAACGGCGCCTTATCTGTTCTGGCTGCCCGCTGGGGACTGGAGCATGACGAAGACAACCCGATGGCGCTGGTATTGACGCCGCAACATCTGGAGCTGCGCAAGCGCGACGAACCGAAGCTCGGCGGTATTTTCGTCGATTTTGTCGGCGGGGCGATGGCGCACCGGCGTAAGTTCGGCGGCGGGCGCGGCGAAGCGGTGGCGAAAGCCGTCGGTATCAAAGGCGATTATCTGCCGGATGTGGTTGATGCCACGGCCGGACTGGGGCGCGATGCGTTTGTGCTGGCGTCCGTCGGTTGCCGCGTGCGGATGCTGGAGCGTAATCCGGTGGTCGCCGCGTTGCTCGATGACGGTCTGACGCGCGGCTACGCCGATGCGGATATTGGCGGCTGGCTTCAGGAGCGTTTGCAGTTGATTCATGCTTCCAGCCTGACGGCGTTGACTGATATCACGCCGCGCCCGCAGGTGGTCTACCTCGATCCGATGTTTCCTCACCGGCAGAAAAGCGCGCTGGTGAAGAAAGAGATGCGGGTGTTTCAGTCGTTGGTGGGGCCGGATTTAGACGCCGACGGACTGCTGGAACCGGCGCGTCAGTTGGCGACCAAACGCGTGGTGGTCAAACGTCCCGATTATGCGCCGCCGCTGGCGGATGTCGCGACGCCCAACGCCATCGTCACCAAAGGGCATCGGTTTGATATTTATGCCGGAACCCCTCTGACGGAGTAACGGATTGCCCGATGGCGTTGCGCTTATCGGGCCTACGATTCTCAATTATTTGTAGGCCGGATAAGGCGTAAGCCGCATCCGGCACTGAGTATTACTGTTCGGTACCTGGCGTATTAATCATTCGGTTTAACCACGGCACCATAATGGCCATCACCACGGTGACCGCCAGCGTTACCAGACCAATTTTGCTAAAGACGCCGGTATAAATTGGCAGCGTCTGTAATGGATCGGTGATGTTTTCCGGTACGGCAGTGAAGGTCGCCACATAACCGCCGAGCAGGAAGGCGGCGGCCTGGGTCAGGAACCACATTCCCAGAATAAAGCCCATCAGATGCTGCGGCACCAGAGCGGCGACCATTGCCAGTCCCAGCGCGCTAATCAGCAGCTCGCCCAGACTCTGGAACAGATACACCAGCACGATAAACCACGGCGACGTCAGTCCTTGCGCATCGGCAAACCACATCCCGGCGGCGGCGGCGGTCAGAAAACCCAGCGCGCAGAGGAACATACCGAGCGTAAACTTCATCGGCATAGTCAGATCTTTGCCTTTGCTACCCAGTCGGGTGTAAATCGCTGCCAGTACCGGACTGGCGACGACCACCCAGAATGGGTTCAGCGCCTGAAAACTCACCGGGTTAATGGCGAATCCAAGAATTTCATGATGCACATTATTAATCGCAAAGAAGTTCAGCGAGGTAGGCATCTGCGCATACAGAATGTAAAACAGAACGGCTTCAATCATCAGAATAAACGCCACGAACATTTTATTGCGGCCGGTTTTATCCAGACGAAACGCTTCGCGAAAGAAGAAAATAGTGACGACGATAGAAAGGACGATGAGCACCAGATTGGCAATCTTAACGTTGTGCATCAGCCAGGCGCAGAGGAAAATCATGACGACGGTGCCGAGCAGTACCAGCAGCAAATTGCGAAAACGTAGCGGTTTATGATCCGGTTCAGAACCGATATTTTTCACCATGCCACGGCAGGCGAAGTACACCAGAAGCGCAACAATTAAACCAGCGCCGCACAGATTATAGGTCACCGCATAGCCAAATTTATCGGCAATCACCGGCGCCAGCGATAGCGATAACAAAGAACCGATGTTAATCGACATATAAAACAGGGTGAAAGCGCCATCCAGCCGGGGATCTTTAGGCTGATAGCATTTAGAGAGCAGGCTGGCGGGATTGGCTTTAAATAACCCGTTGCCCACGGCAATCGTACCCAGTGCGATAAAAATCAGATCGGGATTTAATAGCGACATGCCGGTCATAAAATAGCCAATCGCCAGCACAATCGCGCCCAGGACCAGGGTGCGTTTAGTCCCTAACAGATGGTCGCCAACATAGCCGCCGATAGAGATCAGGCCATAAACCAGCGCCGCAAAAGCGCCAAAAGTAATAAAGGCCTGTTCCTGAGAAAACCCCAATTGTTTAACGAAAAAGACCGCCAGGATGCCCTGGACGCCGTAATAGCCAAATCGTTCCCATAATTCTACAAAAAAGATCATGAAAAATGGACGAGGTTGCTGCAGCAAGCCCGTAGGTGCAGTTGTATTCATATTCCTTCGCCTTTTAATGCCATCCCGAAACGTATGAGCGCGTATATCAAAACGCGCCGAAAAGACTTACCCTGATATAGACTGCGGTTATTAGCCTGATCAATAGGTTATTATACAAATGATACGCAAACTAATTAGTGGATCACACTAATTATGTTTGGTGTGATGGAATGATGTACTGAGTACTGCGAAGAAGGGGGGATAAACAAAACGCCCACATAAGCGGGCGTTGTTGTTGATAGCCGGAATTTGCCTGATGGTTCAGGCCAACCTGATTGACTATAGACCAGACGCGGTCTTAGCCGCCAGCCGGCACGGCAAGTATTACTCTTCTTCGTCGCGCAGCGGCACAATCAGCATGTCAACGTGAACGGTGTTGATCAGCTGGCGCGCAGAAGACATCAGTTTGCTCCAGAAGTCCTGGTGATGACCGCAAACGACCAGATCCATATCGTATTTCTTGATGGCATCAACCAGCACCTGGCCCAAATCGCCGCTACCGCTCAGGGTTTCAGTGATAGGGTAGCCAGCGTTGGTAGACAGCTCGGTCAGCGCGTGGTGGGTTTCTTCGGAGATACGTTTCTGCATATCGCCCAGATTGACGTCAATCAGACCGGTGTACAGGTCTGAATAATTCACGTCAACGTGGATGAGGGAGATTTTCGCGTTGTAGGGGCGCGCCATAGAGACCGCTTTTTCAACCAGAACTTTACTTTCCGGGGAGAGATCAACTGCGATAAGAATGTGTTTATAAGCCATAGTGTTACTCCTTCCATAAGTTGTCGATGACCATTGAGCTACTGGCGTTTCTTATGCCGCCGCGTCACCCGCGTCCTGCGAACTCTATGCGCGGGGCTAGCTCAGCCGTTTACCATAACTATCCTTACATTATAGTGACCAGGATAATCCGTCAATCTGCCTTGCTTGCCAGTTAGTTAAACAAAATTTTCAGGGAATTGCATTGATAGTGATTAACCTTCTGGTAAAAAAATTAACTGATCTCCTACAATGTGTATAAGAGCCGTTCGAATGCGGAGCGCTAATATGGACGGCTTTCGTAGTACTCTTTCACTGATTGTCTGGCAGGGTATCGGGGAGCGGTAGTCCCGGAGAGGAACTCCGTGGGCGGGTCGCCGGGGAGGAGATATGATAAGCACCGTCTCACTATTCTGGGCTTTATGTGTCGTTTGCATTGTTAATATGGCGCGCTATTTCTCATCGCTACGCGCACTGTTAGTGGTACTTCGTGGTTGCGATCCTTTGCTCTATCAATATGTCGATGGCGGCGGCTTCTTTACCACGCATGGTCAGCCCAACAAACAGGTGCGCCTGGTATGGTATATCTACGCTCAGCGCTATCGCGATCATCATGATGAAGAATTTATTCGCCGTTGTGAACGCGTGCGCCGCCAGTTTCTGCTGACCAGCGCGTTATGCGGTTTGGTGGTGGTGAGCTTGATTGCGCTCATGATTTGGCACTGAATGAAAAAAGCGGGCCAGTTTCCTGACCCGCTCGTGTTAGATAAGCCTCCCGGATGACGCCGCTTGTAGCGGCCTGTCAGGCCTGTGTCGTTTCATCCTGACAGGCCGGATTAGCGACAGCGCTATCTGGTCCATTTGGCTTAAATAATCTTCAGGGAAAGCCAGTACAGCACGCCGGAAAGAATAATCGCCGCCGGTAACGTAAATACCCAGGCCATCAGAATGCTGGTCACGGTTTTACGCTGCAACCCGCCGCCATCAACGACCATGGTTCCCGCCACTGAAGAGGAGAGTACGTGAGTGGTAGAAACTGGCATACCGGTGTAGCTGGCAAGACCGATAGAGACTGCCGCCGTCATCTGCGCCGACATTCCCTGCGCATACGTCATGCCTTTTTTACCAATTTTCTCGCCGATAGTGGTCGCCACGCGACGCCAGCCGATCATCGTACCAATACCCAGCGCCAACGCCACTGCCATAATGATCCACACCGGCGCATACTCAATGGTGCTTAACATATCGGTCTTCAGCTTTTTCAGCAGGCGCTGGTCATCGCTGCTTACGCCAGGCAATTTCACGACTTTGTCGGTCGTGTCGGAAATGCACAGCATAATGCGACGCAACTGACTACGCTGTTCAACGCTTAACTTGTCGTAGCTTTCCACGTTTGCCAGCATCCCTTTCGCACGGTTAAGCGCGTTAATGGTGTTAGCCGGATGGCAGTGGAATTCAGTCGGTTCAGTCGCGCCCGGTTCCGGAGAGGGAATCAGTTGGTCAACGCCGGTGACGGCTTTCAGCAGGTCAGGACGCTGCTCAAAGTACGTTTCGACATTGTTGATAGCATCGCGCGTACGGGTGATTTCGTAGCTGGAGGCATTCATATTGACCACGAAACCCGCAGGCGCGACGCCAATCAGCACCAGCATGACCAGGCCAATGCCTTTCTGACCATCGTTCGCGCCATGCGAAAACGCCACGCCGATAGCTGAGAGGATCAGCGCGATACGCGTCCAGAATGGCGGCTTTTTCTTGCCGTCTTTCTTTTCACGTTCGGCTGGCGTCAGGTGGATACGGGCGCGTTTCTTAGTACCGCTCCAGTAGCGGCGCAGCAAGAAAATCAGACCGCCGGCGAATACCAGACCGACAATAGGGGAGATAATGAGTGAACCGAAAATATTGATAACTTTCGGGATGTTAAGCGCATCCACCACTGACGTGCCGGTCATCATCGCATTGGTTAAACCGATGCCGATAATGGCGCCAATCAGCGTGTGGGAACTGGACGCCGGCAACCCGAAATACCAGGTACCGAGGTTCCAGATAATCGCCGCCAGCAACATGGAAAAGACCATAGCGAGGCCGTGCGCGGAACCCATGTTGAGCAGGAGATCCGTCGGTAGCATATGCACAATGGCATACGCCACGCTGAGACCCCCCAGCAAAACGCCAAAAAAGTTAAACACCGCCGCCATGACAACCGCCAGCTGCGAACGCATCGCACGGGTGTAAATCACGGTTGCGACTGCATTGGCTGTGTCATGGAAGCCGTTAATCGCTTCGTAGAACAGCACAAAAGCCAGAGCAAGCAATAATAAAAGCCCGGTATGTAAATCCAGGCCAGCAAACAAATGTAGCATAGGACGTTACGCCATTTTGAGGACATGAACGCGGCGCATTATCAGTGACTTTGGCGGCGCGGGCAAAGTGAAATATAGACTTTTTTTGATGTACTTCGTGCTTTGTTTGATATCACTAAAGAATTATCTTATATATTTCAGATAAATACCATTTTCAGGCGCTTTTCGCGCTGGTGCGACCACTGAGGAAACTTTACAATTCCCGCCCGAATTTGAGAGAGGAAGGCGACGTGGAAAGGTTTGATGCCGTTATTATAGGCGCTGGCGCAGCGGGCATGTTTTGCGCCGCGCAGGCAGGACAGGCGGGTAGCCGCGTGCTGCTCATCGATAATGGCAAGAAGCCAGGACGTAAAATCCTCATGTCCGGCGGTGGACGCTGCAACTTTACTAATCTTTATGTTGAGCCTGCTGCGTATTTGAGCCAGAACCCCCATTTTTGCAAATCAGCATTAGCCCGCTATACCCAGTGGGACTTTATCGATCTGGTCGGCAGGTATGGGATAGCCTGGCATGAGAAAACGCTGGGACAGCTTTTTTGCGATGATTCCGCCCAACGCATTGTCGATATGCTGGTTGCCGAGTGCGACAAAGGCGGCGTAACGATGCGCCTGCGTAGCGAGGTACTGAGCGTCGAGCGTGATGAGTCGGGTTTCGTACTGGCGTTGAACGGCGAGACGGTGACTACGCAAAAGCTGGTGATTGCCAGCGGCGGCCTGTCGATGCCGGGGCTTGGCGCATCGCCGTTTGGCTATAAAATCGCCGAACAGTTTGGTCTCAAGGTGTTGCCGACGCGCGCCGGGCTGGTGCCCTTTACGCTGCATAAGCCGCTGTTAGAACAGCTCCAGACGCTGTCTGGCGTCTCTGTGCCCTGCGTGATTACCGCCCGCAATGGCACGGTATTTCGGGAAAACCTACTTTTTACCCATCGTGGGCTGTCCGGCCCCGCTGTTTTACAGATTTCCAGCTACTGGCAACCGGGCGAGTTAGTGAGCATTAACTTATTGCCGGACCTCTCGCTGGAAGACGTTCTCAATGAACAGCGTAACGCGCACCCGAACCAGAGTCTGAAGAACACGCTGGCGATGCATTTGCCGAAACGGTTGGTGGAGTGTTTACAACAGTTGGGGCACATCCCGGATGTATCGCTCAGGCAGTTGAACGTTCGTGACCAGCAGGCGTTAGTTGACACGCTTACGGCCTGGCAAGTGCAGCCTAACGGCACCGAAGGCTATCGGACAGCGGAAGTGACGCTGGGCGGCGTGGATACAAACGAACTATCATCGCGGACTATGGAAGCGCGCCGCGTGCCGGGTCTCTATTTTATCGGCGAAGTGATGGACGTCACCGGCTGGTTGGGCGGCTATAACTTCCAGTGGGCGTGGTCGAGTGCCTGGGCTTGCGCGCAGGATTTGGCGGCAAAACGCTAAGTACCATTACAAACAATAAGCGAATAGACATCCCGGACAGAGGTGTTAGTATCGATTTATAGCAGTTATGAGTATGCGTGTTTCATTTACGGCCAGGAACGCTGATGATGACAACATTACTCCCTCTTTTCCGGGTACCTACATCATTCACTCCCTTTGACGGCGAGCGCTTCATCGGCGTCTGTTCGTCGGCTGGCCCCTTTTCTTTTTTCATTCTTATCCCGAATGGAAACCCCCGCTGAGCGCACGCCCGGCGGACTTTGTGACACGCATGGTTAGACAACAGGGATTACGGCGGGTCGATTATGGACAAAATGAAGCGTCATCTGGTGTGGTGGGGAGCGGGGATTCTTGTGGCGGTGGCCGCGATAGCCTGGTGGATGCTGCGCCCTGCGGGAATACCGGAGGGGTTTGCCGCCAGCAACGGCAGAATTGAAGCCACCGAAGTGGATATTGCCACTAAGATTGCCGGGCGTATTGATACCATCCTCGTTTCGGAAGGGCAGTTCGTTCGTCAGGGCGAGGTGCTGGCGAAAATGGATACCCGCGTATTGCAGGAGCAGCGGCTGGAGGCGATTGCGCAGATTAAAGAGGCCGAAAGCGCGGTTGCCGCCGCCCGCGCCTTGCTGGAGCAACGCCAGAGTGAAATGCGCGCCGCGCAGTCGGTCGTCAAACAGCGGGAAGCTGAGCTGGACTCCGTCTCTAAACGTCACGTGCGTTCTCGTTCGCTGTCGCAGCGTGGCGCGGTATCTGTACAACAGTTAGATGACGATCGCGCGGCGGCGGAAAGCGCGCGCGCCGCCCTGGAGACCGCCAAAGCGCAGGTATCTGCGGCAAAAGCGGCGATTGAGGCGGCGCGTACCAGTATTATCCAGGCGCAAACGCGCGTGGAAGCGGCGCAGGCGACCGAGCGGCGTATTGTCGCCGACATCGACGACAGCGAATTAAAAGCGCCGCGCGATGGACGTGTGCAGTACCGCGTTGCGGAGCCGGGCGAAGTGTTATCGGCTGGCGGCCGGGTGTTGAACATGGTCGATCTCAGCGATGTTTATATGACATTTTTCCTGCCGACCGAACAGGCGGGGTTGTTGAAGATCGGCGGCGAAGCGCGACTGGTGCTGGACGCCGCGCCGGATCTGCGTATTCCGGCGACGATCAGTTTTGTCGCCAGCGTGGCGCAGTTCACACCCAAAACCGTGGAAACCCACGATGAACGGCTGAAGCTGATGTTCCGCGTCAAAGCGCGTATTCCGCCAGAGCTGCTGCGACAGCATCTGGAATATGTCAAAACCGGTTTGCCGGGAATGGCCTGGGTTCGTCTGGATGAGCGCGTGCCCTGGCCTGACGATCTGAACGTGAGGTTGTCGCAATGACGTCACTGACGCTGGTGCCTGTTCCTCCCGTGGCGCAGCTTGAGGGGGTGAGCCAGCATTACGGAAAAACGGTCGCGCTGAACAATATCACGCTGGACATTCCCGCCCGTAGTATGGTCGGGCTGATTGGTCCGGACGGGGTGGGTAAGTCGAGCCTGCTGTCGCTGATTTCTGGCGCGCGGGTGATTGAGCAAGGGAGCGTTATCGTCCTGGGCGGCGATATGCGCGATGCGAAACATCGCCGCGACGTCTGTCCGCGCATCGCCTGGATGCCGCAGGGGTTGGGGAAAAACCTTTATCACACGCTATCGGTTTATGAGAACGTCGATTTTTTCGCTCGTCTCTTTGGTCATGACAAAGCTGAACGCGAAGCGCGTATTACCGAGCTGCTGAACAGCACCGGCCTGGCGCCGTTTCGTGACCGTCCTGCCGGGAAGCTGTCCGGTGGGATGAAACAAAAGCTGGGGCTGTGCTGTGCGCTGATTCATGACCCGGAATTGCTGATTCTTGATGAGCCTACCACCGGCGTGGACCCGCTCTCCCGCGCTCAGTTCTGGGATTTAATCGACAGTATCCGCCAGCGCCAGACCAATATGAGCGTGTTGGTCGCAACGGCCTATATGGAAGAGGCGGAGCGTTTTGACTGGCTGGTGGCGATGAATGCGGGCGAGATACTGGCAACCGGCAGCGCGCAGCAACTGCGGGCAAAAACCCATAGCGCGACGCTGGAACAGGCGTTTATCGCCCTGTTGCCAGAAGCGCAGCGCCAGGCGCATAAGCCAGTGGTGATCCCCCCCTATCACGCTGAGCAGGAAGAGATTGCCATTGAGGCGAAAGATCTGACCATGCGCTTCGGTAAGTTCGTCGCGGTTGACCATGTTAATTTCCGCATTCCGCGCGGCGAGATTTTTGGCTTCCTCGGTTCAAACGGTTGCGGCAAATCGACCACCATGAAAATGCTGACCGGTCTGCTTCCCGCCAGCGAAGGCCAGGCCTGGCTATTTGGCCAGCCGGTAGACCCGAACGACATCGATACCCGTCGCCGGGTCGGGTATATGTCGCAGGCTTTTTCGCTCTATAACGAACTCACCGTGCGGCAGAATCTGGAACTTCATGCCCGCCTGTTTCATATTCCGCCAGCGGAGATCCCGGCGCGCGTCGCGCAGATGATCGAACGCTTTATGCTAACGGAGGTGGAAGATACGCTCCCCGCTTCGTTGCCGCTCGGTATCCGCCAGCGTTTATCGCTGGCGGTAGCGGTGATCCATCGCCCGGAAATGCTGATTCTTGATGAGCCAACGTCCGGCGTTGATCCGGTCGCCAGGGATATGTTCTGGCAGCTTATGGTCGATCTTTCGCGTCAGGATAAGGTGACGATTTTTATCTCGACCCATTTTATGAACGAAGCGGAACGTTGCGACCGAATGTCATTGATGCACGCCGGTAAAGTGCTCGCCAGCGGTACGCCGCAGGAATTGGTGCAACAGCGGGGCGCGGCCAATCTGGAGGCGGCGTTTATTTCCTGGCTACAGGAAGCTGCGGGAGCGGCGCCTGAAACCCCAATACCGCCATCCCAGACGCCCGCCGCGTCAGGTAAACCGTCGCGGCAGGGATTGAGCTTCCGGCGTTTGTTCAGCTACAGTCGCCGCGAAGCGCTGGAGCTACGCCGCGATCCGGTACGTTCCACGCTGGCGCTGCTGGGAACGGTAATTCTGATGCTGATTATGGGCTATGGCATCAGTATGGACGTGGAGAATCTGCGTTTTGCCGTACTCGACCGCGATCAAACCGTCAGCAGCCAGGCATGGTCGCTCAATCTGGCGGGATCGCGCTATTTTATCGAACAGCCGCCGCTCGCCAGCTATGACGAGCTTGACCGGCGGATGCGTTCGGGAGAGCTGGCGGTTGCCATTGAGATCCCGCCTAATTTTGGCCGCGATATTGCTCGCGGTACGCCAGCGCAGATTGGCGTCTGGGTGGATGGCGCCATGCCCAGCCGCGCCGAGACGGTGAAGGGGTACGTTCAGGCGATGCACCAAAGCTGGCTGCAGGAGGCGGCAAGTCGTCAGCCGAACCCGGTTAAACAGACCGGGCTGCTCAACATTGAAACGCGCTATCGTTATAACCCGGATGTGAAAAGTCTGCCCGCTATCGTTCCGGCGGTCATTCCGCTGCTGCTCATGATGATCCCGTCAATGCTTAGCGCCCTGAGCGTGGTGCGGGAGAAAGAGCTGGGGTCGATGATTAATCTGTACGTAACGCCGACGACGCGCAGCGAATTTTTGCTGGGTAAACAACTGCCGTATATCGCGCTGGGTATGCTGAACTTCTTGCTACTGTGCGCGCTGTCGGTCTTTGTGTTCGGCGTGCCGCTGAAAGGCAGCTTTCTCACGCTTACCCTCGCGGCGCTACTTTACGTCATCATCGCCACCGGTCTGGGGCTGCTGATCTCCACGTTTATGAAGAGCCAAATCGCCGCTATTTTTGGGACGTCGATTATTACCCTCATTCCGGCAACACAATTTTCCGGCATGATCGATCCGGTGGCTTCGCTGGAAGGACCGGGAAGATGGATCGGCGAGATCTACCCGACCAGCCATTTTCTGACGATCGCGCGCGGGACGTTTTCCAAAGCGTTGGATCTGTCCGATCTCTGGCCGTTATTTATGCCGTTACTGATTGCCGTCCCGGTGGTGATGGGTCTGAGCATTCTGCTGCTGAAAAAACAGGAGGGGTAATGCACGGATTACGTAATATTTATAACCTCGGAGTCAAAGAACTGCGCAGTCTGCTGGGCGACAAAGCGATGCTGGCGCTGATCGTCTTCGCCTTTACGATTTCGGTTTACTCCTCCGCTACCGTCCTGCCCGGTTCGTTGCATCTTGCCCCTATCGCCATCGCCGATATGGATCAGTCACAGTTGTCGAACCGTATTGTGAATAGTTTTTACCGCCCGTGGTTTCTGCCGCCGGAGATGATTACGGCAACGGAAATGGATGCCGGACTGGATGCCGGACGCTATACCTTTGCGGTCAATATTCCGCCGAATTTCCAGCGTGATGTGCTGGCCGGACGTCAGCCTGATATTCAGGTTAACGTCGATGCGACGCGCATGAGCCAGGCGTTTACCGGCAACAGTTATATCCAGAATATTATTAGCGGCGAGGTCAACAGCTTTGTGGCGCGCGCGCGGGGAGATAACGTTCAGCCGGTGTCGCTGGAGATTCGGATGCGCTTTAACCCGAATCTGGACCCGGCGTGGTTTGGCGGCGTGATGGCGATTATCAACAACATTACCATGCTGGCGATAGTGCTGACCGGATCGGCGCTGATCCGCGAGCGAGAACACGGCACGGTAGAGCATCTGTTGGTGATGCCGGTCACGCCCTTTGAGATCATGATGGCAAAAGTATGGTCGATGGGGCTGGTCGTGCTGGTGGTTTCCGGTTTGTCTTTGATGCTGATGGTGAAAGGCGTACTTGGCGTACCGATTGAAGGATCGATCCCATTGTTTATGTTGGGCGTGGCGCTGAGCCTGTTCGCCACCACTTCAATTGGGATTTTTATGGGCACCATCGCCCGTTCGATGCCGCAGTTGGGGTTATTAATGATTCTGGTACTGTTACCGCTACAAATGCTTTCCGGCGGTTCCACGCCGCGCGAAAGTATGCCGCAGGCGGTGCAGGATATTATGCTGACCATGCCGACGACGCATTTTGTCAGCCTTGCCCAGGCTATTCTTTATCGCGGCGCAGGTTTGAGTATCGTCTGGCCGCAGTTCCTGACCCTGCTGGCGATAGGCGGCGTGTTCTTCCTGATAGCGCTGTTACGCTTCAGAAAAACGATTGGCACAATGGCGTAAACATTATTGCCGGATGGCGGCTGCGCCTCATCCGGTCTACAAACGACAGACGTGCGAGCGTAGGCCGGGCAAGCGAAGCGCCCCCGGTAAGGCGCTGGGGCGTTAGTCTTCTTTCGGCAAACACTGCAAGTGGCCGTGGCGCACGCCGCGCTGGGCGATAACATCATCGGCAAAATGCTGTACGTCGCCCATATCGCCCTTCAGAACGGCGATCTCCAGACAGTCATCGTGGTTGATATGGACGTGCAGCGTGGCGACGGATAAATCATGATGATGATGCTGGGTGGAGACGATGCGGCTGGCTAAATCCCGTTTCTCATGTTCATAAACATATGAAAGTACCGCGAAACCCTGTGTACCGTGTTCCTGGGTGGCCTCCTGCGCCAGAGCGCCGCGCAGAATATCACGGATCGCTTCGGAGCGATTGTTATAGCCGCGTCGCTGGCTCAGGCTGTCCAGCGTTTCCAGTAAATCGTCATCGAGGGTGATGGTGACACGTTGCATCTGACTTAAACCTTTTGGTATGGCGCGTCGGCGCATGGGAAGCTCCGCATTTTGTAACACACGTCCGCCGCCAGAGGGAAAAATTAATGTGTCATAACGCTTTTGTTATCGTCTGCGGCGTCAGCGTAAACGGTGTGGGGGTACAGACTGCCAGACTGAGCGTATCGAGCTGACACTGGCTGACCGACAAGGCAGAGGGCAACGTGCTGTCCACGCTGACGATTTGCCAGGCGCTGCCGCCGCGTTGTTTTACGATGGCTTCTTTACGCGTCCAGATACGCCAGAATGCCGCCAGTTGTCGCTCCGGACGTTCCGCTTCCATTTCAGCATGTTCGCCGAGGCTGAATACCGCATTTGCCAGCGAACGCCAGTTATCGCGCGGGCGGATCACTTCAATATCGCAGCCGACTTCACCTTCGTCGCTAAGCAACAGAGCAATAGTGTCGCCGCTATGGCTGAGGTTAAACCACAGCGGCGTTCCGGCGGAAAAAGCCGGTTTACCCTGTTCGCCATACACCATCTCCGGTAGCGGCGAGAGCGCACGGGAAAGCAGCACGCGCCCGGCCAGCCAGCTTGCCCGGCGAACGCCCTGCGGCGCCTGAGCGATTAACGCGTCGGGCAATTGACCTGCGCTTAATGTTGACACTTTTCCCAGAACGATCTGGTACATATCAGGACCAACGTTGCCTATGAAGAAGAGGAGATTGTAGCATCTGTCGCCTCATCCCGGTAAACGGCTTTTCGGTCGGCCTGGCCCCAGTAAGATCGCCAGTTTGCTGCCGCCTTTAGTGGTTTCCATCCAGATTTTGCAGACGCTGGTCAAAGGAACGGACAAGAGCATCCCGACCGGGCCTAATAGCCATCCCCAGACCAATAACGAAAGAAATACCACCAGCGTGGACATTCCCAGACGATGGCCCATCATGCGTGGCTCCATAATGTTGCCAATCACCATATGGACCACCAAAAAGAGCGCGCCGACCAGTACGCACTCGTAAAAACCGTTAAATAACAGCGCCTGAATCATGGGGGGAACGGCGGAAATCACCGAGCCGATATTAGGAACGTAATTGAGCAAAAAGGCCAGTACGCCCCACATTAGCGCAAACTGAATACCCATTAACGCCAGCCCCAGCCAGATAATCGCGCCCGTCCATAAACTGAGCAGCGTTTTCAGCGCCAGATAATGCGAGACGCCTTTCAGGGCGCGGTGCAGGCCGGCAATATGGATTTGTGGATTGTTAAGCGCGAAACGTAATTTATAAGGCACGTGACGCACCTCAAACAGCATAAAAACCACGGTCATCACCAGTAGCACAATGCTTGCCATCGCGCCCGATACGCCGGTCATTAATGTTGTGGTGAAGAGCATGATTTTATCGGAATCCATCCCGCGGAGCATACGTTCCGGCGACATATGTAAATTCAGGAAGGGCATTAACTCCTGAAGGTGTAAGACTTTACGCGTCAGCTCCTTGCTGTATTTAGGCAGCATCGCGATAAATTCATTAAGCGATGCGGCAAGCACACCCACCAGCGCGGTAAGCACGATCAGCATGACGACCACCACAATAGTAATCGCCAGCGGTCGCTTCACGCCCCGACGAATAAACCAGGTCACTAATGGATTAAGAACAATGGCAAAAAAGAGCGCCAGCAAGAGTTGTACAATAATATCCGCCGCGGCATGAATCCCGGCGAGAATAATAACCAGGGAGGCCAGTTTCAGCAGAATATGCATACCCGTTTTGTCGGGTTGAGCGGTTGCCATGAAGTTTTCCTTGTTGTGTTTTTTTCTAAGTGTAGCGGCTGCCCTGATACCGATAATCTGAATCTCACTACTGATTTTCACCGCGCGCCATGATAGAAAAGAAAACATGTTGTAAAAATGCGGTGATACTCATGCCCGAACCCGTCGCTGAACCGGCGCTAAACGGATTGCGCCTCAATCTGCGTATTGTCTCCATTGTGATGTTTAACTTTGCCAGCTACCTGACCATCGGCCTGCCGCTCGCCGTCTTGCCCGGCTATGTGCATGATGCGATGGGATTCAGCGCGTTCTGGGCGGGGCTTATTATCAGCCTGCAATACTTCGCCACTCTGTTAAGCCGTCCCCATGCCGGGCGGTATGCGGATGTATTAGGGCCGAAAAAAATCGTTGTCTTTGGCTTATGCGGCTGTTTTTTAAGCGGACTCGGCTACCTGCTGGCGGATATCGCCAGCGCCTGGCCGATGATCAGTTTGTTGCTACTGGGGCTGGGTCGCGTGATTTTGGGGATTGGGCAAAGTTTTGCCGGCACCGGTTCGACACTATGGGGCGTCGGCGTCGTCGGGTCGTTGCATATTGGTCGGGTCATCTCCTGGAACGGTATCGTCACCTACGGCGCAATGGCGATGGGCGCGCCGCTGGGCGTGCTGTGTTATGCCTGGGGCGGGTTACAGGGACTGGCGCTAACGGTGATGGGCGTGGCGCTGTTGGCGGTACTGTTAGCCCTTCCACGTCCGTCGGTGAAGGCGAACAAAGGCAAGCCGCTGCCGTTTCGCGCGGTGCTGGGGCGTGTCTGGCTGTATGGTATGGCGTTGGCGCTGGCCTCGGCAGGGTTTGGCGTCATCGCGACGTTTATTACCTTATTTTATGATGCTAAAGGCTGGGATGGCGCCGCTTTTGCGCTCACGTTATTTAGCGTCGCGTTTGTCGGCACGCGTTTGCTGTTCCCTAACGGCATCAATCGTTTAGGCGGGTTGAATGTCGCCATGATCTGCTTTGGCGTGGAGATTATTGGTCTGTTACTGGTGGGAACGGCAGCCATGCCGTGGATGGCAAAAATCGGCGTTTTACTCACGGGGATGGGGTTTTCGCTGGTCTTTCCGGCGCTGGGCGTGGTGGCCGTCAAAGCCGTGCCGCCGCAGAACCAGGGCGCGGCGCTGGCGACCTATACCGTCTTTATGGATATGTCTTTGGGGGTTACAGGGCCGCTGGCGGGGCTGGTGATGACCTGGGCGGGCGTGCCGGTGATTTATCTGGCGGCGGCCGGGCTGGTAGCGATGGCGCTATTGCTGACCTGGCGCTTAAAAAAACGGCCTCCGTCTGCACTGCCGGAGGCCGCATCATCGTCGTAAAGGTTATTTAACAACCAACGTATTGATGATGTTTTCAGCCGTGGTTTGCGCTTTTTGCTGATTGTCCGCAGGCAGCGTGACCTGAATCGTCAGCAATTGGTTATCCACTTTGCCCAGCACGATGGAAGAGTACGCCGTCTGGCCCTTCGCGGAGATAATGCTGTCCAGTTGTTGCAACGTATGGCCTTTGAGCTCAATAGACTTATTGGTGACCACCTGAAGCTGCGGGTCGCGGCTACGCTGTTGCTCAAGCAGGCGGTTCGCCAGCACCGGCAACGCTTCATCGGTATTATCGCCGACGATAACAATCACCGCTTTCTGGCCCGTCGGGTCAGAATAAACGTGCATATTATTCGCCTGGGTGCCCAGCTTACCGCTTTGATCGGTCATATCCGCCGGCAGTGAGAAACTGAGTTTGCCATCCATCAGGCTGATGGGCTGACCGGAGGCCTGGCTTTCTGCGGCGGCGCTTTCTGCCGACGCTTTTGTATCGTTGTTATCACAGGCCGCAAGCCCCATAACCAGCAGGCCAATACCGGCATATTTAACCAAATTGCGCATTGACTTCTTCCTTTCGATAAACGGCCATAACGGCTCATTCGCTCATCTTATCACAACTCGGAAAACGAACCTTTAACTTGCCGGTAATGGGGAAATTTCAGATTTATCTGCCAGCTTTTTCAGCAACATATTCAGTAGAACGCCGTACATCGGCAGGAAGAAAATAATGCTGATGAGCACCTTAAAGCAATAATCCACCAGCGCAATTTCCATCCAGTGCCCGGCCATAAAGGCATCGGGGCTTCGCCAGAACGCAATGAAGAAAAAGGCAAGGGTATCGCTGATATTGCCAAACAGCGTTGAAGCGGTCGGCGCCAGCCACCAGCGACGATTTTGGCGCAGGCGGTTAAACACATGGACATCAAGGATCTGTCCCAGCGCGTAGGCCATAAAGCTGGCGGCGGCGATACGGGCGACAAACAGATTAAAGTTCGCCAGCGCGGCGAAACCTTGCCAGGCGCCCATATAGAACAGCGATGACACCACATACGACACCAGCAGCGCGGGGATCATGACGGCGAAGATAATGCGGCGCGCCAGCGGTGCGCCAAAAATACGCACGGTAAGATCGGTGGCGAGAAAAATAAAAGGAAAACTAAACGCGCCCCAGGTCGTGTGGAAACCAAAAATAGTGATGGGGAGCTGCACCAGATAGTTACTGGAAATGATCACCAGTAAATGGAATAGCGATAGCCAGAACAACGCTTTTATGCGCTGTGATTGTGTAAACGGAGTCATATTGTGACCTTTTTGTTGGATGGGGTGAGGGAACCCAATAAAGAACCGCCGCATAATACTGTTTTGCGCTGGCATTGCAATGGCTAATTTTCACGCAATCGTTAACCTGCCTGGCTTACTGACGAAGATGGGCGTAAAATATCGCCGTTTTTCTACCATTGAGACGAAGATGAGCGATCTGTTTTCCTCCCCTGACCATACGCTTGACGCCCTGGGGCTGCGTTGCCCTGAACCGGTAATGATGGTGCGCAAAACGGTGCGCAACATGCAAACTGGCGAAACATTGCTGATTATCGCCGACGATCCGGCGACGACGCGTGATATTCCGGGGTTCTGTACCTTTATGGAACACGATTTGCTGGCGCAAGAGACGGAGGGTCTGCCGTACCGCTATTTATTGCGTAAAGCGCATTAACCGCACGGCAGATAACATTCTGATTAGAAGCTTTCCCAGTTCGCCTGTTCTGCGGCGGGCTGTGGCGTTAAGCCTTTGCTTAACGGCGTCGGCGACGCCTCCCGACGAGGCTGTTTCTGGATGCGGAACGCGGCGACCGCCTGACGAAGTTCGTTAGCCTGATCTTCCAGCGCCGCCGCCGCTGCTGCGGATTCCTCTACCAGCGAGGCGTTTTGCTGCGTCACGCTGTCCATTTCCGATACCGCCTGCGCCACCTGCTCAATGCCTTTGCTTTGCTCATCGGAGGCAGAGGCGATTTCGCCCATAATATCGGTCACGCGAGTCACGGCGTTGACGATCTCTTTCATGGTTTCTCCCGCTTCGCGTACCTGCGTAGAGCCGGTATCAATGCGCGACACGGAGTTTTCAATCAGCACTTTGATCTCTTTGGCGGCCTGCGCGCTACGGCTGGCCAACGTGCGTACCTCTCCGGCCACAACCGCGAATCCTCGCCCCTGTTCGCCGGCGCGGGCGGCTTCTACCGCGGCGTTCAGCGCCAGGATATTAGTCTGGAAGGCGATACCGTCAATCACGCTGGTGATGTCCACGATTTTTTCCGAGCTTTCGGCGATATCGTTCATGGTGCTCACTACGTTATCCACCACGCGTCCTCCTTTACGCGCGGTTTCTGATGCGGTTTTCGCCAGACCCGTCGCCTGTCGTGCGTTATCGGTGTTTTGCCGTACCGTGGCGGTTAACTGTTCCATGCTGGCGGCGGTCTCCTCCAGCGCCGAGGCCTGCTGTTCGGTACGGGAAGAGAGGTCGCTGCTACCGGCGGAAATTTCGCCTGCGCCAGTATAGATAGAGTCTGCGTTATCGCGCACCGCGCTGACGGTACGGATTAACGACTGCTGCATCGTTTTGAGACCGGCGGCCAGTTGGCCCATTTCACTGCGTCCTTCGGCCTCTATCTCATGGGTAAGATCGCCGTCGGCGATAGTTTGAATGTGCGCCATAATCCGTTGCAGCGGGCGGAGTAGAACGCGTTGCAGCCCCAGCCAGATAAACGCCAGCACGATGAGTACGATAAGTAGAATTATCCCCAGCGTCCATTGCATCTGGGTAAAACTGCTCTGGTTCTGATCGCTGGCTAATTTTATTAATTGCGCATTTTGAGAGAGCCACTGGTCATATACCTGCTCCATGTCATCCTGCGCTTTTTGCGCGTCAAGGTTGCCATAGGCGGCGTAATTATCGGCTTTAAGATAGTGGATAGACTGCTGCAAAACGTCATACATCTGCTTAAAGCTGGCTTCGGCCTGGGCATCCAACGCCGGATCTTTGCCTGCGATCGCTTCGGAGTTCACGTAGTTGTTGAAATGCTTTTCCGCTTCGTTGAGCGACGCGCCAGCGTTGGTTAACAGCGTGTTCATGGCGTCCAGCGAGGCGGGATCGCGCTGATTTTTTAACATGCGTATCGCCACGCGGTTAATGGTGACGCGGGTTTCGATCAATGTCTGAAAACTGCCGCCCAGTTCCTGTTGTTGGTAACTCAGCGCGCTCGCATTCTGGAAATTCAGCCGATCGCTGCTGACGGCGGAATAAAACAGTATTCCTGTCACCAGCAATAAGGCGCTAAATATGCCCAGCGTCGCGATAACGCCGGTGATGACTTTGATATTTTTCATAGTGCCTAACATTCCTTATTTTGTAGACGGTATGATCAATATCGGTTGGATAAAAATTAACCTTACATCAAATCACGCTATTTCTGATTAATGGTTTGATAAGTAATAGAAAATAAATAATTTTCGCGTGAATAATATGAACAAAGAAAGGAATATCGCGGGATAACCCGGCGACACGCCGCCGGGTGGGAGAAGATTAGTTTTTACGCAGCAAACGTAGCGCGTTGGCGGTCACCAATACCGTGGCTCCCGTATCCGCCAGGATTGCCAGCCATAGCCCGGTAAAACCCAGTAGCGTCGTCACCAGGAAAATGGCTTTCAGCCCCAGCGCAATGGTGATGTTCTGCCGGATATTCGCGTGGGTAGCGCGCGCCAACGTAATCATCTGCGCTAACCCGCGCAGACGGTTATGAGTAAGGGCGGCGTCAGCCGTTTCCAGCGCGACGTCAGTACCGCTGCCCATCGCAATTCCGATACTAGCGGCTTTCATCGCGGGCGCATCATTAATGCCGTCGCCCACCATCGCCAGCGGCGCTTGTTGGTTAAGGGCGGTGACTGCCCGCACCTTGTCTTCCGGCAGTAGTCCGGCTTTAAATGCCAGATCCAGCTCGCCGGCAATCGCTGCCGCCGCCCGTGGGTTATCGCCGGTCAGAATCACGCCGTTAACGCCTAACTGATGCAGGTCGCGGATGGCGTCGCGCGCATCGTCACGCAATGTATCCTGGAGGGCGAGGACGCCAAGTACGGTCTCGTTACGTAGCACCAGAACCACCGTCTGCCCGGCGTTTTCCAGTTCGCTAATTTGCCCGGCAAACGCTGCCGCAGGCTGTTTTCCCGCCGCGCAAATCAGAATACGTTCGCCGTTAACCTGCGCTTCAATCCCGGTGCCGGCCAGCGTTCGCTGCGATTCCGCCGTCGGGATCGCCAGATCGCGTGTCTGCGCTTCGCGGACAATAGCCTGTGCCAGCGGGTGCGTAGCGCCTTGTTCTACGGCTGCCGCCAGCGCCAACAGTTCAGCTTCGCTGATACCGCTTGCCGGATGAATCGCCGTCACCCGTGGTTTACCGATGGTCAACGTACCGGTTTTATCAAAGGCGACCTGCGTGATACGGCCCAGTTGCTCCAGCGCTGCGCCGCCTTTAATCAATGCGCCGCGCCGTGCCGCCGCCGCCAGCCCGGAGGTAATGGCCGCGGGCGTGGAGATCACCAGCGCGCACGGGCAACCGATGAGCAGCAGCGTCAGCCCTTTATAAATCCACTCCTGCCAGCCGCCATCGAACATCAGCGGCGGAATAAGCGTCACCAGCAGCGCGATGACCATAATGACTGGCGTATAGATGCGGCTGAAACGGTCAATAAACCGCTCAATGGGCGCACGGCGCTCTTCCGCCTCTTCAATCAGCGTCAGGATACGGTCAATCGCGCTGGCGCCAGGTTCAGATAGCACCTCCAGGGTGACGAGACGGTCAACGCTGGTCGCGCCTGCCGGGACTTTGTCGCCCGTTGCGCGCTCCACCGGG
The DNA here is from genome assembly GCF_046550615.1 of Salmonella sp. SAL04214. NCBI lineage: Bacteria > Pseudomonadati > Pseudomonadota > Gammaproteobacteria > Enterobacterales > Enterobacteriaceae > Salmonella > Salmonella sp. SAL04214. The sequence goes on from NZ_JBGDXT010000007.1 coordinate 83,739, forward strand.
ATAGACTCGCCGGTGAGCGCGCTTTCATCAAAGCTGGCGAAACCGGAAACCAGTTTACCGTCGGCGGGTAAACGCCCCCCGGCGGCGACTTCGATAATATCGCCCGGTCGCAGGGTATTAATAGCGACCTCTTCCCGCACGCCGTCGCGCAGACGGGTCGCCGTTTCCGGTTTAAGCGCCATTAACGCACTGACGCCTTTACGGGCGCGGCTGGCGGCCCATCCTTCCAGGCGCTCGCCGATGAGGAACAGCAGCAATACCATTGCTGCCTCCGCCGTCGCGCCAATAAACAGCGCGCCAATGGCGGCGACGCTCATCAGCGTTTCAATAGCGAACCAACTGCCGCTTTTCATCAGCCGCAGCGCCTGGCGGGCAATAGGATACAGACCGACCAGGGTGGTGGCGATAAAGGCCAGTTGGCCGAACGGGTGGTTAAATTGCTCCAGCCCCCAGCTTATCGCCATCATAATGATCAGCGTAATAAGCGGCAGGTTCTCTTTAAGACGAGATTCAGGTGCGGCGTCGCGCGAATCTTCACTACGCAAGGTATAACCCGCCTTCTGTACGGCGCGTTCAATTTGCGCGCGGAGGTCGGTGTCGGCATCGACCACTAACTTTTCGGTGGCGAACAGCACTTGCGCCTGGTTGACGCCGCGAATTTGGCGTACCGCATTCTCCACTTTTCGGGCGCAGGCGGCGCAGTCCATGCCGGAGATTTTCCAGGTATAGCGCGTGCCTGCCACGGCAGTAGAAACAGGCGCGCTGGACGCGCAATGTTCTTCGCAGCAGCAGCTATCGGCCTTCTGTATTGCCGGGGCTAATCTGAAGGAGGTAAAGGGCGGGACTTTTTTGCCATCGGTATCAGGGGTCGACATAACGTCCTCCGGTTGATGATAATTTTCTCATTAACCGGAGGATACACTCTGGAGTCGACTCCAGAGTCAAGCGCTATTATTTACAGGTACAGCGAGCGAACAATCAGGAAGTGTCCGGCAAAGTAGCAGGCGGCGGCAATCGCGTTATCCGCCCGGAAACGGCGGCGGTAATGGCTACCCAGCCAGACGATATTGCCGATGAACAGCAGCGTCGCGCCGGTAAAGGCCGAAAGGGCTGGCGCCGTTGGGCGGAAGAACCACAGTTCGCCCGCCAGCCAGACCATGACCAGCGTCATGGCGATAAAAGTACATACCGGCCAGCGTAGCTCCTCCAGTCGCGTCCAGATAACGGCGATAAGCAACGCGCCGACTATCAGTAACGCCAGCGGCAGCGGCCAGAAGAACGACAACGTCATTTGGCTGGCAAAATAAATGGTGTAGAGCAGATGCGATAAGAAAAATGCCCCGACGGCGTACAGCAGGCGTTGACGCGGCAAGAGCGTTAACGCATCGCCGACCAGCGAGGCGCACAGTCCGGCCAACACAAGATAACTGATGGCGTCAAACATCGGCGCTTGCCAGGCCAGTAACAGCAATAGTAATAACGTGACGGGCTTAAAAACCCAGCGTTGCCAGGCTGGCCCGCGATAGGAGGCGTCCACATACAGCCATGCGGACAGGCAGACAGCGATAAACGACCAAAGCATCTTAATTCCTTGAATTCGTTATTTTTTCGCAAACGGTATGCTTGCGGCTCTATTATTCAGTGTAGAGGCCGTGACGGTCAGATGACAACACTATAACGGGCAGGGTATGCTTATTTCCGCATTTTCTGACAGGTTAACAGTATGAGTAAGCCACCGCTTTTCTTCATTATAATCATCGCATTAATCGTAGTTGCCGCGTCGTTTCGCTTCGTTCAGCAACGGCGGGAAAAAGCCGCTAATGAGGCGGCGCCGTTACAGCAAAAGCTGGTCGTGGTTAGCAATAAACGGGAGAAGCCGGTTAACGACCGACGCTCTCGCCAGCAGGAAGTGAGCCCGGCGGGAACCAGTATGCGCTATGAGGTCAGTTTTAAGCCGCTCAATGGCGGTCTGGAAAAAACGTTCCGTTTACAAGCGCAGCAGTACCACGCTTTGACGGTGGGCGATCAAGGTACGCTGAGCTATAAGGGAACGCGGTTCGTCGGGTTTGTTAGCCGTACCCCGGATAACGAATAAACCGTCATCCGGCAGCAAACGTTATTTTTTGTTCTTAAACTTCTTCTGCCAGACCAGCAGCTCAAACACGCCGAACAGGAAAATGCGGATTTTCTCTCCCGTCGTCATCTGCGGACCCTCTTTCGGTATCGTTGATTTCAGCAGCGCCAGTTGCATACCGTGCATCAGCGCCATGAACACCAACGCCACGTTGACGAAGATATTGAGCGGGCGCGGGAAGGGATGCACCAGATTAAGAATCAAAAATGCCCACACGAAGAGCATTAATAAGCGGCCCAGATTAATCAACATCATTTTCTCCTTGCGCGTCGCGCTGATACAGACGATAAGCGACCTGTCCGGCCACCTTTTCTCGATACAATGCCCAGTTCGCCGGAACGGGCGGCAGACCGTTTTCCACCTCGCTTTCTACATAAATTAGCGCGTCGTCGGCCAGCCATCCCTGGGTTTCCAGCAATTGTAACGTCTCTTCCAGCAGCCCTTTACGAAACGGCGGGTCGACAAAGACGACGTGATGCGGCGTTCCCGGCTGGCTGAGGAAGGCCAGAGTATTGGTATTGACGACGCGAGCATTGTTGGCTTTCAGCGTCGCCAGATTTTTTTGCAACTGCTGCGATACGGCGCGATCCATTTCCAGTAACGTTGCCTGGGCCGCATAACGTGATAGCGCTTCCAGACCCAGCGCGCCGCTGCCGGCAAAGCAATCCAGACAATGGGCGTCTACCATTACCGGAGCCAGCCAGTTAAATAACGTTTCGCGCACGCGATCGGTGGTGGGACGCAGACCCGGGCTGTCCGGAACCGGTAATTTACGGCCACGCCATTGCCCGCCAATAATGCGGATTTGGCCGCTGCCAGAGTGAGTCGGTTTTTTCATTTCTCTTGCTCGAACCGCCTGTTGCAAGTTATTCCAGGCGGTGATGTGAATTAAGTTAAGTGATAGACTATTTCATCATTTTTTTAGCTTCCATGTATATAGCGCCGCGAGGGGTGTAGTCGCAGATGGCAAAACAGAAAAAACGTGGCTTCTTTTCCTGGTTGGGCTTCGGTGATAAAGAGCAGAAGCAGGAACAGACCGAAGAACAGCAGATTGTTGAGGAACAACGACCGGTTGAGCCCCCTGTTGAAACGGCGGCAGACGTAGACGCGCAAACGCCCGCGCACAGCAAAGCAGAAACAGAAGCCTTTGCGGAAGAGGTGGTGGACGTTACTGAGAAAGTTCAGGAGAGCGAAAAACCGCAGCCGGTAGAGCCGGAGCCCGCGGCGGCCATTGAGACGGCAGCGCCGCAGATCGCAGTGGAACGCGAGGAATTGCCGCTGCCGGAAGAGGTCAAAGACGAGGCTATCTCGCCGGAAGAGTGGCAGGCCGAAGCGGAAACCGTAGAGGTCATTGCCGCGGTAGAAGAAGAGGGCGAAAACGCGGCGAAATTCACCGACGAAGAGCTGGAAGCGCAGGCGCTGGCCGCTCAGGCGGCGGAAGAGGCGGTGATGGTTGTTCCGCCGGCGGAAGAAGACGCGCCGGTGGAAGCGATCGTTCAGGAGCAGGAAAAACCGACTAAAGAAGGTTTCTTTGCCCGCCTGAAACGCAGTCTGCTGAAAACCAAAGAAAATCTCGGTTCCGGATTTATCAGTCTGTTCCGCGGCAAGAAAATCGACGATGATTTGTTCGAGGAGCTGGAAGAGCAGTTGCTCATCGCTGATGTCGGGGTAGAAACCACGCGTAAGATTATCGCTAATCTGACGGAAGGCGCCAGCCGCAAACAGCTTAAAGATGCCGAGGCGCTGTATGGTCTGTTGAAAGACGAGATGGGCGAGATTCTGGCGAAGGTAGACGAACCGCTTAATATTGAAGGTAAAACGCCTTTTGTTATTCTGATGGTTGGCGTGAACGGCGTGGGTAAAACCACCACTATCGGTAAACTGGCGCGCCAGTTTGAGCAGCAGGGTAAATCAGTGATGCTGGCGGCGGGGGATACTTTCCGCGCGGCGGCGGTCGAACAGCTACAGGTCTGGGGACAGCGTAACAACATTCCGGTTATCGCCCAGCATACCGGCGCGGACTCCGCCTCGGTGATTTTTGACGCTATCCAGGCCGCGAAGGCGCGTAATGTGGATGTGTTAATTGCCGATACGGCAGGGCGTCTGCAGAACAAGTCGCACCTGATGGAAGAGCTGAAAAAAATCGTTCGCGTCATGAAAAAGCTGGACGAAGAAGCGCCACATGAAGTTATGCTGACCATTGACGCCAGCACCGGACAGAACGCGGTAAGCCAGGCCAAACTGTTCCATGAAGCGGTAGGCTTAACCGGTATTACCCTGACCAAGCTGGACGGTACGGCGAAAGGCGGGGTGATTTTCTCGGTAGCTGACCAGTTTGGCATTCCTATCCGTTACATTGGCGTGGGCGAACGTATCGAGGATTTGCGTCCGTTTAAGGCGGACGATTTTATTGAGGCACTTTTTGCCCGAGAGGATTAACAATGATTCGCTTTGAACATGTCAGCAAGGCCTATCTCGGCGGGAGACAAGCGCTGCAGGGAGTGACATTCCATATGCGGCCAGGCGAGATGGCGTTTCTGACCGGCCACTCCGGCGCGGGTAAAAGTACCCTGCTGAAGCTAATCTGTGGGATTGAGCGGCCCAGCGCCGGCAAAATCTTCTTCAGCGGGCATGATATTACGCGTCTGAAAAACCGCGAAGTGCCGTTTTTGCGCCGCCAGATTGGGATGATTTTCCAGGATCACCATCTGCTGATGGATCGCACGGTCTATGACAATGTGGCGATACCGTTAATCATTGCCGGCGCCAGCGGCGATGATATCCGTCGTCGTGTGTCGGCGGCGCTGGATAAGGTTGGACTACTGGACAAAGCGAGAAACTTCCCGATTCAACTCTCCGGAGGCGAACAACAGCGCGTGGGCATCGCCCGCGCGGTGGTCAATAAGCCAGCGGTATTGCTGGCGGATGAACCGACCGGGAACCTGGACGACGCGTTGTCGGAAGGGATTTTACGTCTGTTTGAAGAGTTTAACCGCGTAGGGGTGACGGTACTGATGGCGACGCACGATATTGGACTTATCTCCCGTCGTTCCTATAGGCAGCTCGTCCTGAGCGATGGACATCTGCATGGAGGCCTGGCCAATGAATAGGCGCGACGCGATTAACCAAATCAGGCAGTTCGGCGGACGGCTGGATCGACTGCGTAAGTCTCGCGGCGGAACAGGCGGCGGGCGCAACGCGCCAGGACGCCAGAAGCCGACGCCGAAACCAAACTCACGTAAAACAAATGTCTTTAATGAACAGGTGCGCTATGCCTGGCACGGCGCGCTGCAAGATCTGAAAAGCAAACCGCTGGCGACGTTTCTGACGGTGATGGTGATCGCCATCTCCCTGACGCTGCCCAGCGTCTGTTACATGGTCTATAAGAACGTCAACCAGGCGGCGACTCAGTATTATCCGTCGCCGCAGATCACCGTTTATCTGCAAAAAACGCTGGATGATGATGCGGCGGCGCGGGTCGTTGGGCAGCTTCAGGCCGAGCAGGGCGTTGAGAAGGTCAACTACCTGTCCCGTGAGGACGCGCTGGGAGAATTCCGCAACTGGTCGGGTTTTGGCGGCGCGCTGGACATGCTGGAAGAGAACCCGCTGCCGGCGGTGGCGGTGGTGATCCCCAAACTGGACTTCCAGAGTACCGCCTCGCTTAATACGCTGCGCGACCGTATCTCGCAGATTAACGGCATTGACGAAGTCCGCATGGATGATAGCTGGTTTGCGCGCCTGGCGGCGCTCACCGGGCTGGTGGGCCGCGTGTCGGCGATGATTGGCGTGCTGATGGTCGCGGCGGTCTTCCTCGTTATCGGCAACAGCGTGCGCCTGAGCATTTTTGCCCGTCGCGATACCATTAACGTGCAAAAGCTGATTGGCGCGACCGATGGCTTTATTCTGCGCCCGTTCCTCTATGGCGGCGCGTTGCTCGGTTTTTCCGGCGCGTTTCTTTCACTGATATTGTCTGAAATTTTGGTGATGCGTTTATCATCGGCGGTGACTGAAGTGGCGCAGGTCTTCGGCACGAAGTTTGATCTCAATGGCTTATCGTTCGATGAGTGCCTGTTGCTGCTGCTGGTCTGTTCCATGATCGGCTGGATCGCCGCCTGGCTGGCCACGGTGCAACATTTACGTCACTTTACTCCCGATTGATAAAATCGTGGTATAATCTTTCCCTGCAATGGGCTTCCGTTCGCAGGGAAAGAGTTCCTGTTGTCTCTTCCCCGCGCGTCATCTTTATGTCACAAGATTTGTGCAAATTATGCACAGTGTTACATTGAACTTGTGGATAAAATCACTGTCTGATAAAAGAGTGGGTGATATTCTCGTTGCTCATCGGCTTTGGCACGGTTGTTGCTCGCTGACGGTGCCAGGCAATACTGATTGAGAGGATTTGAATGACCAAAGAAATGCAAAATTTAGCTTTAGCCCCTGTTGGCAACCTGGAATCTTATATCCGGGCGGCGAACGCGTGGCCGATGTTATCGGCTGACGAGGAGCGGGCATTGGCTGAAAGGCTGCATTACCAGGGCGATCTGGAAGCAGCTAAAACGCTGATCCTGTCTCACCTGCGCTTTGTTGTTCATATTGCTCGTAACTATGCGGGCTATGGTCTGCCGCAGGCGGATTTGATCCAGGAAGGCAACATCGGCCTGATGAAAGCCGTACGCCGTTTCAACCCGGAAGTAGGCGTGCGTCTGGTCTCCTTCGCCGTACACTGGATTAAAGCAGAAATTCACGAATACGTGCTGCGTAACTGGCGTATCGTTAAAGTCGCAACCACGAAAGCGCAGCGTAAGCTGTTCTTTAATCTGCGTAAAACCAAGCAGCGTCTGGGCTGGTTTAATCAGGATGAGGTTGAAATGGTGGCGCGCGAACTGGGTGTTTCCAGTAAAGACGTGCGTGAGATGGAGTCGCGTATGGCGGCGCAGGACATGACGTTTGACATGTCTTCGGACGATGAGTCCGACAGCCAGCCAATGGCGCCGGTGCTGTATCTGCAGGATAAATCGTCTAACTTTGCCGACGGCATTGAAGACGATAACTGGGAAGAGCAGGCCGCCAACCGACTGACCGATGCGATGCAGGGGCTCGACGAGCGTAGCCAGGATATTATCCGCGCTCGCTGGCTGGACGAAGACAATAAGTCTACGTTGCAGGAGCTGGCCGATCGTTACGGCGTCTCCGCTGAGCGTGTGCGCCAGCTTGAAAAGAACGCCATGAAAAAGCTTCGCGCTGCGATCGAAGCGTAATCTTCGCGAATTGCCAATGAACCCTCGAATGTGAATTCGGGGGTTTTGTTTTTTGTAGGCCGGATAAGGCGTTTACCCTGCCATCCGGCAACACGTTTGCCCGATGGCGCTTCGCTTATCGGGCCTACGGGCCCTTCCTCTCCCCCACCGACACAAATCTGTTATCTGGATGTAAATTTAGCTATTCCAAAATAATAAAAATCGGGTATGTTTTAGCAGAGTATGCTGCTAAAGCACGGGTAGCTAGCCAATAATCGAAATAAAGTGCTGAACAATAACACCACAACACACGTAACAACCAGAATAATGGGGATTATCAGGATGAATATGAAGGGTAAAACGTTATTGGCAGGATGTATCGCCCTGTCATTAAGCCATATGGCATTCGCAGAGGACATTAAAGTCGCGGTTGTCGGCGCGATGTCCGGTCCGGTGGCGCAGTATGGCGACCAGGAATTTACCGGTGCGGAGCAGGCAATTGCCGATATCAATGCGAAAGGCGGTATTAAAGGCGATAAGCTCGTCGCGGTGAAATATGACGACGCCTGTGACCCGAAACAGGCGGTAGCTGTCGCTAACAAAGTGGTGAACGACGGCATCAAGTATGTTATCGGACACTTATGCTCCTCTTCCACACAGCCAGCCTCTGATATCTACGAAGACGAAGGTATCCTGATGATAACCCCGGCGGCGACCGCGCCGGAGCTGACCGCACGCGGCTATAACCTGATTTTGCGCACCACCGGCCTGGACTCTGACCAGGGGCCAACGGCGGCAAAGTATATTCTGGAGAAGGTAAAACCGCAGCGCATCGCGATTATCCACGATAAGCAGCAGTACGGCGAAGGGCTGGCGCGCGCGGTGCAGGACGGTCTGAAGAAAGGCGGCGTTAATGTCGTATTCTTTGACGGTATCACCGCCGGCGAAAAAGATTTCTCCACTCTGGTAGCGCGCCTGAAGAAAGAGAATATCGACTTTGTCTACTACGGCGGTTATCACCCGGAAATGGGGCAGATCCTGCGCCAGTCCCGCGCCGCAGGGCTGAAAACCCAGTTTATGGGGCCGGAAGGGGTGGCGAACGTCTCGCTGTCTAACATCGCCGGAGAGTCGGCGGAAGGCTTACTGGTTACCAAACCGAAGAACTACGATCAGGTCCCGGCGAACAAACCGATTGTGGATGCCATCAAAGCCAAGAAACAAGATCCTAGCGGCGCATTCGTGTGGACCACCTACGCCGCGCTGCAATCCTTACAGGCGGGGCTGAACCACTCCGACGATCCGGCGGAAATCGCCAAATACCTGAAAGGCGCCACGGTCGACACCGTAATGGGACCGCTGTCGTGGGATGAGAAGGGCGATCTGAAAGGATTTGAGTTCGGCGTATTTGACTGGCATGCGAATGGTACGGCGACAGACGCTAAGTGAGTAACAGCCCGGTGGCGCTTTGCTTACCGGGCCTACAACGAGCACTTCGTAGGCCGGATAAGCAAAGCGCCATCCGGCTTTTTTGCGCCTGTAATCCGCCCGATGTTGAAAAAAATATCACGACGAAATACACTGTATGTACGGTGTATTACCGTACATTATCCAGGAGTCTCTTTCATGTCAGCCCTAAAAAAACAGCGTATCGATCTGCGGCTCACAGACGGCGATAAAAGCATGATTGAAGAAGCGGCCGCCATTACTAATCAATCAATCACGCAATTTATGTTGAATAGCGCAGCGGAGCGAGCCGCAGAAGTGCTTGAACAGCACCGTCGGGTTATTCTTAATGAAGCATCCTGGGCGCGAGTCATGGATGCGCTTAGTCATCCTCCCACCCCCAATGAGAAATTAAAACGCGCGGCGCAACGTCTACAAGACATGGAGTGAACCGTGGACAACCTGACAATAGAGATTCTGGCTGATAACGCAGAATACAACTGGCGGCAGTTCGACTGCGGTGAAGCATCATTAAACCTTTTTTTAACGCAGCATCTTCAGCGCCAGCATAACAACAAAATCTTGCGCGGTTATGTACTCAGAACCACTACGCCAGAACGGCGAGTGTTGGGGTATTACACCCTGTCAGGAAGCTGCTTTGAACGCGCGTCGTTGCCTTCCAGAACCCAGCAAAAGCGCATCCCTTACCAGAATATCCCCAGCGTTACGCTGGGCCGTTTAGCGGTCGATCTCTCATTACAGGGAAAAGGGTGGGGAGCCATATTGGTCACGCATGCGATGAAAGTGGTGTGGTCGGCATCACTGGCCGTTGGGATTCATGGCATCTTTGTGGAAGCGTTAAACGAAAAAGCCCAGGCCTTTTATCAGCGGCTGGGCTTTATTTCTTTATCCGGAGAAAACGAGCACGCGCTGTTTTACCCGACAAAGTCGATTGAGCAACTTTTTGGCTAGCGCTTCTCCCAGCCGTCATGCTGGGCGGTAAAACCTAACGCCTGCATAAACGCGGCCATCACGCTGCGGTCTTCAACACCGACATCTGCCATCCACCACGACGAGACGTTGGGATTATCGCGGATGACTTCTTCTACCAGGTATTGCCCGACGCCGCGGCGGCGGGTGATTTCACGCACGCGTAAGGAATCCAGCGCGCCCTGCGTTCCGCTCAGCGTCACTCTTACGGCGCCCAACAAACGCTCGTTAAACCGCGCAGCATAAATCCGGTGCGTTTCATCTACGCTTAATGAGGAGGCGGAATATTCCGGCCAGATTTTGCCCAGATCGATCTGATCCTGAGCGCTAAAGTGTTCTAAACGAAGAATGGTCAGCTTCATCGACGGCTTGTCCCGATTTCAAAAGATGCGATCAGTGTACCGAAACAGGCAGGCCAGATGCTTTCTCTTTTTTGTGTCATTTACCAGGTTATTAATTTTTTAACAACGATAATTACAGTTTGAAGCATTAGAGAATGGAAAACAGGCAGCATAATTCCCTGAATGCTAGTGAATTATTCCACTTAATATGCCGTTATTTTATGCTGACAAGCGTGCTTTTTTTTGTTTATCTATAGCGAAAAGCAGAATATTATCTTTTCTTAATAGACTGAAAAATAGAGATTTTAATCTTATTATGCTTTAAATGCTGCGCTAACTCATTAATGAGTCAGTAAAAAGCGCACCATTTATAAAAAGTACAGTCTGCTTTTTAACCAGCAAAAAACAAAACATATAACATCACGAATGGGGATACAGGCACATGAAACGGAAAGCGAAAACAATAATCGCAGGGATTGTTGCATTAGCAGTCTCGCAGGGGGCAATGGCAGATGATATTAAAGTCGCCATAGTCGGGGCGATGTCCGGCCCGGTAGCGCAATGGGGCGATATGGAATTTAACGGCGCGCGCCAGGCCATTAAAGACATCAACGCTAAAGGCGGTATTAAAGGTGATAAGCTGGTCGGCGTAGAGTACGATGATGCCTGCGATCCAAAACAGGCGGTGGCGGTGGCCAACAAAATCGTTAACGACGGTATTCAGTACGTTATTGGTCACTTGTGTTCTTCTTCTACTCAGCCAGCATCCGATATCTATGAAGATGAAGGTATTCTGATGATCTCCCCGGGGGCGACTAACCCGGAGCTGACCCAGCGCGGCTATCAGTACATTATGCGTACCGCCGGCCTGGACTCCTCCCAGGGGCCAACGGCCGCGAAATACATCCTGGAAACGGTGAAACCGCAGCGCATCGCTATCATTCACGATAAACAGCAATACGGCGAAGGACTGGCGCGCTCTGTGCAGGATGGTCTGAAGCAGGGCAATGCCAATATTGTCTTTTTTGATGGTATTACCGCCGGTGAAAAAGATTTCTCCGCCCTGATTGCTCGCTTGCAAAAAGAGAATATCGACTTTGTGTATTACGGCGGCTACTACCCGGAAATGGGGCAGATGCTGCGCCAGGCGCGGGCTAATGGCCTGAAAACGCAATTTATGGGGCCGGAAGGCGTGGGTAACGCGTCGCTGTCCAATATTGCGGGCGGTGCGGCGGAAGGCATGTTGGTGACGATGCCAAAACGTTATGACCAGGACCCGGCGAATAAAGCGATTGTCGAGGCGCTGAAAGCCGACAAGAAAGATCCCAGCGGTCCGTACGTCTGGATCACCTACGCCGCCGTCCAGTCGCTGGCGACCGCAATGACGCGTAGCGCCAGCCATGCTCCGCTGGATCTGGTGAAAGATCTTAAAGCTAACGGGGCTGATACCGTTATTGGGCCGCTGAAATGGGATGAAAAAGGCGATCTTAAGGGATTTGAATTTGGCGTCTTCCAGTGGCACGCCGACGGCTCGTCAACCGTCGCGAAGTAATGCCAGAAGATAAGTTATCCCACCGCCCGCACGCCGGGCGGGTTTAAAAAGGTTACCTTATGTCCGAGCAGTTTCTCTATTTCTTGCAGCAGATGTTTAACGGCGTCACGCTGGGGAGCACCTACGCGCTGATTGCTATCGGTTATACGATGGTGTACGGCATTATCGGCATGATCAACTTCGCTCATGGCGAGGTGTATATGATCGGCAGCTACGTCTCTTTTATGATCATCGCCGCGCTAATGATGATGGGAATAGACACCAGTTGGCTCCTGGTGGCCGCCGGATTTATCGGCGCGATTATTATTGCCAGCGCCTACGGCTGGAGTATCGAGCGAGTCGCTTACCGGCCTGTGCGCAACTCCAAGCGCCTGATCGCCCTGATTTCCGCCATCGGGATGTCCATCTTTCTGCAAAACTACGTCAGCCTGACGGAAGGTTCGCGCGACGTGGCGTTACCCAGCCTGTTTAACGGCCAGTGGATTGTGGGCAGCAGCGAAAACTTTTCCGCGTCCATCACCACCATGCAGGCGGTTATCTGGATAGTCACCTTTCTGGCTATGCTGGCGCTCACCATTTTCATTCGCTACTCCCGGATGGGCCGCGCCTGCCGCGCCTGCGCGGAGGATCTGAAAATGGCCAGCCTGCTCGGCATTAATACTGACCGCGTCATTGCGCTAACGTTTGTTATCGGCGCGGCAATGGCGGCGGTGGCGGGCGTGCTGCTCGGTCAGTTCTATGGCGTAATTAACCCCTACATCGGTTTTATGGCCGGGATGAAAGCGTTCACCGCGGCGGTGCTGGGCGGTATTGGCAGCATTCCGGGCGCGATGATCGGCGGTCTGATTTTGGGCGTCGCCGAAGCGCTCTCGTCTGCATATTTAAGTACCGAATATAAAGATGTCGTGTCGTTCGCTCTGCTGATTCTGGTACTGCTGGTGATGCCGACCGGTATCCTGGGGCGTCCGGAGGTAGAGAAAGTATGAAACCGATGCATATTGCGATGGCTCTGTTCTCTGCGGCGATGTTCTTCGTTCTGGCTGGCGTCTTCATGGGCGTACAACTGGAGCTGGACGGCACCAAACTGGTAGTGGATACCGCCGCCGACATTCGCTGGCAGTGGATCTTTATCGGTACGGCAGTGGTTTTTTTCTTTCAGTTGCTGCGTCCGATGTTCCAGAAAGCGGTGAAGCACGTCTCCGGACCGAAGTTTATTCTGCCGGCGATCGATGGCTCTACCGTTAAGCAAAAGCTGTTTCTGATGGCGCTGTTGGTTATCGCCGTGGCATGGCCGTTTATGGTGTCGCGCGGTAGCGTCGATATCGCCACCATGACCATGATTTATATCATCCTCGGTCTGGGGCTGAACGTGGTGGTGGGGCTGTCCGGCCTGCTGGTATTGGGCTACGGCGGCTTTTACGCCATCGGCGCTTATACCTTTGCGCTGCTCAACCACTATTATGGTTTGGGTTTCTGGACCTGCCTGCCGCTGGCGGGATTGGTCTCCGCCGCCGCTGGTTTCCTGCTCGGCTTCCCGGTACTGCGTCTGCGCGGCGACTATCTGGCGATTGTGACGCTCGGCTTCGGCGAAATCGTCCGTATCCTGCTGCTCAACAACACTGAAATTACCGGCGGCCCGAACGGCATCAGTCAGATCCCCAAACCGACGCTGTTTGGTCTGGAGTTTAGCCGCAACACCCGCGAAGGCGGCTGGGATACCTTCAGCAATTTCTTTGGCGTGAAGTACGACCCATCCGACCGGGTCATTTTCCTCTATCTGGTGGCCCTGTTGCTGGTGGTCCTGTCGCTGTTTGTCATTAACCGCCTGCTGCGTATGCCGCTGGGCCGGGCGTGGGAAGCGTTGCGTGAAGATGAGATCGCCTGTCGCTCATTAGGTTTAAGCCCGACGCGCATCAAGCTGACCGCTTTTACTATCAGCGCCGCGTTTGCCGGTTTCGCCGGGACGTTGTTTGCCGCCCGCCAGGGCTTTGTCAGCCCGGAATCCTTCACCTTCGCCGAATCCGCCTTCGTGCTGGCGATTGTGGTGCTGGGCGGAATGGGCTCGCAGTTTGCGGTGATCCTGGCGGCGGTTCTGTTGGTGGTGTCGCGCGAGTTGATGCGCGATTTCAACGAATACAGCATGTTGATGCTCGGCGGTTTAATGGTGTTGATGATGATCTGGCGCCCGCAGGGATTGCTGCCGATGACGCGTCCGCAGTTGAAGCTGAAAAGTGGTCAGGCGAAAGGAGAGCAGGCATGAGTCAGCCATTATTAGCGGTTAACGGCCTGATGATGCGCTTTGGCGGTTTGCTGGCGGTCAACAATGTATCGCTGGAATTGCGTGAGCGGGAAATTGTGTCGCTGATTGGCCCTAACGGCGCGGGTAAAACGACGGTGTTTAACTGCCTGACCGGTTTTTATAAGCCGACAGGCGGTACGATCACGTTGCGCGAGCGGCATCTGGAAGGATTGCCGGGCCAGCAGATCGCCCGCATGGGCGTGGTACGTACTTTCCAGCATGTGCGCCTGTTTCGTGAAATGACGGTGATTGAAAACCTGCTGGTGGCGCAGCACCAGCAACTGAAAACGGGCCTCTTTTCCGGCCTGTTGAAAACGCCCGCTTTCCGCCGCGCGCAAAGTGAAGCGCTGGACCGCGCGGCGACCTGGCTTGAGCGTATTGGCCTGCTGGAACATGCCAACCGCCAGGCCAGTAATCTGGCCTACGGCGACCAGCGTCGGCTGGAGATTGCCCGCTGCATGGTGACGCAGCCAGAAATTCTGATGCTCGACGAACCGGCGGCCGGCCTTAACCCGAAAGAGACCAAAGAGCTGGATGAGCTGATTGCCGAACTACGTAACCATCACAACACCACTATCTTGCTGATTGAACACGATATGAAGCTGGTGATGGGCATTTCCGATCGCATTTACGTGGTGAACCAGGGCACGCCGCTGGCGAACGGCACGCCGGAAGAGATCCGCAACAACCCGGACGTCATCCGCGCTTATCTGGGTGAGGCATAAGATGGAAAAAACGATGTTAACGTTTGAAAAAGTCAGCGCCCACTACGGCAAGATTCAGGCGCTGCACGACGTCAGTCTGCACATCAACCAGGGGGAAATCGTTACCCTGATTGGCGCTAACGGCGCGGGGAAAACGACGCTGCTTGGCACCTTGTGCGGCGATCCGCGCGCCTCCAGCGGACGGGTGGTGTTTGACGGTAAAGACATCACCGACTGGCAGACGGCGAAAATCATGCGTGAAGCGGTGGCGATAGTGCCGGAAGGGCGGCGCGTCTTCTCGCGGATGACGGTAGAAGAGAATCTGGCGATGGGCGGTTTTTTTGCCGAGCGCGATCGGTTTCAGGAGCGTATCAAATGGGTATACGAGCTGTTTCCGCGCCTGCATGAGCGCCGTATCCAGCGAGCGGGCACCATGTCCGGCGGCGAACAGCAGATGCTGGCGATTGGCCGCGCGCTGATGAGCCAGCCGAGGCTATTGCTGCTGGATGAACCGTCGCTGGGGCTGGCGCCGATCATCATCCAGCAGATCTTCGACACCATTGAGCAGTTGCGCGAGCAGGGTATGACCATCTTCCTTGTCGAGCAGAACGCCAACCAGGCGCTGAAGCTCGCCGACCGCGGTTATGTGCTGGAAAACGGCCACGTGGTGCTATCCGATACCGGTGATGCACTGCTGGCGAACGAAGCGGTGCGCAGCGCCTA
Source organism: Salmonella sp. SAL04214 (assembly GCF_046550615.1). NCBI lineage: Bacteria > Pseudomonadati > Pseudomonadota > Gammaproteobacteria > Enterobacterales > Enterobacteriaceae > Salmonella > Salmonella sp. SAL04214. The sequence continues at coordinate 99,162 of NZ_JBGDXT010000007.1, forward strand.
TCTGGGCGGTTAGACTGTGCCAGGGGGAAGCGCGTGCGCCGCCCCCGGTAACGGCAAGCGGTAAAATTTTTCAAAAGAGCCTGATGGCTCTTTTTTTGTACATGTTTGTTGTACAATAAACATGTACAACTGGGGAGGTGTTTATGCGTACGGTTAACTATAGCGAAGCGCGGCAAAATCTGGCCGAAGTCCTGGAAAGTGCGGTGACGGGGGGGCCTGTCACCATCACGCGTCGTGGGCATAAGTCCGCAGTGATCATCAGCGCCGAGGAGTTTGAGCGTTATCAGACGGCGCGAATGGATGATGAGTTTGCTGCCATTATGGCGGTTCATGGCAATGAGCTCAGGGAGCTGGCGGATAAATGACCCTACAACTTATCTCAGCGGAAGAGATAATTCAGTTTCACGACAGGCTTCTCCGCGTTACGCCTGGTGTAACAGGCATGCCTGATCCTGGCCGCGCGGAAGCGCTAATGTACCGGGTACTCAATCAAATCGAATATGAAGGGGTGACCGACGTGTGGCTGCTGGCGGCAATGCATTTGCTCGCTATATCCCGTGGGCATATCTTCAATGATGGTAACAAACGTACCGCCTTATTTATTACGCTGCTGTTTTTAAAGCGTAACGGGATCTCACTCGCTGCGAATCCGGATTTTGTCGATATGACAGTCGATGCGGCGGCAGGGCGGCTTACGCTGGAGCAAATTGCCGTTCGCTTACGCGCCTGAGACGTTAATCCCGGCGACGCTCTGTCTGGTTGGGTTACGGCGTGTGCGCCGTCCCCGGGAATAATGTCGTACCTATCCGTGCCGTAGCTCCCACTTTTCTTTTCCGGCGCTTTCACTGCCTTGCCATCTCTCTGTCGCCTTACTATCTTTTTTTTGTAATAAAAAAGTTATTTTTCTGTCATTCGAGCATGTCATGTTACCCCCGCGAACATAAAACGCGTGATATCGCGCATCCCGGCACAAAAAGAGAGATAACCGATGATATCGTTACGACATACAGCTTTAGGACTGGCGCTGAGTCTGGCATTTACGGGTCAGGCGTTGGCCGTCACCACTATTCCATTCTGGCATTCAATGGAAGGGGAGTTAGGCAAAGAAGTTGATTCACTGGCGCAACGTTTCAACCAGGCCAATCCGGATTACAAAATCGTTCCGGTCTATAAGGGGAACTATGAACAGAACCTGAGCGCCGGGATCGCGGCATTCCGTACCGGCAACGCGCCGGCAATATTGCAGGTTTATGAGGTTGGGACGGCGACCATGATGGCCTCGAAAGCCATTAAGCCGGTTTATGAAGTGTTTAAAGACGCCGGTATTAACTTTGACGAGTCCCAGTTTGTACCGACCGTTGCAGGCTACTACACCGATGCTAAAAGCGGGCATCTGCTCTCCCAGCCCTTTAACAGCTCCACGCCGGTACTGTACTACAACAAAGACGCCTTTAAGAAAGCCGGTTTAGATCCGGAACAGCCGCCGAAAACCTGGCAGGAGCTGGCTGACTATACCGCGAAACTGAGAGCGGCAGGCATGAAATGCGGTTACGCCAGCGGCTGGCAAGGCTGGATCCAACTGGAAAACTTCAGCGCCTGGAACGGTCTCCCCTTCGCCAGTAAAAACAATGGTTTTGACGGTACAGATGCGGTGCTGGAGTTTAATAAGCCAGAGCAGGTGAAACATATCGCGCTGCTGGAAGAGATGAATAAGAAAGGCGATTTTAGCTATGTTGGGCGTAAGGACGAGTCTACCGAGAAGTTTTATAACGGTGACTGCGCGATGACAACCGCGTCCTCCGGCTCGCTCGCCAATATCCGCCAGTATGCCAAATTTAACTATGGCGTGGGTATGATGCCGTACGACGCTGATATCAAGGGCGCGCCGCAAAACGCCATTATCGGCGGAGCCAGTCTATGGGTCATGCAGGGTAAAGATAAAGAAACCTATACCGGCGTCGCCAAATTCCTCGACTTCCTGGCAAAACCGGAAAACGCTGCTGAATGGCATCAAAAAACTGGCTACCTGCCGATTACCACCGCCGCCTACGAGCTGACCCGCGAGCAGGGTTATTACGATAAAAACCCCGGTGCGGATATCGCCACTCGCCAGATGTTGAATAAGCCGCCGTTACCCTTCACCAAAGGCTTGCGTCTGGGCAATATGCCGCAGATTCGTACCATCGTGGACGAAGAGCTGGAAAGCGTCTGGACCGGGAAGAAGACCCCACAACAGGCGTTGGATACCGCAGTGGATCGCGGGAATCAGTTGCTGCGTCGTTTTGAGAAAGCGAGCAAATCTTAAGTGTATAAGTGCCTGATGGCGCTGCGCTTATCAGGCCTACAGCGTTTGTAGGCCGGATAAGGTGCTTGCACCGCCATCCGGCACCTTCCAGGAAAAGAACCTTCATGTCATCATTCCGTCCGGTGTTCCGCTCGCGCTGGCTGCCGTATTTACTGGTTGCCCCGCAGTTGGTTATCACCGTTATTTTCTTTATCTGGCCTGCGGGCGAAGCGCTGTGGTATTCGCTGCAAAGCGTCGATCCGTTTGGTTTTTCCAGCCAATTTGTCGGGCTGGAGAATTTCGTCGCGCTTTTTCACGACAGTTATTATCTCGACGCCTTCTGGACGACGATTAAATTCAGCGCGCTGGTCACGTTTAGCGGCCTGCTGGTCTCGCTGTTTTTCGCCGCCCTGGTGGATTACGTGGTGCGCGGCAGCCGTTTTTATCAGACGCTGATGCTGCTGCCTTATGCCGTCGCGCCCGCCGTCGCCGCCGTATTGTGGATTTTCCTGTTTAACCCGGGGCGGGGATTAATCACCCATTTCCTCGGCGAATTCGGCTATGACTGGAACCACGCGCAAAACAGCGGTCAGGCGATGTTCCTGGTGGTATTTGCGTCAGTCTGGAAGCAGATTAGTTACAACTTTTTATTCTTCTTTGCCGCGCTGCAATCCATTCCCCGCTCGCTGGTGGAAGCGGCGGCCATTGACGGCGCCGGGCCGATTCGTCGTTTCTTCCGGCTTTCTTTGCCGCTTATTGCGCCGGTCAGTTTCTTCCTGCTGGTGGTCAACCTGGTGTATGCCTTTTTCGACACCTTCCCGGTGATCGACGCCGCGACCGCCGGCGGGCCAGTACAAGCTACCACGACGCTGATTTATAAGATCTATCGCGAAGGGTTTACCGGCCTGGATCTCTCGGCGTCCGCCGCGCAGTCGGTGGTGTTGATGTTCCTCGTCATCATTCTGACGGTGGTGCAGTTCCGCTATGTGGAAAGTAAGGTGCGTTACCAATGATAGAGAATCGTCGCGGGCTGACAATATTCAGCCATACCATGCTGATTCTGGGGATCGCGGTCATTTTGTTTCCGCTGTATGTCGCGTTTGTCGCGGCGACGCTGGACGACCGCGCGGTGTTTGAGACGCCGATGACGCTGCTTCCCGGCACGCAGTTACTGGAGAATATCAAAACTATTTGGGTCAACGGCGTCGGTGTTAATAGCGCGCCATTCTGGCTGATGATGCTTAACAGTTTCATTATGGCGTTCAGCATTACGGTAGGCAAAATCACGGTATCTATGCTTTCCGCATTCGCCATCGTCTGGTTTCGTTTTCCCCTGCGTAACCTGTTCTTCTGGATGATTTTTATCACCCTGATGTTGCCGGTTGAAGTGCGTATCTTCCCGACGGTGGAAGTGATCGCCAACCTGAAAATGCTCGACAGCTATGCCGGTCTGACGCTACCGCTGATGGCGTCCGCTACCGCCACTTTCCTGTTTCGTCAGTTCTTCATGACGCTTCCGGATGAACTGGTGGAGGCGGCCCGTATTGACGGCGCGTCGCCGATGCGCTTTTTCCGCGACATCGTGTTGCCGCTGTCAAAAACCAACCTGGCGGCGTTATTCGTCATCACCTTTATCTACGGCTGGAACCAGTATCTGTGGCCGCTGTTGATTATCACCGACGTGAATCTTGGCACTGCCGTAGCGGGTATCAAAGGGATGATCGCCACCGGCGAAGGTACCACGCAATGGAACCAGGTGATGGCGGCAATGTTGCTCACCCTTATCCCTCCGGTCGTAATTGTGTTAGCCATGCAACGGGCGTTTGTGCGTGGTTTAGTGGACAGTGAGAAATAAAAATGGCTGGTTTAAAACTACAGGCAGTAACCAAAAGCTGGGACGGCAAAACCCAGGTCATTCAACCGTTAACGCTGGACGTGGCGGATGGCGAATTTATCGTGATGGTCGGGCCGTCCGGCTGCGGCAAATCAACGTTGTTGCGGATGGTGGCCGGTCTGGAACGCGTGACCAGCGGCGATATCTGGATTGATCGCAAACGTGTCACCGAGATGGAGCCCAAAGATCGCGGCATCGCGATGGTATTTCAGAACTATGCTCTCTATCCCCATATGAGCGTAGAGGAGAACATGGCGTGGGGACTAAAAATTCGCGGTATGAGCAAAGCGCATATTGAAGAACGCGTGCGGGAGGCGGCGCGCATTCTGGAGCTGGACGGCCTGCTTAAACGCCGTCCACGCGAGCTTTCCGGCGGTCAACGGCAGCGCGTGGCAATGGGGCGCGCGATCGTCCGCGAGCCGGCAGTCTTTTTATTCGACGAACCGCTCTCTAACCTCGACGCCAAGCTGCGCGTGCAGATGCGTCTGGAGTTACAACATCTGCATCGTCGTCTTCGTACCACCTCGCTCTATGTTACTCACGATCAGGTAGAGGCGATGACGCTGGCCCAGCGGGTGATGGTGATGAATAAAGGTGTCGCAGAACAGATTGGCACGCCGGTAGAGGTGTATGAAAAACCGGCCAGTCGCTTCGTGGCGAGCTTTATTGGCAGCCCGGCGATGAACCTGTTGGACGGCGTTATCAGCGCTTCCGGCGACCGTTTCGAATTGCCTGGCGGTCTGGCGTTGCCGATTGGTGCGGGCTATCGGGGTCATGCTGGACGTAAAATGACGCTGGGTATCCGCCCGGAGCATATTGCGTTAAGCTCGCAGGCGGAAGGCGGCGTGCCGTTAACGGTAGACACGCTGGAGATTCTGGGCGCGGATAATCTGGCGCATGGGCGCTGGGGCGATCAGAAACTGGTGGTGCGGTTGGCGCATCAGCAGCGCCCGGCGGCGGGCAGTACGCTATGGCTGCATCTGCCGGAACATCAGCGACATCTTTTTGATGGCGAAACAGGACAACGTGTATGAGTAACTGGCCTTATCCCCACATTGTCGCCCATCGCGGCGGCGGTAAACTGGCGCCGGAAAACACTCTGGCGGCGATTGACGTGGGCGCGCGATACGGGCACACCATGATTGAGTTTGATGCCAAACTGTCGAAAGACGGCGAAATTTTCCTGCTGCATGACGATAACCTGGAGCGCACCAGCAATGGTTGGGGCGTGGCGGGCGAGTTGAACTGGCAGGATTTATTGCGTGTGGACGCTGGCGGTTGGTTTAGCGGCGAATTTAAAGGCGAGCCGCTGCCGCTGCTCTCGCAGGTGGCGGAGCGCTGCCGTAAACACGGCATGATGGCGAATATTGAGATCAAACCGACAACGGGGAGCGAAAGGCTAACAGGACGCGTCGTGGCGTTGGCCGCCCGCGAACTGTGGGCCGGGATGACGCCGCCGCTGCTTTCTTCCTTTGAGATAGAGGCGCTGGAAGCGGCGCAGGCGGCAGCACCTGAACTGCCGCGCGGGTTACTACTGGATAAATGGCGTGAAGACTGGCGTGAACTGACGACCCGTCTGGGCTGTGTTTCCCTCCATCTCAACCATAAATTACTCGATGAGACGCGAGTGCAAGAGATTAAGGCCGCGGGTCTGCGGATTCTGGTGTATACCGTCAATCAGCCCCAGCGGGCGGCAGAGCTGCTGCGCTGGGGCGTGGATTGTATCTGCACCGATCGTATTGATGACATCGGCCCTCACTTTCAGTTTTAAGGGCTGTCAGTTTTAAGGGCTGATGGTTTTCAGCGGGATGTCAGGCTGCGGCGTCCCGCTGCCCTGCTGCAACATTGGCTGGGAATGGTTTAGCATCCGGTCCGGATTTCCGCTGCCGCTGAGCATTCCGCCCTGCGTATTGGGCAGCGTTTGCTGACCGAGCATACCGTTGCCCGGCTGTCCCTGCTGAACCCGCTGCGTATTGGCATTCAACTGCGACTGTAGATTTTGCTGCTGGCTGCGCGCCTGCGTTTGCATCTGTTGTTTCAACATACCCTGCTGCTGAATCTGCTGCGTTTGCATCTGCGTCTGCATACGCTGCTGGCTGGGAATCTGATAACCTGGCTGATTAGGGTTATTGAGTGTATTAATTGGCTGGGCCAATACAGCAAAGGGTAACAAAGCCGTAATAAGTAGTAAGCGTTTCATTGTCGTCTCCTCCCGATGAGGCCTCTTTTTAAGTGTACCTCTATTTCGCCATGATGATGATTTTTTAAGCGTTGTGGACCAGGATTAAACGGGACATACACCCATTTATCTGGAGAAAAACAACGATGAAACCAACGTTTATGCGCTGGGTGGCGATCGCCGCTCTGCTGGCCGGGGGGACGTTTAGCGCGGTGGCCAATCCTCCCGTCGCGCCGCCAGTCTCCTATGGTGTTGAAGAAGATGTCTTTCATCCTGTGCGGGCGACGCAAGGGATGGTGGCGTCCGTGGATGCAATGGCGACGCAGGTTGGCGTGGATATCTTAAAGCAGGGCGGTAATGCCGTGGATGCCGCCGTCGCCGTGGGCTATGCGCTGGCTGTGACGCATCCGCAAGCCGGGAATCTGGGCGGCGGAGGATTTATGCTGCTGCGCACTAAAGATGGCGCTACCACGGCGATCGATTTTCGTGAAATGGCGCCTGCTGGCGCGACCCGTGATATGTTCCTCGACGATCAGGGTAACGCCGATGCGAAAAAGTCGCTGACGTCGCATCTGGCATCCGGTACGCCAGGTACCGTGGCGGGGTTCTCGCTGGCGCTGGAGAAATACGGCACGATGCCGCTGAATAAAGTGGTGCGTCCGGCGATGAAGCTGGCGGAAGAGGGTTTTGTGGTTAACGATGCGCTGGCCGACGACTTAAAAACTTACGGCAGCGAAGTGATCCCCAACCATGAGAACAGCAAAGCCATTTTCTGGAAAGACGGCGAGCCGCTGAAAAAAGGCGATAAGCTGGTCCAGAAGAATCTGGCGAAAAGCCTGGAAATGATTGCCGAAAACGGCCCGGATGCGTTTTATAAAGGGGCGATTGCTGACCAGATAGCCGGAGAAATGCAGAATAACGGCGGTCTGATGACCAAAGAGGATTTAGCCAACTATAAAGCCGTTGAGCGTACGCCAATCAGCGGTGACTATCGCGGGTATCAGGTCTTCTCCATGCCGCCGCCGTCCTCGGGCGGTATTCACATCGTGCAAATCCTCAATATTCTTGAAAACTTCGATATGAAGAAGTACGGCTTTGGCAGCGCCGATGCCATGCAAATCATGGCGGAAGCGGAAAAATATGCCTACGCTGACCGCTCAGAGTATCTGGGTGACCCGGACTTTGTGAAAGTGCCGTGGCAGGCGCTGACCAACAAAGCCTATGCGAAAACGCTGGCCGATCAAATTGATATCAACAAGGCCAAACCTTCCAGCCAGATAAAACCGGGCAAGCTCGCCCCGTATGAAAGCAACCAGACCACCCACTTCTCGGTGGTGGATAAAGACGGCAATGCTGTGGCGGTGACCTATACCCTGAACACCACCTTCGGCACAGGAATTGTGGCGGGAAATACCGGTATTCTGCTGAATAATCAAATGGATGATTTTTCTGCTAAACCCGGTGTACCTAATGTTTATGGCCTGGTGGGCGGCGATGCTAACGCGGTCGAACCAAAAAAACGTCCGCTGTCGTCGATGTCGCCCACTATCGTCGTTAAAGAGGGCAAAACCTGGCTGGTGACCGGCAGTCCTGGCGGGAGTCGAATTATCACTACCGTGCTGCAAATGGTAGTAAACAGCATTGATTTTGGCATGAACGTCGCCGAAGCGACCAACGCGCCGCGTTTCCATCATCAATGGTTGCCGGACGAACTGCGGGTAGAAAAGGGCTTCAGCCCCGATACGCTGAAGTTGCTGGAACAGAAAGGGCAGAAAGTGGCGCTGAAAGAAGCGATGGGCAGCACCCAAAGTATTATGGTTGGACCGGATGGTGAACTGTATGGCGCGTCTGACCCGCGTTCGGTGGATGATTTAACGGCGGGATACTGATTTTTAATTCCAGGCCCGGTGTCAGACACCGGGCTATTTGCAGATTATGCCGTGAGCAATCGGGCTGGATTATCAATACAAAGCTTGTGCAGAGTATCGTTGTCTACTCCGCGAGCAGCCAGATAGGCGAGGAAGACATTCGGGACAAACCCCCAGCCATTTCCGCCATTTTTCGCCCACATCTGTTTGAGAAAAACATCATGGCTTAAAACGATTTGGTCGGCGTAACCCAGTGCAATCAGATTCGCTACTGCATCTGCGGTCTCCTGAACGCCCGGCGCGACACCTTCTTTTGGGAAGGTGATGTCCAGACCAATCATGTCAAATTCAAGCCATACGCCACGGTCGAGCATTTTACGTTGATAGACGACATCTTTTCCTGAAGGGTCCGAATGCGCCAGCGAGACTTTTGCCGGAGAGACGTTCATTTCTTCCAGCACGATATCCAGCACCTCATCACCCAGTCGCAGCCACCCTGGCATATGGATATTCATCGCCGTGTGGGGGTTGTTACATTGTGCCAGAGACGCTGCCCGCAGGCTGTTACGCTCCGCTTGGGTAAACGCGGGAGATACGCCGATTTCACCGATCATGCCAGCGCGAATATCCGTCTCGCCAATACCCTGATTCAGTTCTTTATCAATGAGTGAGGCTAACAGCTCAACAGGTTTATGGATCCGGGTACTTTCAAATTTCTCCAGATAAGGTCCGGATGACGCAACGATATTCAAACCCGTTTTTAAGGCAACTTCTCGTAGCGCTGAGGCATCCCGCCCAATGGATTCTGAACCGGTGGCGTCGACAATCGTCCTGCCGCCCAAAGACATAAAGTTATTGATTTCGAAGATAACATCATCAATCTCTTTGCGGTCCATGTTATCGGCGCAGCAGTATGGGTCGTGTTTCAGCCCCCACTGCAGGTCAGCACTGACTTTCTTTCCCACCAGTTGCTGTGAAAAAGCATAATGTGGCTCGTCTACGACCGAAGACAGATCGTTAAACAGATGTTCATGCGGTAGCGTCAGCCCCATATCCGTATGCGCCACCGGGCCTGTTACGGTTTGCAGGAAACCTTTCATTCTGACACCTCCATTCTTTGCGCCATTTTGGATGCTCTGTATTCAGGGATGGTGGTCACAATCGCACCGACTAACGCGAACAGCGTACCGATGATGGTGACCAGGTAGACCGTATTGCCTAATGAAGGGATCAATTCATCAATTAGCACTGAGCCAAGCAGTTGGCCTGCTGTTGACGCTACGCCCAGCATCAATAGCCCTAAGCCTCTCACCAGAATCGCCATTAGCCCGATGGACAGCAGACCCAGCGGACCACCGAGATACATCCACCATGTATCGGGTAACTGGATGGTGACATGGCCTAATGCGATACGTATCGCCAGCGCTGCGCCCAGGACACAAAAGCCGACGATGAAGTTCCATGTAATGGACACCAGCATGGAGCCCGTTGCCTCGGCGACTTTCGCATTCCCCGCAGGCTGCCAGCCAGCGAGTAACCCTGCCAAAAAGGGGAGGATAGCGAGCAGGATAAACGAGGTTGAGTGCCACTGTGGCGACACGACAAAAATGGTGGCGATAACGGCGAACAATGCGCCAGTAATGCGCCATGGCGTAAAATATTTCTTCTCCTCCACACCGATGCCAAAACGGTCGCACAGCAGGCCGGAAAGAAGCAGGGCAGAAATTAATGCCGTTTGAAAGGTGGCAACGCCCAGCGCGCTGGCGGATGCGCCTTCAGAAAATACGACCATAGCCCCGCATAATCCTGCAAACCAATTCCATAGCGGGATTTTTCTCTTTTTAATCAGAGTAGGGATTGAGGCGAATTGCTGGCGTGTTTCTTTGCGCGCAATAATAATAAAAAACATGACGACCAGACCGCTGGCAAACGAGATTACTGCGCAAGCATTACCGTCTTGTAACCAATGTCCTAACTGCCCATTAACGGCAGACTGCATCGGGGAAAGCATACCGGCTAAGATGGTGGCAAGCATCAGTAAGGGGGTTGAGTACTTATTCTTGTTCATACATCAATCCTTATATTTTATAAAAGGAGTAACTTTCGTTACTCCATTGTTTTTTATTTTCTGGCGATGAATTGAAGCGTGTTGACCCACAGGTCGGTATAAAATGGCCATGACATAAACTGCTGGGTTCCCCAGTGTGGGGAGCAGTCACTCATAAAGCAGGCGGTTTTACCCTGTTGGTATTCACCGAACACTAACAATGGGTCATTATTTATTGTTAATACGACATCGGCATCGTCTCTGGCGACGACCTGGTTATATCCAAGAAATACCGGATAATCTGAGAATCCGTTAACAACAGGATGTTCAGGTGAGACAGCCTCAGCACAAATACCCTCTGGCTTTTCTACCCGGTCATCGCCATCAAGCATAATAACTGGCAGAACCTCAGCAAGAACGGTGTTCTTATAATTGGCTTTTGCCTCAATACCCATAAATGACAGGTAACCACCAATCATGAGTAGTCCACCGCCATTTTTGACGTACTCTTTAATGGACTCCAGAGCGTTTGGTTTTATTTTTAGCTGATAAAATGTCTCGTTTTGCAACAGGAAGGTATTACTACCAATGTCGCTAATAACAATCACATCGTAACGGTTTAATTCGTCAATACTCTCTGGAAAGGCAATTTGTACCGTGTGGGCAGGCATGTAATCAATATCAACGCCGCCTTTCCTCAGGAATTCCAGTAACCATGTAGCGCCTTCTTCATATTTACTGGAGGTGAAACTGTCATAACCTTTTGAATGAATCATATGAATATGCCAGGATTCTCCAATAAAGAGCACCTTTAGTTTTTTCTGCGTATTGTTCATAGTCTGCTCCTTGATTTAGTGAGTAGAGATAGTTTGTTTGTAATGTGAACCCTGAATGCGATGAAGAACGGAGTCGTTTTCCGGCATATCAGAGGCATTAGGCGTTTCAACCGCAAGTGAGGCAAATGCGCTGGCGTAGCACAATGCGGATGCCAGTGACTTTCCTTTTGCAAGACCAGATGCGAGGGCGCCATTGAAAGCGTCACCCGCTCCCGCAGTATTTTTTACAACTGCCGGAAATGCCGGGGAATAGATGAATTGTGTGCCATCATAAGCAAGCGAACCTTTGCTACCTAATGTAATAATGGTATTTTTGACGCCTTTCTGATGAATAATTTTGGCCGCGCATTTGGCTGATTCGATATCATTAACCGCCATATTGGCCAGCAGGCCTGCTTCCGTTTCATTTGGCGTAATATAGTCAATGTTATCAATGATGGTGTTAACCATGTCATTGTATGGCGCTGGATTGATAATGACCGGTATGTCATTTTTTTGTGCGAGACGAATTGTTTGCTGCAGCGCTTCGTAATTCGTCTCCAGTTGGACAAGAACAATATCTGAATGAACAATGGCTTCTTTTTGAATGGTGATTTCATCAGGGGAAATTGTCATGTTGGCGCCAGGGTAGATAGCGATGACGTTATCTCCGGTATCTCCATTCACCATGATGGTTGCTGTACCTGTTTGTGTTTCTTTGGTCTGGTAGATAACACTTTTATGGATTTTTGATGAGTTTATAAAATTAATGGCGTAATCGCTAAAATGATCTGAGCCGACTTTAGTAATAAAATGCACATCAGAATCGGCATAGCTTGCTGCTAATGCCTGATTACATCCCTTACCGCCGGGTGAAAAAATAAATTTATCGGCCAGCAATGATTCTCCCGTTGAGGGTAATCTCGGTAGATAACTGATAATATCAACATTGAACGAGCCAATAACACATACATTATTTTTCATGGCAGAGAGACCTTTTTTTATTTTCTGCGCTGATTCATATTTTTCCAGCACATAAGCAATTTCATTTTTTGCGACGTTATCAAGAGAATCAAGGGTAATAAATGCACCACCATGACAGCGAGTAAGATATCCCTGTCCGGCAAGTTCATTGAGATCTGAACGAATAGTTTCCTTTGTTACCTTGAGACTTTTCGCCAGATTTGAAACTTTTACAACTCCCGAAATACTGAGTTCCTTCAATATTCTATGATGGCGTTCAAATTTCATTTTTTACCTCACCGTGGTTAAATTAGTCCCGGGAGGAGTATATTGTTGTGATTGTCACCATAAAGTGATGGCAGAAACCAAAAAAAAACAAAAATGTAATATTAATATTGCTAAAATTACGGAAAAAACGGTGATAAAGCTTAAAGTGGTAATAACCATGAAATTCAGGTGGTTATTGTTTTGATATAGGGGAAGTAGGTTGCAATAACAGGAATGTGATGAAGGTTTGTGACGTTTCGCCCCACAGGGTGGGGCGGGGAAGCGCTATTTCACGCGCGCCATAAAGTACGCATCAACGTACTCACCGTTGCGCAGGCCGTATTTCTTACCGGTGCCTTCGATTTCAAAGCCGTACTTCTTATACACCGCCACCGCGGGCTCGTTATCAACAAACACCGTTAGCTCAATACGCTCGACGCGCAGCCAGTTGTCGCACATGTCGATCATCGTGCGGATCAGCGCGCTGGCAATACCGCGATTGTGCCACCGGGCATCCACGCAGATACCAAAATCGGCCACGTGGCTGCGACGGGGACGTTGGGTGACCTGAATAGAAAGATGGCCAACGACAATATCGTCAATGCAGGCAACCAGTTGTTTAACCCCGGCTTGCTCGGTTAGCCGCGCCTGCCACATTTCGAGGGAAGGATGAGGAACCTGTAGCGTGTTGTGGTACACCTCCGGCTGGGCGTGGATCTGACGAATGGCGTCGTAATCTTTCGGTTCAGCGTGGCGTATCACTATTTCACTCATTCCTTATCTCCTGCAGGGGTAATTGTGTATTTACACTCGCTGAGAAAGAAAATTCCGTCAACCGCATTTTTTTGCAAAAAGAAGTAGACAAGTGCGAATGAGAATGATTATTATTGCCTTGCATTCAGGGGAACCCCTACGGAGAACCTGAAAGCACGACATTGCTCACATTGCTTCCAGTATTACTTTAGCCAGCTTTTGCTGGCTTTTTTTTGGTTTTGTTTCAGCCTGGCTTACTTGTCATTTTGTCCCCGGGAAGTGCTCGTGCTCCTCACGTACATTTAGTACGCTCCGGGCCCTGCGCGCTTGCCGTGAACAAACTGACCGCGACGCCGACGGCCGATCTTGAGGCATCTGCTTTTGTAGGCCCAAAAAGGCAACGCCGCATCCGGCAAAGAATCCAACATTCAGTCTCCTCACGCTTTGCGCTATGGTGTAAACAATCATCTTCAAAAGGATCGTCTCATGACCTTACACTGCGCATTTATTGGATTCGGCAAAAGTACCACCCGTTACCATCTCCCCTACGTTCTGAATCGGAAAGATACCTGGCATGTCGCGCACATTTTCCGTCGTCACGCTAAACCGGAAGAGCAGGCGCCGCACTATTCGCATATTCACTTCACCAGCGATTTGGATGAGGTGTTGGGCGATCCGCAGGTAAAACTGGTGATCGTCTGTACGCATGCTGACAGCCATTTCGAATACGCCAAACGCGCGCTGGAAGCGGGTAAAAATGTGCTGGTTGAGAAACCTTTCACGCCGACGCTGGCGGAGGCAAAAGTGTTGTTCGACCTGGCGCGAAGCAAAGGACTGACCGTTACGCCGTATCAGAATCGGCGTTTTGATTCCTGTTTTCTCACGGCTAAAAAAGCGATTGAGAGCGGGAAACTGGGCAAGATTGTCGAAGTTGAAAGCCATTTTGACTACTACCGACCCGTGGCGGAAACCAAACCGGGCCTGCCGCAGGATGGCGCTTTCTACGGACTTGGCGTCCACACCATGGATCAAATTATTTCGCTATTTGGCCGCCCGGATCATGTCGCGTATGACATTCGTAGCCTGCGTAATAAAGCGAATCCGGATGACACCTTTGAAGCGCAATTGTTCTACGGTGACCTGAAAGTCATTGTGAAAACCAGCCATCTGGTGAAAATCGACTATCCGAAGTTTATTGTTCACGGCACCAAAGGTTCGTTTGTGAAATACGGTATCGATCAACAAGAAACCAGCCTGAAAGCGAACATTATGCTTGGTGAACCCGGTTTCGCCGCTGACGAATCCGTCGGCGTGCTGGAATATGTTAACGATGACGGCGTGACCGTGAAAGAAGAGGTGAAACCGGAAACGGGTGACTATGGCCGCGTCTATGATGCGCTGTACCAGACGTTGACCATCGGTACGCCTAATTACGTCAAGGAATCTGAAGTTCTTACCAATCTGGAAATCCTCGAACGTGCTTTCGAACAGGCAACGCCTGCGACGATAACCCTCGCTAAATAGCCCTTACAGACTCCTCTGCGCTTATTCATATTTTTTGAACAGAGGAGTCAATTTTCACCCTCTATGATCCCGGACGGAATGAGTCCACACTTATTCCATCGAAAACATCTGGGGGTGAACACAATGATCTACTTACGCAAAGCAAACGACCGCGGTCATGCGAATCATGGCTGGCTTGACTCCTGGCATACTTTTTCTTTTGCCGATTATTACGATCCGAACTTTATGGGGTTCTCGGCGCTGCGTGTGATTAACGACGATGTGATCGACGCAGGCCAGGGGTTCGGCACGCATCCGCATAAAGACATGGAAATTTTGACCTATGTGCTGGAAGGCGCCGTAGAACACCAGGACAGTATGGGCAATAAAGAACAGGTTCCGGCCGGTGAATTCCAGATTATGAGCGCCGGGACCGGCATTCGCCACTCCGAGTACAACCCGAGCAAAACGGATCGTCTGCGGCTGTACCAGATATGGATCATTCCGCAAGAAACCGGCATCACGCCGCGCTACGAACAGCGCCGCTTCGACGCCGCGCAGGGCAAGCAACTGGTGCTTTCGCCAGATGCTCGCGATGGTTCGCTGAAGGTCCACCAGGATATGGAGCTGTACCGCTGGGCGCTGCTCAAAGATGAGCAGTCGGTGCATCAGATTGCCGCTGAGCGCCGCGTCTGGATCCAGGTGGTAAAAGGTAACGTGACCATTAACGGCACCAAAGCGACGACCAGCGACGGCCTGGCGATTTGGGATGAGCAGGCAATCTCGATTCATGCCGACAGCGACAGCGAAGTGTTGCTGTTTGACTTGCCGCCAGTCTAACGTGCTGTAACCTTTTGTAGGCCGGATAAGACGCGAAAGCGTTGCCATCCGGCTTTTCATCGTTTGTCATTAATTCCGCACGTCCGTGGTAAACTGGGCAAATCTATCCCTTTTATACCTTTCAGGACGATGAAAAAGAAAAGACCCGTACTTCAGGATGTGGCCGACCGTGTGGGCGTGACCAAAATGACGGTCAGCCGTTTTTTGCGTAATCCGGAGCAGGTCTCCGTCGCGCTGCGGGGTAAAATTGCGGCTGCGCTTGATGAGCTCGGGTACATTCCTAATCGCGCGCCTGACATTCTTTCCAACGCCACCAGTCGCGCCATTGGCGTTCTGCTGCCGTCTTTAACCAACCAGGTCTTTGCGGAAGTGTTACGCGGCATTGAGGCTGTCACCGACGCCCACGGGTATCAAACCATGCTGGCGCACTACGGCTATAAACCGGAGATGGAGCAGGAGCGCCTGGAATCGATGCTCTCCTGGAATATCGACGGCCTGATCCTCACTGAGCGTACCCATACGCCGCGCACCTTAAAAATGATCGAAGTCGCCGGGATTCCGGTGGTGGAACTGATGGACAGCCAGTCGCCGTGTCTAGATATTGCCGTTGGTTTTGACAACTTCGAGGCCGCCCGTCAGATGACCGCCGCGATTATCGCGCGTGGTCATCGTCATATCGCCTATCTGGGGGCGCGCCTCGACGAACGTACTATCATCAAGCAGAAGGGTTATGAACAGGCGATGCGGGACGCAGGACTGGTTCCTTACAGTGTGATGATGGAGCAATCTTCATCCTACTCTTCCGGTATCGAACTCATGCGCCAGGCGCGACGCGAATACCCACAGCTTGACGGTATTTTTTGCACCAACGATGACCTGGCGGTGGGGGCGGCCTTCGAATGCCAGCGCCTGGGGCTAAAAATCCCGGACGACATGGCGATCGCCGGGTTCCACGGTCATGACATCGGCCAGGTGATGGAACCGCGTCTGGCAAGCGTCCTGACGCCGCGCGAGCGAATGGGCAGCATTGGCGCGGAACGTCTGTTGGCCCGCATTCGCGGCGAAACGGTCACGCCAAAAATGTTAGATTTAGGTTTCACCTTGTCACCGGGCGGATCTATTTAGTCTGACAACTTTGAAGTAGCTCACACTTATTCACTTTTGGCACGAATGGTCATTGCGTCGTGAATGGTGCGGTTGGACAATGTTACCGATAACAGTTACCCGTAACAAATTTTGCAACTTGTAGAGTGGGGGCCCGCTTTGAGCACGACTAATCATGATCACCACGTTTACGTTCTGATGGGCGTATCAGGCAGCGGTAAATCCGCTGTCGCAAGCGCCGTGGCGCATCAGCTTCATGCCGCGTTTCTGGACGGCGATTTTCTGCATCCGCGCTGCAATATTGAAAAAATGGCTTCCGGCGAGCCGTTGAATGATGATGACCGCAAACCGTGGTTACAGGCGCTGAACGACGCCGCTTTCGCGATGCAGCGTACCAATAAAATCTCGCTGATCGTCTGTTCCGCACTGAAAAAACATTATCGTGACCTGCTGCGCGAGGGAAACCCGAACCTCTCCTTTATCTATCTGAAAGGTGATTTCGACGTCATTGAAAGCCGTCTGAAAGCGCGCAAAGGTCATTTCTTCAAAACCCAGATGCTGGTGACGCAGTTTGAAACGCTGCAAGAGCCGGGTGCCGACGAACGCGATGTTCTGGTGGTGGATATCGACCAGCCGCTGGAAGGCGTCGTGGCGAGCACCATTGAGGTCATCAATAAAGGCAGTACGCTGTGAGTACATTAACACTGGTTTTAACCGCCGTCGGTTCCGTCTTACTGCTGCTGTTTCTCGTGATGAAGGCGCGTATGCACGCCTTCGTCGCGTTAATGGTCGTCTCAATGGGCGCGGGGCTTTTTTCAGGGATGCCGCTTGATAAAATCGCCGCGACCATGGAAAAAGGGATGGGCGGCACGCTGGGCTTCCTGGCGATTGTGGTCGCGCTGGGGGCGATGTTCGGCAAGATTCTGCATGAAACCGGCGCGGTCGATCAGATAGCCGTCAAGATGCTTAAATCCTTTGGTCATAACCGCGCGCACTATGCGATTGGCCTGGCCGGGCTGATTTGCGCGCTTCCGCTGTTCTTTGAAGTGGCGATTGTGCTGCTGATAAGCGTGGCGTTCTCTATGGCGCGTCATACCGGCACAAACCTGGTGAAGCTGGTCATTCCGCTGTTTGCGGGCGTGGCGGCAGCCGCGGCGTTTTTGTTGCCTGGGCCTGCGCCGATGCTGCTGGCTTCCCAGATGCATGCTGATTTCGGCTGGATGATCCTGATTGGCCTGTGTGCCGCCATTCCTGGCATGATTATCGCCGGGCCGCTGTGGGGGAATTTTATCAGCCGTTATGTTGAGCTGCGTATTCCTGACGACATTACCGAGCCGCATCTGGGTGAAGGTAAAATGCCTTCTTTCGGCTTCAGCCTGTCGCTGATCCTGCTGCCGTTGGTGCTGGTAGGACTGAAAACGATCGCCGCGCGTTTTGTGCCGGAAGGTTCCACCGCTTACGAATGGTTTGAGTTTATCGGCCACCCCTTCACTGCGATTCTGGTCGCTTGTCTGGTAGCGATTTACGGCCTGGCGATGCGTCAGGGGATGCCGAAAGACAAAGTGATGGAAATCTGCGGCCACGCGCTGCAACCGGCGGGCATTATCCTGCTGGTGATTGGCGCAGGCGGGGTGTTCAAACAGGTACTGGTTGACTCCGGCGTCGGCCCGGCGCTGGGCGAAGCGTTAACCGGTATGGGACTGCCGATTGCCATTACCTGCTTTGTGCTGGCGGCGGCAGTGCGCATCATTCAGGGTTCCGCGACCGTGGCGTGTTTAACCGCGGTCGGTCTGGTGATGCCGGTCATAGAGCAACTGAATTTCTCCGGCGCGCAGATGGCTGCGCTCTCTATCTGTATCGCCGGCGGTTCAATTGTGGTTTCTCATGTTAACGACGCTGGCTTCTGGCTGTTCGGTAAATTTACCGGCGCGACCGAAGCGCAGACGCTGAAGACCTGGACGATGATGGAAACTATCCTCGGCACGGTCGGCGCGATTGTCGGGATGATTGCTTTCCAACTGCTGAGCTGAGTCTTGTTGCCCGGTGGCGCTGCGCTTACCGGGCCTGGAAACGGGCACATATCGATACCGTAAGCCGGGTAAGGCGTAATCGCTACCCGGTTTTTTTATTGAGGTGTGCATGGCAATCGCCCAACGACATTTTGCCTCGCCATGTTTCAGTACGCGCATAAAAGCAGGCAAATTTCTACGCTGATCCATAATTAGGATCAATAAAACAGCGACGGAAATGATTCCCTTCCTAACGCAAATTCCCTGATAATCGCCACTGGACTTTCTGCTTGCGCGGTAAGGCAGGATAAGTCGCATTACTGATGGCTTCGCTATCATTGATTAATTTCACTTGCGACTTTGGCTGCTTTTTGTATGGTGAAGGATGCGCCACAGGATACTGGCGCGCATACACAGCACATCTCTTTGCAGGAAAAAAACGCTATGAAAAATGTTGGTTTTATCGGCTGGCGCGGAATGGTCGGCTCTGTTCTCATGCAACGCATGGTAGAGGAGCGCGATTTCGACGCTATTCGCCCTGTTTTCTTTTCTACCTCCCAGTTTGGACAGGCGGCGCCCACCTTCGGCGACACCTCCACCGGCACGCTACAGGACGCTTTTGATCTGGATGCGCTAAAAGCGCTCGATATCATCGTGACCTGCCAGGGCGGCGATTATACCAACGAAATTTATCCAAAGCTGCGCGAAAGCGGATGGCAGGGTTACTGGATTGACGCGGCTTCTACGCTGCGCATGAAAGATGATGCCATTATTATTCTCGACCCGGTCAACCAGGACGTGATTACCGACGGCCTGAACAATGGCGTGAAGACCTTTGTGGGCGGTAACTGTACCGTTAGCCTGATGTTGATGTCGCTGGGCGGTCTCTTTGCCCATAATCTCGTTGACTGGGTATCCGTCGCGACCTATCAGGCCGCCTCCGGCGGCGGCGCGCGCCATATGCGCGAGCTGTTAACCCAAATGGGTCAGTTGTATGGCCATGTCGCCGATGAACTGGCGACGCCGTCTTCCGCAATTCTTGATATTGAACGCAAAGTTACGGCATTGACCCGCAGCGGCGAGCTGCCGGTGGATAACTTTGGCGTACCGCTGGCGGGAAGCCTGATCCCCTGGATCGACAAACAGCTCGATAACGGCCAGAGCCGCGAAGAGTGGAAAGGCCAGGCGGAAACCAACAAGATCCTCAATACTGCCTCTGTGATCCCGGTTGATGGTTTGTGTGTGCGCGTCGGCGCGCTGCGCTGTCACAGCCAGGCGTTCACCATTAAGCTGAAAAAAGAGGTATCCATTCCGACGGTGGAAGAACTGCTGGCGGCACATAATCCGTGGGCGAAAGTGGTGCCGAACGATCGTGATATCACTATGCGCGAATTAACCCCGGCGGCGGTGACCGGCACGTTGACTACGCCGGTTGGTCGTCTGCGTAAGCTGAACATGGGGCCAGAGTTCTTGTCGGCGTTTACCGTAGGCGACCAGTTGTTATGGGGTGCCGCCGAGCCGCTGCGTCGAATGCTGCGCCAGTTGGCGTAGTGGCTATTGCAGCGCTTATCGGGCCTGCGTGTGGTTCTGTAGGCCGGATAAGGCGCGTCAGCGCCGCCATCCGGCGGGGGAATTTGTGTTAAACCAGGGGTGCATCGTCACCCTTTTTTTTGCGTAATACAGGAGTAAACGCAGATGTTTCATTTTTATCAGGAGTTAAGCAGAGCATTGGCTATTCTTTAAGGGTAGCTTAATCCCACGGGTATTAAGCCTAACCTGAAGGTAGGACGACGCAGATAGGATGCACAGTGTGCTGCGCCGTTCAGGTCAAAGAAGTGTCACTACCTGATGTTGAATTCAGTGAGATGGAGTGACGCCACAAAACAGGATGACAAACCATGTCCAGTCGTATCGATAGAGACGTGATTAATGCGCTAATTGCAGGACATTTTGCGGACCCTTTTTCCGTACTCGGAATGCACCAGACCCAAGCCGGACTAGAAGTCCGCGCCCTATTACCTGACGCCACCGACGTATGGGTGATTGAACCCAAAACCGGACGTAAAGTCGGCAAACTGGAATGTCTCGACGCTCGCGGTTTTTTCTGCGGCGTTTTACCCCGACGTAAAAATTTCTTTCGCTATCAGCTCGCCGTGACCTGGCACGGACAGCAGAACCTCATCGACGATCCTTACCGTTTTGGTCCATTAATACAGGAAATGGATGCCTGGCTATTGTCGGAAGGCACCCACCTGCGTCCTTATGAAACGCTGGGCGCGCACGCCGATACGATGGATGGCGTCACCGGCACCCGTTTCTCCGTCTGGGCGCCTAATGCTCGTCGCGTTTCGGTTGTCGGGCAATTCAACTATTGGGATGGGCGTCGCCACCCGATGCGTCTGCGCAAAGAGAGCGGTATTTGGGAGCTGTTTATCCCCGGCGCGCATAATGGACAACTGTATAAATTCGAGCTGCTTGATGCGAACGGTAATCTGCGCATTAAAGCCGATCCCTATGCTTTTGAGGCGCAGATGCGTCCGGAAACGGCGTCGATGATTTGCGGACTGCCGGAGAAAGTGACGCCAAGCGAAGAACGACAAAAAGCCAATCAGTTTGATGCGCCGATCTCGATTTATGAGGTGCATTTAGGTTCATGGCGCCGCCATACGGATAACAATTTCTGGCTGAGCTATCGTGAGCTGGCGGATCAGCTTGTGCCTTACGCCAAATGGATGGGCTTTACGCACCTTGAACTCTTGCCGGTCAACGAACATCCGTTTGACGGCAGTTGGGGCTACCAGCCGACCGGCCTCTACGCGCCGACCCGCCGCTTTGGTACGCGGGACGACTTCCGCTATTTCATCAATGCGGCCCATGCGGCGGGCCTTAACGTCATTCTCGACTGGGTGCCGGGCCATTTCCCGTCCGATGAATTTAGCCTCGCGGAGTTTGACGGCACCCACCTCTATGAGCACAGCGACCCGCGCGAGGGCTATCACCAGGACTGGAATACGCTGATCTACAACTATGGTCGTCGTGAAGTCAGTAATTATCTGGTGGGCAACGCCCTGTACTGGATGGAGCGTTTTGGGATTGATGCGCTGCGTGTCGATGCGGTGGCCTCTATGATCTACCGCGACTACAGCCGCAAAGAGGGCGAGTGGATACCGAACGAGTTCGGCGGTCGTGAAAACCTGGAAGCCATTGAGTTTCTGCGTAATACCAACCGCATTATTGGCGAGCAGGTGCCCGGCGCGGTCAGCATGGCGGAAGAGTCGACAGACTTCGCTGGCGTGACGCGTCCACCGGAAACGGGCGGCCTGGGGTTCTGGTACAAGTGGAATCTGGGCTGGATGCACGACACGCTGGACTACATGAAGCTGGACCCGGTGTACCGCCAGTATCATCACGACAAGCTGACCTTTGGTATGTTGTACAACCATACCGAAAACTTTGTTCTGCCGCTGTCGCACGATGAGGTGGTTCACGGCAAGAAATCCATTCTCGATCGTATGCCGGGCGATGCGTGGCAAAAATTCGCCAACCTGCGCGCCTACTATGGCTGGATGTGGGCCTTTCCCGGCAAGAAACTGCTGTTTATGGGGAATGAGTTTGCCCAGGGACGCGAGTGGAACCATGACGCCAGCCTCGACTGGCACCTGCTGGAGGGGGGCGATAACTGGCACCACGGGGTTCAGCGTCTGGTACGCGATCTCAACCACACCTATCGCCACCATAAAGCGTTGCATGAGCTGGATTTCGATGCTTACGGCTTTGAGTGGTTGGTGGTCGATGACAATGAACGCTCGGTACTGATTTTTGTACGCCGTGATAAAGCCGGTAACGAGATCATCGTCGCCAGCAACTTTACGCCCGTTCCTCGCCACGACTACCGCTTTGGCATCAACCAGCCGGGACGCTGGCGTGAAATTCTCAATACTGATTCGATGCATTATCACGGTAGCAACACCGGCAACGGCGGCGTGGTGCACAGCGATGAGATCGAAAGCCATGGCCGTCAGCACTCTCTTAACCTGACGTTACCGCCGTTGGCGACGATCTGGCTGATGCGGGAGGGGGAATGACGCAGCTTGCGATCGGCGAAGCAACGCCGCATGGCGCAACGTATGACGGTCATGGCGTGAATTTCACGCTCTTTTCCGCTCATGCGGAGCGCGTAGAGCTGTGCGTTTTTGATTCCCGAGGGAATGAGCGTCGCTATGACCTGCCAGGACGTCGCGGCGATGTCTGGCATGGTTATCTGGCAGGCGCCAGGCCAGGTTTGCGCTATGGCTATCGCGTACATGGCCCGTGGCAGCCAGCGCAGGGGCATCGGTTTAATCCGGCGAAGTTACTGCTTGACCCTTATGCGCGCCGGGTCGAGGGCGAACTAAAAGATCATCCGCTGTTGCACGGCGGACACGATGAACCGGACTACCGCGATAACGCGGCGGTGGCGCCGAAAAGCGTGATAATCAGCGACCATTATGACTGGGAAGATGACGCCGCGCCGCGCACGCCGTGGGGAAAAACGGTCATCTATGAAGCGCATGTCAAAGGGCTTACCTACCTGCATCCGGAACTCCCCCAGGAGATACGCGGCACCTATAAAGCGCTCGGTCATCCGGTCATGGTGGCGTACTTCAAACAGCTTGGCATTACGGCGCTGGAACTGTTGCCGGTGGCGCAGTTTGCCAGCGAGCCGCGCCTGCAACGTATGGGGCTGACCAATTATTGGGGTTACAACCCGATGGCGATGTTCGCGCTGCATCCCGCCTGGGCCAGTTCGCCCGAGACGGCGCTGGACGAGTTTCGCGATGCGGTGAAAGCGCTGCATCGCGCGGGGATTGAGGTCATTCTGGACATCGTATTAAACCATAGCGCCGAGCTGGATCTGGACGGTCCAACCTTCTCCCTGCGCGGAATTGATAACCGTAGCTATTATTGGATAAGGGACGATGGCGATTATCACAACTGGACGGGGTGCGGCAACACGCTCAATTTAAGCCATCCCGGCGTGGTGGAATACGCGTGCGAGTGTTTGCGCTATTGGGTGGAAACCTGTCATGTCGATGGTTTTCGTTTTGATTTGGCGTCCGTCATGGGGCGCACGCCGACGTTTCGCCAGGATGCGCCGCTGTTCGCCGCGATTAAAGCGTGTCCTGTGTTATCAACGGTCAAGCTGATTGCTGAACCGTGGGATATTGGCGAGGGCGGCTATCAGGTCGGGAATTTTCCGCCACCGTTTGCCGAGTGGAACGATCATTTTCGCGATGCGGCCCGCCGATTCTGGTTGCCGCGTAACCTGACGACCGGGGAGTTTGCCTGTCGTTTCGCCGCTTCCAGCGATGTGTTTAAACGCAATGGCCGCGCGCCCGGCGCCTCTGTCAATCTGCTCACGGCGCATGACGGTTTTACGCTCCGGGACTGCGTCTGTTTCAATCAGAAACACAATGAGGCGAACGGTGAGGAAAATCGCGACGGCACCAACAGCAATTACAGCGACAATCATGGTAAAGAAGGATTAGGCGGTCCGCTTGATTTAATGGAGCGGCGGCGCGACAGCATTCATGCCCTGCTGGCGACGCTACTGCTCTCTCAGGGAACGCCGATGCTGCTGGCAGGCGATGAACACGGCCATAGCCAGCACGGCAACAATAACGCCTACTGTCAGGATAATGCCTTAACCTGGCTGGACTGGCAGCAGGCAAATCGTGGGTTAACCACGTTTACCGCCGCGCTGATTCGTTTGCGTCAGCAGATACCGGCTTTAACCGGCAATAGCTGGTGGGAAGAAGGCGATGGCAACGTGCGTTGGCTAAATAAAAACGCGCAACCCTTGAGTGCGGATGAGTGGCAAAACGGGCCTAAGCTGATGCAAATTCTGTTGTCGGACCGTTTTCTGATTGCGATAAATGCCACGCTTGAGGTGACAGATATAGTTTTACCCGAAGGGGAATGGCGCGCCGTTCCCCCATTCGCTGGAGAGGATAATCCGGTGATAACGGCGGTCTGGCAGGGACCTGCGCATGGACTGTGTGTGTTCCAGAGAGGATAAAAAAGGAGTTAATCATGGTGAGTTTAGAGAAGAACGATCGTGTAATGTTGGCGCGCCAGCTGCCATTGAAATCTGTTGCCCTAATCCTGGCCGGCGGCCGCGGCACGCGTCTAAAAGATTTAACGAACAAACGCGCCAAACCAGCCGTCCACTTTGGTGGGAAGTTCCGCATCATCGATTTCGCCTTATCTAATTGTCTGAACTCCGGGATTCGCCGTATCGGCGTGATCACTCAGTATCAGTCCCATACGCTGGTGCAGCATATTCAGCGCGGCTGGTCACTGTTTAGCGAAGAGATGAACGAATTTGTCGATCTGCTGCCAGCTCAACAGCGTATGAAGGGCGAAAACTGGTATCGCGGCACGGCAGACGCGGTGACCCAGAACCTGGATATTATTCGTCGCTATAAAGCGGAATATGTCGTCATCCTGGCAGGCGATCATATCTACAAGCAGGACTACTCGCGTATGTTGATCGATCACGTTGAAAAGGGCGCGCGTTGCACGGTGGCCTGTATGCCGGTGCCGATCAAAGAAGCGACGGCGTTCGGCGTGATGGCGGTCGATGAAAGCGACAAGATTATTGATTTTGTCGAAAAACCGGCGAATCCCCCCGCAATGCCTGGTGACGCCAGCAAAGCGCTGGCCAGTATGGGCATTTACGTTTTTGACGCCGATTACCTGTATGAATTGCTGGCGGCAGACGATAAAGATGACGCTTCCAGCCACGATTTCGGTAAAGACATTATCCCCAAAATCACCCGCGAAGGTATGGCTTACGCGCATCCTTTCCCGCTCTCCTGCGTGCAGTCCGATCCACAAGCCGAACCGTACTGGCGCGATGTAGGTACGCTGGAAGCTTACTGGAAGGCGAACCTGGATTTAGCCTCGGTGACGCCGGAGCTGGATATGTATGACCAGAACTGGCCTATCCGTACGCATATGGAATCGCTACCGCCTGCGAAATTCGTGCAGGACCGCTCAGGTAGCCACGGTATGACGCTGAACTCGCTGGTCTCCGGCGGCTGCATTATCTCCGGTTCGGTGGTGGTGCAATCTGTGCTCTTCCCCCGGGTGAGAATAAATTCTTTTTGTAATATTGATTCGGCAGTGTTGTTACCTGAGGTTTGGGTAGGACGCTCCTGCCGTTTACGTCGCTGTGTTATTGACCGTGCCTGTATTATCCCGGAAGGCATGGTGATTGGTGAAAATGCGGAAGAGGACGCTCGTCGTTTCTACCGTTCAGAAGAAGGTATTGTACTGGTCACGCGTGAAATGCTGCGCAAACTGCAGGTCAAACAGGAGCGATAATGCAGGTTTTACATGTATGTTCAGAGATGTTCCCCCTGCTGAAGACTGGGGGGCTGGCGGATGTGATAGGCGCGTTGCCTGCGGCACAAATTGCGGATGGTGTTGATGTTCGCGTTCTGCTTCCAGGGTTTCCCGATATCCGTCGGGGGATACCCGATGCGCATGTGGTGAGCCGCCGCGATACTTTCGCAGGTAAGATATCGCTGCTGTTCGGGCATTATAACGGCGTGGGCATTTATCTGATCGACGCGCCGCATCTGTACGAGCGTCCAGGCAGTCCCTATCACGATACGAATTTATATGCCTATACCGATAACGTGCTGCGCTTTGCCCTGTTAGGGTGGGTCGGTTGTGAAATGGCCTGCGGACTTGATCCATTCTGGCGCCCCGACGTGGTGCACGCCCATGACTGGCACGCCGGGCTGGCGCCCGCCTATCTGGCGGCGCGCGGGCGGCCGGCGAAATCGGTCTTTACCGTACACAACCTGGCCTATCAAGGCATGTTTTATGCAAAGCATATGGATGACATCGAACTGCCGTGGTCATTCTTTAATATGCATGGGCTGGAGTTCAACGGACAACTCTCCTTTTTGAAGGCCGGTTTGTACTATGCCGACCATATAACGGCGGTGAGCCCGACCTATGCGCGTGAAATTACTGAACCGCAGTTTGCTTATGGTATGGAAGGCCTGCTGCGCCAGCGTCATCTGGAAGGGCGCTTGTCCGGCATACTGAACGGCGTGGATGAGAAGATCTGGAACCCGGAATCCGATCTGCTGCTGGCGTCGCGCTACACGCGCGATACCCTGGAAGAGAAGGCGGAAAACAAACGTCAGCTACAAATTGCGATGGGGTTGAAGGTTAACGACAAAGTGCCGCTGTTCGCCGTGGTAAGCCGTCTGACCAACCAGAAAGGTCTGGATCTGGTGCTGGAGGCGTTACCGGGGCTGCTGGAGCAAGGCGGGCAGTTGGCTCTACTCGGCGCGGGCGATCCGGTGCTTCAGGAAGGGTTCCTCGCGGCGGCGGCGGAACACCCAGGGCAGGTTGGCGTACAGATCGGCTATCACGAAGCTTTCTCGCATCGCATTATGGGCGGCGCGGAC
The DNA here is from genome assembly GCF_046550615.1 of Salmonella sp. SAL04214. Lineage (NCBI taxonomy): Bacteria > Pseudomonadati > Pseudomonadota > Gammaproteobacteria > Enterobacterales > Enterobacteriaceae > Salmonella > Salmonella sp. SAL04214. Next base: position 126,159 of record NZ_JBGDXT010000007.1, read on the forward strand.
GTCATTCTGGTGCCCAGTCGTTTCGAACCGTGCGGCTTAACGCAGTTATATGGCTTAAAGTATGGCACGCTGCCTCTGGTGCGGCGTACCGGGGGGTTGGCCGATACGGTCTCCGACAGTTCGCTGGAAAATCTGGCGGACGGTATCGCCAGCGGTTTTGTCTTCGAAGACAGTAACGCCTGGTCGTTGCTACGCGCGATTCGGCGTGCTTTTGTGTTGTGGTCACGGCCTTCGCTTTGGCGGTTTGTACAACGGCAGGCGATGGCGATGGATTTTAGCTGGCAAGTTGCCGCGAAATCATACCGCGAGCTGTACTATCGCTTGAAATAGTCATCCAGGAATCATTTATATGAATGCTCCGTTTACTTATGCATCGCCCACACTCAGCGTTGAAGCGCTTAAGCATTCTATTGCCTATAAGCTGATGTTTACGATTGGTAAAGACCCGGTCATTGCCAATAAACACGAATGGCTGAACGCCACGTTGTTCGCGGTGCGCGATCGTCTGGTGGAGCGCTGGCTGCGTTCTAATCGAGCCCAATTATCGCAGGAAACCCGGCAGGTTTATTACCTGTCGATGGAGTTTTTGATTGGTCGTACCCTCTCTAACGCGCTGCTCTCGCTGGGCATTTATGATGACGTTAAAGGCGCGCTGGAGGCCATGGGCTTAGATCTCGAAGAGCTGATCGATGAAGAGAATGACCCAGGGCTTGGCAACGGCGGCTTAGGACGGCTGGCGGCTTGCTTCCTGGACTCGCTGGCGACGCTAGGATTACCGGGGCGCGGGTATGGCATTCGCTACGATTACGGCATGTTTAAGCAGAATATTGTCGACGGGCGGCAAAAAGAATCTCCGGATTACTGGCTGGAATATGGCAACCCGTGGGAGTTCAAGCGCCACAATACGCGCTATAAAGTGCTTTTTGGCGGGCGCATTCAGCAGGAAGGTAAAAAAGCGCGCTGGATTGAGACGGAAGAGATTCTGGCCGTCGCGTATGATCAGATCATCCCCGGTTACGACACCGACGCCACTAACACACTGCGGCTGTGGAATGCGCAGGCCAGTAGTGAAATCAACCTCGGTAAATTCAACCAGGGCGACTACTTTGCGGCGGTGGAAGATAAAAACCACTCTGAGAACGTTTCACGGGTGCTCTACCCGGACGATTCCACCTATTCCGGACGAGAGCTACGCCTGCGCCAGGAGTATTTTCTGGTCTCGGCGACAGTGCAGGATATCCTGCACCGTCATTATCAACTGCATAAAACCTATGAGAATCTGGCGGATAAAATCGCCATTCACCTCAATGATACGCATCCGGTGCTGTCAATTCCGGAGCTGATGCGCCTGCTGATTGATGAACATAAATTTAGCTGGGATGACGCGTTTGAGGTGTGCTGTCAGGTCTTCTCTTATACCAACCATACGTTGATGAGCGAGGCGCTGGAGACCTGGCCTGTCGATATGCTGGGGAAAATTCTGCCCCGTCACCTGCAGATTATCTTCGAGATTAACGACTATTTCCTGAAAACGTTGCAGGAGCAATATCCCAACGATACCAGCCTGCTTGGACGCGCGTCGATTATTGATGAGTCGAACGGCCGCCGGGTACGGATGGCCTGGCTGGCGGTGGTGGTCAGCCATAAAGTCAACGGCGTTTCTGAACTCCATTCCAACCTGATGGTGCAGTCGCTGTTCGCGGATTTTGCGAAGATTTTTCCGACCCGTTTTTGTAACGTCACTAACGGCGTTACGCCGCGCCGCTGGCTGGCGTTGGCAAACCCGCCGCTGTCTGACGTGCTGGATGAGAATATTGGTCGTACCTGGCGTACCGATCTTAGTCAGCTCAGCGAGCTGAAGCAGCATTGTGATTATCCGCTGGTCAATCATGCGGTGCGTCAGGCGAAGCTGGAAAATAAAAAACGGCTGGCGGTAGTGATAGCGCAACAACTGAATGTGGTGGTGAACCCTAAAGCGTTATTTGACGTGCAGATTAAGCGTATTCACGAATACAAGCGGCAGTTGATGAACGTACTGCATGTCATTACCCGCTATAACCGCATTAAAGAAAATCCGGAGGCTGACTGGGTGCCGCGGGTGAATATTTTTGCCGGTAAGGCGGCTTCCGCCTATTACATGGCAAAACACATTATTCATCTGATCAACGACGTGGCGAAAGTGATTAACAACGATCCGCAGATTGGCGACAAGCTGAAAGTAGTGTTTATCCCGAACTACAGCGTCAGCCTGGCGCAGGTAATCATTCCCGCTGCCGACCTGTCTGAGCAGATTTCGCTGGCAGGGACAGAAGCTTCCGGCACCAGTAATATGAAATTTGCCCTGAACGGCGCGCTCACCATTGGTACGCTGGATGGTGCGAACGTAGAGATGCAGGAGCATGTCGGCGAGGAGAATATCTTTATCTTCGGTAATACTGCCGAAGAGGTGGAAGCGTTGCGCAGGCAGGGTTATAAGCCTCGCGACTATTATGAAAAAGATGAAGAGCTACATCAGGTACTGACGCAGATTGGTAGCGGCGTCTTTAATCCGGAAGAGCCAGGTCGTTACCGCGATCTGGTAGATTCGCTGATTAACTTTGGCGATCACTATCAGGTGCTGGCGGACTACCGCAGCTACGTGGACTGCCAGGATAAGGTGGATGAGTTGTATCGTCGCCCGGAAGAGTGGACGACGAAAGCGATGCTCAACATTGCCAATATGGGCTACTTCTCATCGGACAGAACCATCAAAGAGTATGCCGAAAATATCTGGCATATTGATCCGGTGCGGTTGTAGCGGTTTAACGCTTGAGAACGGGGCCAAACGGCCCCGTTTTTTATCGTGGTATATTCGGGGGGTATGCCGATATTCGTCTGCTGAATCTGTTAGCGGCACTTGGTCTCTGTCATGGAAAAAGGGTTGAGTACTGGTGTATAGTATTAGCAGAAAAATCCATAATTAATTGATAATAATATGAAAAAGATTACGACATCTATTCCGGCTCTCGATAAAATTATGCGCGTATTTGCTTACCTTCTGGAGTGCGATGGCGCAACGTTTACCCAGATCCATCAAAATTCAGGGATTGCGAAAAGCAGTACCTCATCTTTGCTCAACGGCATGGTGGAGCATGGGTTATTACGCCAGGAAAAAGACAAGTATTATCTGGGGCTACGCCTGTATGAATTAGGTAATAAAGCGGCGGAACAGTATGACATTAAAAAAATCGCGTTACCGATTCTTGAAGAGATTCGCGATAACACCGGCCTGACCTGCCATCTTGGCGTTCTGGAGGGCGATGCCCCTATTTACCTTCTGAAAGTCGAAAGCCCACAGGCTATTGTGATTCGAAGCTGGGAGGGCAAGCGCCTCTCATTACATAGCTCAGGGCTGGGAAAGGTGCTGATTGCATGGCTTAGCGGGGAAGAGCTGGAGGAGTTGCTGCCTCCAGATCAGATATTAACGCGTTTTACGGATACGACGATCACGGATGTGAATATCCTTAAGCAGGAGTTAGCAGGAATTCGCCGTCGCGGCTGGGGTTATGATAACGAAGAAGACTCCCTTGGCGTGCGCTGCATTGCGGTGCCGGTATTCAATACGCAGGGGAAAGTGATCGCCGCCCTGAGCGTATCCGGCGTTACGTTCCAGATCCCCGATGATAAACGCGAGTCGCTTGCTACGCTGATGATGGATGCCAGCCGTAGCCTGACGCGTCTGATGTGCTGAAATAAAAAGACATAGCGGGCAAGAAGCCCGCTTTCGTCATCGCTTAAAGTCCCGCACGCTGTAAGATCTGCTTCAAATTCGAAATATGTTCTTCATTTGCCGGAAAAACGGGGGGCATTACATGAGTTGAAATATCGACTCCGCTAAGCTGAATTGCCTTTTTGATTATCCCGAAGAAAGGTGAATCCAGGCTGTAAATAGTGGAAAGCGCGGACAGCCGGCGCTGTAATCCGAACATTGTCTCATACTCTTTTTCACACCACGCGCGGTAGATCCCGCAGGTTAGCTGCGGCGCAAAGTTTGCTGTCGCTGGGATCCCGCCGTTGCCGCCTAAGATAAGCGTATCCATCATATATTCATCATAGCCGGAGAAAATAACGAAGTCCGGACGCACTGGCCTGACATTATTGATGATTTCACGAATATGGCTGATATTATCAACGGTATCCTTAATGCCGATAATATTGGGGTGATCCTGCGCCAGCCGGGTAATTAAATCAACGCTAAGGTCCTGTCCCGTTAATGCTGGAAAGTTGTAGAGAATGACCGGGCTTTTTATGTTATTAGCCACGGTTTTGAAATGATGATAAATATACTCATCGGTCAATCTGGCATAGTAGGGATTGAGTACCAGCACGGCATCGACTTCGAGTCGGTCGGCATGTTGACCATACTCAATCACTTCCTGCGTGCTGGTGCTGCTAATACCTAATAGTACTGGAATACGGCGGTTAATATGACGGACGCAAAACTCTGCGGTTTCCAGACGCAGCGCATTGGTCATATGGCAAAATTCCCCCCCGCTGCCCAGCAGTAATACGCCATTGACCTTGCTTGCAATAAGATGATCCAGCAAGGTTGCCATGCCGACTTTATCTAACTCTCCCTGCGCATTAACAATGGTCGGAACTGGCGGAAATACGCCGTGAAATTTCGTAATCTGAGTCATGTATTGATCCTTAAAACAGGCGAGCCGTAGCCCGCCAGGGATATTATTTAAGCCAGGCTCCGGCCATTAATGATGTTGCATTAGCGGTGAACTGTTTAAAGACGCCGCGACGGTTTGAATAATCAGGTTTCTTCCAGCTTGCTCGACGCTCTTCAAGACAGCGGCGTATTTCCTCTTCTGTTTTAGGCATCCCGTCGATCCCTACAATATTGAGCTTGCGGCCTTTCACATCCATTTCGATTAAATCACCATCTTCCACCAGGGCAATCGGCCCGCCATCAGCGGCTTCTGGCGAGACGTGTCCGACACATGGCCCGCTGGTCGCTCCAGAGAAACGACCGTCGGTAATCAATGCGACTTTTCCGTCGAGGCGTTTGTCATACACGATGGCATCGGTGGTCATCAGCATTTCCGGTGCGCCAGAGCCTTTTGCGCCTTCGTAGCGAATGAAAATGACGTCGCCGGGTTCGATATGGTTATGGATGATGGCCTGCTGAGCGTCTTCTTCGGAGTTAAAGACCCGAGCAGGACCGGTATGGTGGTGCATATCCGGCGCACAGGCCGCGTATTTAATGACCGCTCCTTCAGGCGCGATGTTGCCTTTCAGTACCGCAATCGACCCTTTTTTGGTGGCATTTTCTGGTTTACGGATCACCTCCTCCGGACTGACTTTGTAATTGTTGAGGTAACCGTGGTTGCGGGTAAAGAAGCCGGATTGATGGAGCATTTCCAGGTTGTCGCCGAGCGTACGGCCAGTCACGGTAAGCACATCAAGATCCAGATAATCGCGCAGATACCATTGCACCATTGGCACGCCGCCAGCGAACCACATCATTTCGGTAACGTATTCACCGCTGGGCTGAATATTGGTCAGATAAGGGATTTCGTTATTGATCCGATCAAACAGTTCGGGCTTCAGCTCCCATCCAAGTTCATGAGCGATGGCCGGAAGGTGGATCATCGCATTGGTGCTGCCACCAATAGCAGCATGGACTTTGATAGCATTTTCAAACGCCGCAGGAGTCAGGATCTTATGGGTGGTGATATTTTTCTCCGCCAGATATAGCGCCTGGTGGCCTGCAGTTCTGGCAACGCGGCGAATTTCCGCCAGGGTCGATGGCAGCAAAGCGCTGCCTGGCAGGGCCAGCCCCAAGGCCTCTGACATGCACTGCATGGTACTGGCCGTTCCCATAAACTGGCAGGCTCCGGCGGTGGGGCAACCGCATTGCTGCATGGCTTCCACTTGCTGAATGCCGATTTCGCCTTTCTTCAACTTAGCAGTGATCCCGCCGAGGTCAGAAGTACTCATATTCGGTGCCGGACGCATAGAACCGCCGGGAATATGCAGCAGCGGCAGGTTCAGGCGTGCGGCGGCAATCAGATGCGCCGGGATAGATTTATCGCAGCTTGAGATCAGAATACCGGCATCATAAGGCACCACTGAGGCATGAATTTCGACCATGTTGGCAATAGCTTCTCGAGATGCCAGAATGTAATTCATCCCATCGTGGCCCTGACCCCAGCCGTCGCAGATATCCGTCACATGGTGACGGACGGCGCGACCGCCGCTTTCATGAACACCCAGCACGGCTTCATCGCCCAGTTGGTTAAGATGGAAACTGCCCGGATGACTTTCGCCATAGCAATCATCCACCAGGACCTGCAGTTTATTGACATCTTCTTTGCTGTAATTCATTCCAAGACGCAGGGCGTCGAGCTGCGACCACAGGTCGCGAGCATGTTGACATTTTTGGCTCATTTGGCGATTCCTTCCTGTTTAAGTGACGCACCCGGCGTCGAGGTGTTAGGTGTGTTACTGCTACCTGCAGGACGAGCGGTAACAGAAGGTAAGCTGAAAAGCAGTCCAACGGCGATAAGCAGGGCGGCAACCAGTACGGTCATTCCTGCTGTTTGCGAGAACGTCACCGTTAACAGCCCGACGAGGTACGGACCGATAAAGCCGCCAATGTTGCCCAGGGCGTTGATCGTGCCGCGCACGCCGCCCAGAACGTTGGGGGCGAAGAGTAATGGCGGCAGCGTCCAGAATGGACCGGCATAGGCTTGCAGGAAGAACCCGCAAATAACCATCATGCCGTAGGCGAGCCAGACGTTATCTTTCAGTAATAAGGAGAGGGCGAGGCAGACCGCGAAACCCAGCAGAGGAATAGCCGTGTAAAGGCGGCGATTCATCGTCTTATCACACCATTTGGCGATGTAATACTGACCGATGATGCACAGAACGTAAGGCGCCGCAGTGAGTACCCCAACGATGGTCATGCCGCTGCCGGTCAGGTGTTTAATCAGATTTGGCATCCATAGCGCGAAGCCATAGAAGCCGACCTGTACGAAGAAATAGATACCGACAAGCTTCCACAGGTTGATGCTTTTTAATACGCCGCGAATGCTGCTTTGCTCTCCGCCAATACTCAACGCGCGATCGGCCAGCAATTTTTGTTCGATCCAGGCGCGCTCTTTCGGATCCAGCCACTTTGCCTGATGCGGGTGATCGGAAACCAAAGGTAGCCAGACAAAGAGCAGTCCCAGAGAGAGCAAGCCTTCGATGATAAACATCTCTCGCCAGCCGTAGGTTTCAATAAGCCAGCCGGAAAGCGGCCCGGTAATAATAGAAGCGACGGCCAGGTTCATCTGGAAATAGGCGATAGCCCTGGCGCGCTCCTCATTTGGGAACCAGTGGCCAATCAGCGCCAGAATGGCGGGATACACAGCACCTTCCGCCACGCCGAGCACAAAGCGGATAATCAACAACTGCGTCGGTGTCTGAACAAAACCGGTCAGCAGGGCAAAGCCACCCCAGGCGACGATTGTCCAGGCAATTAACTTTTTGGCGCTTAGCCGCTCGGCTATCTGACCGCCGGGAATTTGCAGGAAGATATAACCAATAAAGAAGATCCCGGCGACCAGACCGGCAAAAGAAGCCGTCATGCCTAAATCTTCATCCATGCCGCCTGCGATCCCAATGGCGATATTGGTCCTGTCCATATAGGCCACGATATAAACGAGGATCGTGGCTGGAATAATATGCAGCCAGCGCCCTCGTGTGGTCGGTTTCTCTATTTCAATGCTCATCATTGCATCCCTTTAGTATCAAAAATGTGTTCTGTATATGGAACTACTGTTCTGTATATTGACACTATGCCGACGTATTCATACAGCGTCAATTCCATACTCTAAGGAAGGTTATATTTTGTGATTTGCTTCAAAAATGAACGGAGATAAGGTGAGAAAGAGCGGATAACCCAATGGAAACTGCTCATCGGTCTAATACATAGCCAAAATTGTGCGCTGCCTCACAGGATAAGATGATGCTCTCACCTGGTCATTGTGCGTTCAGAGTAAACAGCATTAAATTCTTTATGTGGAATTTGTGTTCTGTATATTGAACTTTAATGCTTTTTAAGGAGAAACAATGGTTACTACCGCGATCTTTCCGTCACGATATGTTCAGGGTAAAGGAGCATTGACAACGCATCTCCCGCAGGAATTGGCCGCACTCGGTCATAAGGCGCTGATTTTGCAGGATCCTGTTGTTCACAACACCTACCGGGATACAGTTGCAACAGCACTGCACGGGGTGATTGAATTTGATATCGAAGTGTTCAGTAGCGAGTGCAGTGATGAGGAAATTGCTCGCATCTCCGCACGCGCGCAGGAAATTGGCGCCGATGTGATTGTCGGTATGGGGGGCGGGAAAACCCTGGATACGGCAAAAGCAACCGGCGCCAGCCTGCGGCTGCCTATTGCCGTGGTTCCTACTCTGGCCTCAACGGATGCGCCGTGCAGTTCACTGGTTGTTATCTATACGCCAGAAGGGCAATTCAAACGCTACCTGATGATTCCACGTAACCCGACGCTTGTGCTGGTGGACAGCAGTATTATTGCTGCCGCGCCGGTACGCTTTTTGGTTTCCGGGATAGGCGATGCGCTGGCAACCTGGTTTGAAGCGGAAGATTGCCGCATCAAAGGGGCAGGCAATATGACCACCAGGCCAGGACCGATGACCGCATTTGAGCTGGCGCGCTTTTGCTACACCACCTTAATGCGCTATGGGCGCCTGGCGAAGCTTGCCTGTGAACAACATCAGGTTACTCCGGCGCTCGAACATGTTATCGAAGCGAATACGCTATTATCCGGGCTCGGTTTTGAAAGCGGTGGGCTGGCGGCGGCGCACGCTATTCATAATGGTCTGACGGTACTGCCCGCCACGCACAAATACTGGCATGGGGAAAAGGTTGCGTTTGGCACGCTGGCAATGCTTATGCTCACCGATAGAGCGCCTGAGCTTATCGAGGAGGTTTATCAATTTTGTGAAGATATAGGCTTGCCCACCACGCTGGCGGATATTGGTCTGGCTGGCGTTAGCGATGATGAACTGCTGGCCGTTGCCAGAGCGTCTTGTCAAACAGGGGAAACGATGCACAACGAGCCGTTTACCATTACGCCGGAGGCTGTGCAGGCGGCATTGCGGGCCGCCGATGCTGTTGGGCAGGCGCGGAAAAAGATCGATCTTGCAGGTTAATGTGAGCCTGTAAATAAAAAACGGCAGCCGGAACTTTCAACTTCTGTCTGCCGCTATCGTGAATGTTTTAACGTCGCGATTTCAGAAAAATGCATGGGGGGTGCTCAGGACTACCGGGTTTATACTTCCGCTATCGCAGGGATTAGCGGATAGAAAAATGAAAAATGCTAAGTGGCTTTTTTTGTCAATCATAATGGCGTTTATCGGCGTGCCGCTGCTGGTGAACATTATTACGATTATCGTGGGGGGAATGTGGGCGTGCATTAGCGTTCTTGAAAATAGTATCCCCGTCGCGCAATCTATTGAGAAGGCGACCATTATCCCGGTAGCGCTTCTGGGCGCAGGGTTAATTTTTCTCTGTGGCCGGATATGGGGAAAGGGAAATGCATCAGAGGTAAATCCAGAATGGCGTGATTGCTGCCTGCTTATGCCCGCTCTGGTAGTGCTGATGGGGTGGGTCATCCTGATGTTTCTCACCGATCTTAATATTCGCGCGATAGGGCGTAAACCCATCGCCCAGGTGGTGCAAACGCTTTGGTTAGTACCCAGCGTAATATCCTTTTTCAACGGCTGGGTATGGGCAGTGTTGCTCATCCCGGTTGGCTCGCAGCTCTGTTTTGCATTAGGGTATGGCGGTGCGCGTTGGGGAGTGCTACGCGGCGGTGCGGGCTACACTTGTCGTAATCTGCTGGTGATTTGCCTGCTGTTTTTCGGGAGCTGTGCCGTATACCAGTCACATCTTTATGCCGTGAAGTATCCCGCTCCCGAGAGCAGTGAATATCTTTATTTCCGCGATTATCAGGCGCACACATGGGGCAACAAGCTAACCGGGCTGCGCGATGAACCGACACTTTTGCTCACCCAAAATTGGCCGCGGCTCGATGGCGCAACGGCTGGCTTGCCGTTATACGCCTCGGCTTTTTATGCGCTTACGCGCTTTCCAGATGATATCTGCCCTGAAGACTACCTTGAAAACCAGGGAACCATTGAAGCCTATCAAAATATCCTTAACGGTAATGCCGATCTTATTTTTGTCGCCCAGCCTTCCACTGCTCAAAAGCAATTGGCCGAGGCCAGTGGCGTAAAACTGGTTTACACCCCCTTTGCACGTGAAGCGTTTGTGTTTATCGTCAACCAAAACAATCCCGTGTCATCGTTGAGTGATGTACAAATTCGCGGTATTTTTAGCGGAAGAATCACCCACTGGAATGAGGTGGGCGGAGAGGCAATCGACATTAAGCCCTGGCAGCGACCGGAAAACTCTGGCAGCCAAACGGCGATGCTGGCGAAGGTAATGAAAGAAACAAAGCTGATGCCAGCGCAAACAACATCAGTGGCAACCGCGATGGGGGAAATGGTGGATATCGTGGCTGAGTATCGCAATACGCACAACGCCATTGGCTATACCTTTCGTTATTACGCTACGCAGATGCACAGCAATAAAGAGATTAAATTACTGGCGATAAACGATGTTGCGCCGACGGTTGAAAATATTCGTAACGGCAGTTACCCGTACACGGTTGATGTTTATATGGTTACCCGTGAACACCCCACAGCGGAAACACAAAAGCTGGTGGACTGGTTTCTAAGCCCGCAGGGGCAGCAGTTGGTGCAGGATGTGGGATATGTGCCGCTGTATCCGGCCGCGAAATAAAGGGACTAAATGGAAGATGTTAAATTATATGTGGAACTGGTTGGCGTAGACCCGATCAGCGGCGCTGGTATTCGTATTGCACGGCGTGAATCCACTTCGTGGCATAAAGATATTGTTGCTGAGCTGATTAATCAGGTTCTCCGGTGTGGCGCGGCATTAATCATCGTCGCTGTGCTGACCGCCTGCGATGATCGCCAGGTAAGCTATTTTCCTGATTATGCCGCCATACCCGAGCAGTCCGGTATCTGGACCTGGCTGCCTGTGTTCTTTCCATCGTCCGCCAGTGAAATAGAGATGACGTTTAACCTGGACAGCAATCTTTTTTATGCTGACTTTAGCGTGGCCGACGGTGATAAACGCGCGCATTTTGAAAGCGTGCTGGGGGAGGAGAGCGTGGTTCATTATGTCAACTTTTCTCATAAAAGCTGGTGTAAAACGGGGAAAACTCTCTGGAATAGCGAAGCGCGGGCAAAACCCTTCTTTATTACCCAAATAAGTGTCGATCGCTACCGTATCACTAATCATATGCCCGGCTGTACAAAACCCGGCGAGTGAATGCGGTATGTGGCGAAAAGGGCGGTATAAACCGCCCCGGATTTTATTACGACGCCAGTGAAAGTTGGTGTTTCTCAATATACGCCGCCAGCCACTGGGTGATGCGGGACTGCTGCTCGGCGGTCAGCCACATGCCTTCTTTGGTGCGACGCCAGATAGCGTCTTCAGTACGGCGCACCCATTCGTGATCCACCAGGTACTTGAGTTCCGCTTCGTAAAACTCATGACCGAAATCTTCGCCTAAATCAAGCAGCGACGTGGCTTCGCCGAGAATCCACTCCGTGTTGCTGCCGTAAGTGCGCGAATAGTGACGCGCCAGCGATTCCGTCAGGAATGGGTAACGACGACGCAGCTTCGCCGCGTAATCTTCGCGGCTGCCGTCGATGTCGCCGCCGGGCAGTACGCACGTTTTGGTCCATGCCGGGCCGATGCCTGGATAATAAGACGCCAGTTTTTCCATCGCATGTTCGGCCAGCTTACGGTAGGTCGTGAGCTTACCGCCAAACACGGAAAGCAGCGGCGCTTTGCCGTTTTCATCATGAATATCAAGGGTATAATCGCGAGTGATCGCCTGCGGTGAGTCGGACTCATCATCGCACAGCGGACGGACGCCGGAGTACGTCCAGACGATGTCATCGCGCCCCAGTTGTTTCTGGAAGTGCGCGTTATAAACCTTCAACAGGTAATTAATTTCGCTCTCTTCAATTTTTACCGCTTTCGGATCGCCTTTATATTCGACATCGGTTGTGCCAATGATCGAAAACTCTTCCATCCACGGAATGACAAAGACGATACGCTTATCTTCGTTTTGCAGAATATACGCCTGCTTCTGATTATGGACGCGCGGCACGACGATATGGCTGCCTTTGATCAGGCGGATGCCATACGGCGACGGCAGGTGCATCCCTTCGTCGAAGAACTGTTTGACCCACGGTCCGGTGGCGTTAACCAGTCCGCGCGCCTGCCAGACATATTTTTTACCGGTGTCGATATCTTCCGCTTCGACAATCCACAGGCCATTTTCCCGACGAGCGGCGGTTGCGCGAGTACGGGTAAGGACTTCGCCGCCTTTACGCACCACCATCTGTGCGTTAGCCAGCACCAGACGCGCATCGTCTACCCAGCAGTCGGAGTATTCGAATCCGCGCACGATTTCAGGTTTGAGCACCGAATCTGCGCCAAACCGCACACCGGTGGAACCGGGTAAACTGGTACGTTTGCCGAGGTGATCGTACATAAAAAGACCGATACGGATCATCCAGGCCGGACGTAAATGCGGGCGGTGCGGCAGACGAAAACGCATCGGGAAGGCGATGTGCGGCGCCATTTTCAACAACACCTCACGTTCTGCCAGCGCTTCGCTGACCAGGCGGAACTCGTAGTGCTCAAGGTAGCGTAAGCCGCCGTGGATAAGTTTCGAACTGGCGGAAGAGGTTGCGCAGGCCAAATCCTGCGCTTCCAGCATGAGTACGGACAAACCGCGTCCGGCGGCATCAGCCGCGATGCCTGCACCGTTAATGCCCCCGCCTATCACGATCAGATCTTTGGTTTCCATGCTGCCCTCTTGCACTTTCGTTAAAGTTCAAAAATGTTCGTTATCGAACATAATAGCAAAGAAACGCGCTATTGGTAACATCGAAAAAACATTTTAGAGTGATATGTATAACATTATGGCGTTAAGCTACTCCGTCAACGTACACTGGGCGATAAAATGCCTTAATTGGCTTCACCGGCAATAATGAAAGAGCGATTCATGGAACAATTTGAATGTATCACTGTAGAAGAGGCGTATCAGAAACTGCACCAGGGCGCGGCGGTGCTGGTCGATATTCGCGATCCGCAAAGTTATGCCATGGGTCATGCGCCGCAGGCGTTTCACTTGACTAACGATACGCTGGGCGCGTTTATGCGTGAGCATGGTTTCGATACCGCGGTGATGGTAATGTGCTATCACGGCAACAGTAGTAAAGGCGCCGCGCAGTATCTGCTCCAGCAAGGCTATGATGCGGTTTACAGCATTGACGGCGGGTTTGAGGCCTGGCATCGCCGTTTCCCTGCCGATGTCGCGAATGGCGCGTAATCCCATAAAGATGCAGCCTCCGACGAGAAGGGTATATATACTGTCTTCTTTTGTATGGACTAAGCGACAGCAATAATGTTGATGATTACTTCCTTTGCGAATCCTCGCGTGGCGCAGGCATTTGTTGATTACATGGCCACCCAGGGCGTCATTCTTACTATTCAGCAACATAATCAAAGCGATATCTGGTTGGCAGATGAATCGCAGGCCGAACGTGTGCGGGTCGAGCTGGCGCGGTTTATAGAAAATCCCGGCGATCCGCGTTATCTGGCGGCTAGCTGGCAGTCCGGGCAGACTAACAGCGGGCTACGCTACCGCCGTTTTCCCTTTCTCGCCACGCTGCGTGAACGAGCCGGCCCTGTTACCTGGATCGTGATGCTCGCCTGCGTGCTGGTCTATATCGCGATGAGTCTCATCGGCGATCAGACGGTGATGGTGTGGCTGGCGTGGCCGTTCGATCCGGTTTTAAAATTTGAAGTCTGGCGCTACTTCACCCATATCTTTATGCACTTCTCACTGATGCATATTCTTTTTAACCTGCTGTGGTGGTGGTATCTCGGCGGGGCGGTAGAGAAGCGCCTGGGCAGCGGTAAATTAATCGTCATTACGGTGATAAGCGCGCTGCTAAGCGGCTATGTACAGCAGAAATTTAGCGGCCCGTGGTTTGGCGGGCTGTCCGGCGTCGTCTATGCGCTGATGGGTTACGTGTGGCTGCGCGGAGAGCGCGATCCGCAAAGCGGAATTTACCTCCAGCGCGGCTTAATTATTTTTGCATTATTGTGGATAGTCGCTGGTTGGTTTGACTGGTTTGGCATGTCTATGGCGAACGGCGCGCACATCGCCGGGCTTATCGTCGGTTTAGCGATGGCCTTTGTTGATACGCTGAATGCGCGAAAACGAACGTGAGGCGTATCCGGCCTGTGGTCGAGATATTTTTCCAGGCCGGGTAGGGCAAATGCCGCTATCCGGCGCAAGGTTGGTTACTTTCAGAGATTATTCATGAAACAAACACAACGGCATGACGCGATCATTGAACTGGTAAAAAAACAGGGGTACGTCAGTACGGAAGAGCTGGTGGAGCATTTTTCTGTCAGCCCGCAAACCATTCGTCGGGATCTTAACGATCTGGCGGAACAGAATATGATTTTGCGCCACCACGGCGGCGCGGCGTTGCCCTCCAGCTCGGTGAACACGCCGTGGCACGATCGTAAGGCAACGCAAACGGAAGAAAAAGAGCGCATCGCTCGCAAAGTCGCGGCCCAGATCCCCAATGGTTCAACGCTGTTTATTGATATCGGCACGACGCCGGAAGCCGTAGCGCACGCCCTGTTAGGGCACAGTAATTTGCGGATCGTGACCAACAATTTGAACGTAGCGAACACGCTAATGGCGAAAGAGGATTTTCGTATTATCCTCGCTGGCGGCGAACTCCGTAGCCGCGACGGCGGCATTATTGGCGAAGCGACGCAGGACTTTATCGCCCAGTTCCGTCTCGATTTCGGCATTCTCGGTATTAGCGGTATTGATAGCGACGGCTCGTTGCTGGAATTTGACTACCATGAGGTACGCACCAAGCGCGCGATTATCGAAAATTCGCGCCACGTGATGCTGGTGGTGGATCACTCCAAATTTGGTCGTAATGCGATGGTAAACATGGGCAGCATTAGTATGGTCGATGCGGTCTACACCGATACCCTGCCGCCGCCGGGCGTGATGCAGGTGTTGACGGAGAACCATATCCAACTGGAGCTGTGTTAATTCTGTAAAACGTCCCACGTGAGACCAAAACGCGCCAGGTATTTACGCAGCCGGTCAGCGTCATTCACCGTGGCTTTCCCCTGACGGGAAACGTTGAATAGCTGCCGCCCGGCGTCGGAAAGGGTTTTCGCCTGGCGGCAGATGGCAACGACGTTTTCCAGTTGCATACGGTCAAACAGATCCAGCGCCGTTGCGTCAATGCCCGGCAATCCGTCGAGCGCGGAGGGGCGATGGTCATTCCAGCTATAGCGCAAACGCGCGATTTCATCGTCTACCATTTCGACCGTGATTCGCCCGTTGTCCGCCAGCGTCGCCATGCGGGTGACGCTGGCGGAGAGTTCGCGGAAGTTACCGCGCCAGGCGGCCTGCGGCGAGGTGGCGAAGCTCAGCCAGGCGCGGCGCGCTTCGGTATTAAAACGTACGCTGTCGCCGGTTAGCGCCGCGTGGCGTTCCAGTTCGTAGTCAAGGTTTGGTTCAATATCTTCCTGGCGCTGACGCAGGCCCGGTAGTTCGAAGGTCCAGAGATTAATGCGCGCGTACAGGTCTTCGCGGAATGTCCCCTCCGCCACCCGCTGGCGCAGGTCGCGCACCGTGCCGGCAATCAACTGGAAATCGCTGCTGACCTGCTGGTCGCTGCCGAAAGGGTAAAAGCGTTTCTCTTCAATGGCTTTCAGCAACATGGCCTGTTCATCCGCGCCCAGCTCTCCCACTTCGTCAAGAAACAACATGCCGCCGTCGGCGCTGCGCAGCAACCCTGCACGCTCCTCTCTCGCGCCGGTAAACGCCCCCTTAACGTGGCCGAACAGCGCCGACATCGCCGTGTCGCCGCGCAGGGTGGCGCAGTTCACTTCGACAAACGGGCCGCTGAACTGGTGGCGGGCCAGTTTTAGTTCATAGACGCGACGGGCGAGAAACGACTTGCCCGCGCCGGTCGGGCCGTTGAGCAGGATTGGCGAACGGGAGCGTATCGCGACGCGCTCAATTTGCTCAATCATCCGGTTGAAACACGGGTTGCGGATTGCAATGCCGGACTTCAGGAAGTTGAGCGTCTCCTCCCGCTCCTGAGCGAAGCGGGTGGCGATGTCATTGTAGCGGCTGAGGTCGAGGTCAATAATCGTCACGTCGCCCGTGCTATGCGATTTATCTTTTTTGCGCGGCGGCGAGGTCTGCGCTAATCGCGCCGGTAGATAGCGCGCCTCCGCCAGCAGGAACCAGCAGATCTGCGCGACGTGGGTGCCGGTGGTGATATGAATCAGATAGTCTTCATCTTCGGGATGAAAGGTATGGCTGCGGGCGAAATCGTGCAGGCAGGCGTAAACCTCTTCGAAGTCCCACGGGTTGCGGATCGCGATTTCTACGCCGACGACTTCCGTTTCCGGCGAGACGCTGGCGATATCCTTCTTTAATCCTTCAAACAGCGAGCGAGAGCGGGCATCGTACAGCAGTTCCAGGCGGTGAACGACCAGCGTCTCCTGCTGACACAGACACAAAGTAGGGCGCCATTTTTCCCAACGCTGACTGCCGCGTCCTGCATAGTCGAGCACCGTGCCGATAAAACCAAAGGCCACCGTTTTTCGCATCTTAGATTTCTTTCTAAAAGACGAGATAATTTTATCGCTTTTTAATGGCTGCCGTGCAGGCATTTTTCTTTCATCTGAACGTTAAATAAACAAAGTATTTAAAAATCAATAAATTATAAAATAATTTATTTTCTGGCACGCTGGTTGCAATAACTCTGGCATGGAGAATAACGGAAATGGGAAAAACAAATGGCTAATCCACTTTTGTTCCGTTCGCTGTTAAGGGACGCGCCGCTGGCCAACGCCAGCAATCAGCAAGGCGCAGCGGCCTTTGCCTTCACCCCACGCCATAAACTGGCGCAAATGGTGATGACCGGCTGCATGAACGAGACTTTTTATGCCAGCGGCCAGGCGCAGCTAAATGATGTTCTGGCGACGGCGAAAGATCTCGACGATCTGTTTTTAGCGCAACTGGCGATTTATGGCCGCGAACGCGGGATGATGAAGGATATGCCCGCGCTGTTGACCGCCATTCTGGCGGCGCGTGGTTCGGCGCTGCTGCCGGTAGTATTTGCGCGGGTGATCAATAATGGCCGGATGCTGCGTAACTTTGTGCAGATATTGCGTAGCGGCGTGACCGGGCGGCGCTCGCTGGGGACGCGGCCAAAGAAGCTGGTGCAGCGTTGGTTACAGAACGCCAGCGAAGAGCGCTTATTGCAGGCATCGGTGGGCAATGCGCCGTCGCTGGCGGATATCGTCAAAATGGTACACCCACGGCCGCAGGCGGCGTGGCAGGAAGCCTTCTTCGCCTGGCTGATTGGTAAGCCGTGCGATAAGGCGCAACTGCCGGAAAAAACGCGCGCGCTGCTGGCGTTTCGTGAAGGCGACATGGGCGCGGCCTTACCCGATGTGCCGTTTTTACTGCTGACCAACGCGCCGCTGAGTCGCGAACAGTGGGCGCAGCTGGCGCAGCGGATGAGTTGGCAAACGTTGCGGATGAATTTGAATACGCTGGCGCGTCATGGCGTGTTTGAGAATACAACGCTTGCCGCCAGCGTGGCGCAGCGGCTGGCGGACAGAGCGCAGGTGCGCCAGTCCTGGGTTTATCCTTATCAGTTGCTGTCGGCGTGGAGCAATCTGCAAAGCGGCGTGCCGCAGGTTATTCGCGAGGCTTTAGCGCAGGCGATGGAGTACGCGCTGGAGAACATTCCGCCGTTTCACGGCAATGTGGTGGTCTGCCCGGACGTGTCGGGGTCGATGAAGTCGTCGATAACCGGCTATCGCAAGGGGGCGACCAGTAAGATCCGCTGCGTGGACGTTGCCGGGCTGATCGCCGCCGCCGTGCTGCGTAATCATCCGCAGGCCCGCGTGCTGCCGTTTGAATGCGATGTGGTTGACGTGCAGCTTGATGCGCGCCAGTCGGTTATGCACAACGCGCAAAAGCTGGCGGCGGTTGGCGGCGGCGGCACCAACTGCTCCGCGCCGCTGCGTAGGTTGTTGAACGAGCGGGCGCGGGTGGATCTGGTGATTATGGTGTCGGATAACGAATCGTGGGTTGATAAGTCGCGCCATGGCTCAACGGCCACCATGGAATGCTGGATCGAACTGAAAAAGCGCAACCCGCAGGCGCGCCTGGTGTGTATCGATCTGCTGCCTTACGGTACCACCCAGGCGGCGGAACGAAGCGATATTTTGAACGTCGGCGGCTTCAGCGACGAGGTGTTTACGGTGATAGATAACTTTGTTAACGGTCGCTATGGCAGCGCGCACTGGCTGGAAGAGATTGAAGCCGTGACGCTGTAAAGAGTATTCAGCGCGGCGCGAATGCTGGCCGGGATTACATCTTTCCCGATGCGTATCATCCCGGCTATGAATTTGTCGCGCGGCGCTGAAGGCACGAATGCTGGTGGATCTACACCTTGTATGGCCAGACGCAGGTTCGAACCCTGCCGGGGCTTAGCCCTGTAGCTCAACGGTAGAGCGGGTGATTCACCTTAACTTGTCGTGCCACCCTATTTTGGCGAATGCCTGTGGATCTACATTTGTTGCGGGTTCGAGACCCGTCAGAGCCCGGCTCTGTAGCTCAATGGTAGAGCGGTGTATTCACATAAACTTGTCGCCACCCTAATGATTAAAACGAGAAAAAAATGATGAATTACGAATTGATGACCACCCAGAACGCACCGGTAAAAATGTGGACCAAAGGCGTACCGGTAGAAGACGATGCCCGTCAGCAGCTGATCAATACGGCGAAAATGCCGTTTATTTTCAAACATATTGCCGTTATGCCGGATGTGCATTTGGGGAAAGGATCGACCATCGGTAGCGTGATCCCGACGAAAGGGGCGATTATTCCGGCGGCGGTGGGCGTGGATATCGGTTGTGGGATGAACGCGCTGCGTACCAGTTTAACGGCGGCCGATCTGCCGGAAAACCTGGCGGAACTGCGTAGCGCCATAGAGGCCGCTGTGCCTCACGGGCGTACCACCGGACGCGGGCATCGCGATGTGGGCGCATGGGGAAACCCGCCCGCCAACGTTGATGA
This sequence comes from Salmonella sp. SAL04214, assembly GCF_046550615.1. Classification (NCBI taxonomy): domain Bacteria; kingdom Pseudomonadati; phylum Pseudomonadota; class Gammaproteobacteria; order Enterobacterales; family Enterobacteriaceae; genus Salmonella; species Salmonella sp. SAL04214. Next base: position 145,487 of record NZ_JBGDXT010000007.1, read on the forward strand.
AAAATGGGCGCAACTGGAAGCGGGATATCAGTGGTTAACGCAAAAATATCCGCGCTTTTTGAATACCAATAACTATAAGCACCTGGGAACGTTGGGAACCGGTAACCACTTTATTGAGATCTGTCTGGATGAAACCGATCGGGTATGGATCATGCTGCACTCCGGTTCGCGCGGGATCGGTAACGCCATCGGCACCTATTTTATCGGCCTGGCGCAGCAAGAAATGCAGGAGCAGTTAGAAACGCTGCCGTCCCGCGATCTGGCGTATTTTAATGAAGGAAGCGAATATTTTGATGATTATCTGAAAGCGGTACACTGGGCACAACAATTCGCCAGCCTGAACCGCGAGGCGATGATGGAAAACGCGCTGGCGGCGCTCCAGCGCTGCGTGGAAAAACCGATCGCCCTCGATATGGACGAGATAAACTGCCACCATAACTATGTGCAAAAAGAGCAGCACTTTGGCGAAGAGATCTATGTGACGCGTAAAGGGGCGGTTTCGGCGCGGCGCGGTGAGTTCGGTATCATTCCTGGTTCGATGGGGGCGAAAAGCTTTATCGTGCGCGGGCTGGGTAACGAAGAGTCGTTCTGTTCGTGCAGCCACGGCGCCGGGCGCGTGATGAGCCGAACGAAAGCGAAGAAACTGTTTAGCGTTGACGATCAGATTCGCGCCACCGCGCATGTCGAATGCCGTAAAGATGCGGACGTGATCGACGAGATCCCAATGGCGTATAAAGATATTGATGCGGTGATGGCGGCGCAGTCTGACCTGGTGGAAATCATGTACACCCTGCGGCAGGTGGTGTGCGTTAAAGGATAGAAAATGGCAAGGATCATCGCGCTGGATGGCGCACAGGGAGAGGGTGGCGGGCAGATTTTGCGCTCGGCGCTGAGTTTATCAATGATAACCGGCCAGCCGTTTGAAATGAGCGGCATCCGCGCCGGGCGCGCTAAACCGGGGCTGCTACGCCAGCATTTAACGGCGGTGCGGGCGGCAACGGAAATCTGCGGCGCGCGGGTGAACGGCGACGAGCTGGGCTCGCAACAGTTGCGTTTTACGCCGGGGCCGATTCGCGGCGGCGAGTACCGTTTCGCGATTGGTAGCGCGGGCAGTTGTATGCTGGTGCTGCAAACCGTCCTGCCCGCGCTGTGGTTTGCCGACGGTTCATCTCGCGTGGAGGTTCACGGCGGGACGCATAATCAGGCCGCGCCCAGCGCCGATTTTATCTGCCGCGTCTGGGAGCCTCTGTTGGCGAGGATGGGTATCAACCAGCGCACCACGCTGATAAAACACGGCTTTTATCCGGCAGGCGGCGGTGCGGCGGCAACGGTCGTCGAACCGGCAGCGTCTTTACGCGGGCTAACGCTGATATCGCGCGGCGAGACGCGGCGTATCACCGCCGAAGCTTTGCTGGCGGCGGTTCCTTACCACGTTGGCGAACGTGAAGTCGCAACGCTGGAAACCCACTTCCCGCAGGCGGAGAAAAACGTCGTTGCGCTGGAAGGCGGCTGCGGGCCGGGCAACGCGCTGTCGCTGATGATTCAAAGCGAACAGTTGACCGAACTGTTCGCCGCGTTCGGCGTAAAAGGCACCAGCGCGGAAGCGGTAGCTAATCAGGTTGCGCATGAAGCGCGGCGCTATCTCGCAAGCCCGGCGGCGGTGGGAGAGCATCTGGCCGACCAGCTGATTTTACCGCTGGCGCTGGCGGGCGAAGGCGCGTTTACCGTGGCGCGGGCTTCCGCTCACTTGCTTACCAATATTGCGGTGGTGGAACGGTTTTTGCCGGTCAGATTTTCCTGTGAAGCAACCGAAAGTGGCTATCTTGTCCGGGTAAGCGACTAAGTCATCTTTACGAGCATTGCAAGGCAAACATTCAGACCCGGTTTGTATGTGTGTCTCAGTTGAGCTACAATTTGAACTGTATAGAGACACAGTACAGGAGACTAATCGATGGCTGCAAATGCGCTTGTTCGTGCCCGTATCGACGAAACGCTGAAGGACCAGGCGGCAGATGTCCTGGCTGAAATGGGGTTAACCATTTCTGATTTGATACGGATTACACTGACTAAAGTTGCGCGTGAAAAGGCATTGCCTTTTGATTTGCGCATACCCAATGAGTTAACGTCCCGAACGATAGAAAATAGCGAAGCTGGCATTGATATTCATAAAGCCAAAGATGCTGATGATTTGTTTGACCAGTTAGGGATCTGACTATGGGACAAAGGGAAATTGAATATTCGGGACAGTTCCAGAAAGATGTAAAACGGGCACAAAAGCGTCATAAGGATGTCGGCAAACTTAAAACACTTATGACGCTTCTGATTCACCACCCTTTTCCCCTTCCTGCCATTTATAAAGATCACCCGTTACAAGGTTCATATAGCGGATACCGGGATGCCCATATTGAGCCTGACTGGATTCTTATTTATAAGATAACGGATGAATGCCTGCGATTTGAACGAACAGGAACGCATGCCGATTTATTTTAAAAGCGCCGTTTTTGCCCACATGTTAACCGGTGCTTTCAGGTTTTATGATTAAACAAATTTACACACCAGGGCGTTGCCTGTTTTGCCTCAAACCCCGTACCCCATCATCTTCAGCAACTGCTGCGCGTGCTGTACCGCGTCCTGACGGTGCGCGACGCCGAGTTTCTGGTAGAGGTTGCGGATATGCGTCTTAATGGTGGTTGCGGCCACCGCCAGTTCGCCGGCAATCTGTTCGTTGCTGTAACCGGAATAGATAAGCCCTAACACCTGCCATTCACGCTGGGTGAGCGGGCTGGTGCGAATAAGCTCCGGGACATCCGGATGGTTAAGCAGGCGCTCGACGAAGCCTTCGTCAAAATGGGCGAATTTATGCCGGTGATGTTGGTTAATCTCTCGCAGGATGCGCTGCGCGCGATGCTGCTCCATCTCCGGCAGCGTATTGAGTTGAATCAGCTGACGCAATTGTTGCGCCATGGCTTCGCCTTCAATCACAAAATGGCTGATAAATCCGGTGCGGTTGGCAAGCTGTAAGGCATCAAGCAATACGCGCTGGGCGTCGTTTTTCCGCCCGGATTGCCAGTAAAGCTGATTGAGTAACAGCAGATTGCGGTTTAAATCGCTCATTAAGCGCAGGCTACGGGCATTTTCATTTAACTCTTCCAGCACGATTTCCGCAGGCTCGAATTCGCCCAGCAGGATCTGCGCGCGGGCGATATTCCGCCATTGCCCTTGCAGAAAATGGTTATTGGCAAACGCCGGTTTTGGCGTATGGCGTAACCAGTTGGCGGCGGATTTCTTGTCGCCGGTTAACTGCCAGTAAATGACACGCACTTTATCGGCGTTAGAGATCCAGTCACAGTGATAACGGCCATTGCCTAATAAATTTTCCAGTCGGTTAAGCTGACTACGGGCATTATCCAGATCGCCGCGCGCCAGCGAGCACTGCACCAGTAGCGTCAGGCACTGCAACTGTTGTTGCGGCTGGAAGGTGGACAGCACAGCGATACCGCTGCGCGCCGAGGCCTCCGCTTCGTCAAGGCGCGCCCACGCCCACAGCAATTGCGCGCGGATACGTACCAGAAACTCATGCATCGGCAGTTGTTCCAGATGTTGCTCTTTGATCAACTGGAAGGCTCTCTCCTGCGTTTCCCATGCGGCCTGCAGGAATCCCTGGGCGAACTGAATTTCGCTTTGTTGAATTAAGCTCCATAGCGCGTAATGCCAGACGTCATGATGGCGCGCCATTTGTTCGGTTTGCTGCATCAGCGATAAAGACTGGCTGAGATCGCCTTTACAGTGCAGCACCTCACCGTGAACGGAGGTCGCGACAATGCGGCTATAAAACCAGGCGAGAGGAAGCTCATCCAGCGCCAGTTTCGCCAGCCGCTCAGCCTCTTCCGGATTGCCGTCGTTGATGGCGACCTGGGCGCGCAGCGCGTTAAATTCAGCATGCAGCGTGCCGTCCATGACCCCTTTGATCTCTTGCTCGGCGCGCGCCAGCAGCGTATTCACTTCGCTATAGCGGTGTTGGCTTTGCATCAGCCAGGCCTGTAACAACACCAGCCGCGGATTTTCCAGCAGGCTTTCCCACGGCAGCGCTTTTAATGACTCTTCCAGCAGCGCCAGTTCACTGTGATTAAACAGCCCCCACGCATGGTTAAGCAGGATATCGCGCAGCATTTGCGCGTCACCCGCCGCCAGCGCATGATGAATAGCTTCGCTGGGAAAACCTTGTTCCATCCAGCTTTCCGCGGCCGCGCGGTGGATCTCCGGCAGTTCCGCCGCCAGTTCCCACTGGCAACGCTGGCGCAGAAAGCTACCAAACAACGGGTGATAGCTAAACCACTCGCCCGTGTCGTCCATGCGTTGCAGGAATAACCCCTGGCGCTCAATCTCCTCCAGCCGCATCTGGCCGTTTTCTTCGCCGGTCACGCGCACGATCAACGCGTCATTCATTGAGCGTAAGATCGCGCTTTTAAGTAAGAAATGTCGGGTGCTGACATCCACGTTATCCAGTACTTCGTCCACCAGATAATCAGAAAGGTGGCTGGCATTAATCCCGGCAAGACGGCGGGCGGAGTGATGCGCAGAGGTATGGTTCTGGCGCGCGGAGAGGGCGATCAACTGTAGCGCAGTGGCCCAACCGGCCACATCATCGCACATGCGGCTGCTCTCAGCGGCTTCAATGGGCGACGAAAGACGACGGTCAAAAAATTGCTTTGCTTCCTGATGGTTAAAAGCCAACTGCTGGCTGCCGATTTCCAACAGCTGATCGCGCACGCGCAGGTTAGCGATGCCCAGTTGCGGCAAATTACGCGATAATACCACCAGGGTGAAATTTTCTGGCTGATGCCGTAAGAAAAAGCGCATCGCGTCGTGAATCACCGGATTGGTAATCAAATGGTAGTCGTCAATCACCAGATAAAGCGGGCGATGCCACTGCGCCAGTTCAATAAAGAGCTGCGCGAAGAGGGACGTCAGGCTGGCGTACTGACGTTTTTGCGCCATCGCTTCGCTGGTGGAGCAGTGTCCGCCGGTGGCCTGTTGGATAGCGGCAATTAAGTAACTGGCGAATCGCTCTTGCTGGTTATCGCCTTCGTCGAGAGAGTACCAGCCTAATTCATTTTTGCCCGCCGCCCACTGTGAGACAAGCGTGGTTTTCCCATAGCCAGCAGGACTGGTTACCAGGGCGAGCCTGAAATTGTTCGCGCCGGAAAGTTTAGCCAACAGCCGCTCACGAACCACGGTATGGTCGAGACGAACCGGACGACTTAATTTAGACGGAATCAACATAGCAATCACTTCACTGTGGGAAATGGGGGGAACTGCGATTTTTTTTGCGCTTCGTAATTAATAGATATAAGGTCGGCCAGAAAGCATTTTAATGCAAGCTAAGCAGACTTTTTATGTGTCTGAATTTGCACTCTGTCACAATTCTAAATAACGGTATTAAAAAAGTATTCGGCGCGGTTGAAACGAGCGTCAGAGCTGGGCTGAGGTCATATTTCCGTTATTGTAAATAATGTCCTGGACATCATCCGGATTTAACACAATGGCGATACCAGGCGTTTAATTAATTATGTTTAGTGAGTGAATCTCCCGCCACTGAATATTTCAGGTAAGAAACTATTTCGGCGTTCATATAATCTTTCGAAAATACCCCTTCGCGATTTACTGTTATTTCTGTTTATTCATTTGATTATGCGTAACACTGGGTGTCGTTGACAGGAATCGGCGCGTTTATACAGGGGTAAGTGGCGGCGATCACACTTTTATGCTCATCCCCGCTCCTCCTCCCTCCCTAATCATTGCCGGGAGGAGGAAGGTCAACATCGAGCCTGGCAAACTAGCGATAACGTTGTTTTATTACCCGAGGACGGATTTCCTATGTCACAGCCAACCTTCAATAAAGATCAATTCCAGGCCGCCCTGACGCGTCAGTGGCAGCGTTTCGGTTTACTGTCGGCGTCCGACATGACGCCTCGTCAGTGGTGGCAGGCCGTTAGCGGCGCGCTGGCGGAATTACTGAGCGCGCAACCGGTAGCGCAGCCGACGAAAGGCCAGCGTCATGTGAACTACATTTCGATGGAATTCTTGATTGGCCGCCTGACGGGAAATAACCTGTTAAATCTGGGGTGGTACCAGGACGTTAGCGATGTGCTGAAAGCGCACGATATTAATCTGACCGATCTGCTGGAAGAGGAAGTCGATCCGGCGCTCGGCAACGGTGGTCTGGGACGTCTGGCCGCCTGCTTCCTCGATTCGATGGCCACCGTCGGGCAGTCCGCTACGGGCTATGGTCTGAACTACCAGTATGGGCTGTTCCGTCAGTCATTTGTTGAAGGCAAGCAGATGGAAGCGCCGGATGACTGGCATCGCGGCAGCTATCCGTGGTTCCGCCACAACGAGGCGCTGGACGTCCAGGTTGGGATCGGCGGTAAAGTCACCAAAGAAGGGCGCTGGGAGCCAGGTTTTGTGATTACAGGCCAGGCCTGGGATCTGCCGGTGTTAGGCTATCGTAACGGCGTCGCGCAACCGCTGCGTTTGTGGCAGGCGACCCACGCGCATCCGTTTGATCTGACCAAATTCAACGACGGCGCTTTCCTGCGGGCGGAACAGCAGGGTATCGATGCGGAAAAACTGACGAAGGTGCTTTATCCCAACGATAACCACACGGCGGGCAAAAAACTGCGCCTGATGCAGCAATACTTCCAGTGCGCCTGCTCGGTAGCGGATATTCTGCGCCGCCATCATCTGGCCGGACGCAAACTGCATGAGCTGGCGGATTACGAGGTCATTCAGTTGAACGATACTCACCCGACCATCGCCATTCCGGAACTGCTGCGCGTGCTGATTGACGAGCACCAGCTGAGCTGGGATGACGCCTGGGCTATCACCAGCAAAACCTTCGCCTACACCAACCACACCCTGATGCCAGAAGCGCTGGAGTGCTGGGATGAGAGGTTAATCAAAGCGCTGTTGCCGCGTCATATGCAGATTATCAAGCAGATTAACGACAGCTTTAAGACGCTGGTCGATAACACCTGGCCTGGTGATAAGCAGGTATGGGCAAAACTGGCGGTGGTGCATGACCGTCAGGTACGCATGGCCAATATGTGCGTGGTCAGCGGCTTTGCGGTCAACGGTGTGGCGGCGCTGCACTCCGATCTGGTGGTGAAAGATCTGTTCCCGGAATATCACCAGCTTTGGCCGAACAAATTCCACAATGTCACCAACGGCATTACGCCGCGTCGCTGGATCAAACAGTGCAATCCGCAGCTTGCGGCGTTGCTGGATAAAACGCTGAAAAAAGAGTGGGCTAACGATCTCGACCAGTTGATCAACCTCGAAAAATACGCTGACGACGCCACATTCCGTCAGCAATATCGCGACATCAAACGGGCGAACAAAGAACGGCTGGTGAAATTTATCCGGGCCCGTACCGGGATTGAGATTTCGAGCAACGCGATTTTTGATATTCAAATCAAACGTCTGCACGAGTACAAACGTCAGCACCTGAACCTGTTGCATATTTTGGCGCTGTACAAAGAGATCCGCGAAAACCCGCAGGCTGACCGCGTACCGCGCGTATTCCTGTTTGGCGCGAAGGCGGCGCCGGGCTATTACCTGGCGAAGAACATCATTTTTGCTATCAATAAGGTTGCGGAAGCCATTAATAACGACCCGGCGGTGGGTGATAAGCTGAAGGTGGTTTTCCTGCCGGATTACTGCGTCTCGGCGGCGGAAATGCTCATTCCGGCGGCGGATATTTCCGAGCAAATTTCTACTGCCGGGAAAGAGGCGTCCGGCACCGGTAACATGAAACTGGCGCTGAACGGGGCGTTGACTGTGGGAACGCTGGACGGCGCTAACGTTGAAATCGCTGAAAAGGTGGGTGAAGAGAATATCTTTATCTTTGGCCATACTGTGGAAGAGGTCAAGGCGCTCAAAGCCAAAGGCTACGATCCGGTGAAATGGCGTAAAAAAGACAAAGTGCTGGATGCGGTGTTAAAAGAGCTGGAAAGCGGTCAATACAGCGATGGCGATAAACATGCCTTTGACCAGATGCTGCATAGCCTCGGCAAACAGGGGGGCGATCCGTACCTGGTCATGGCGGACTTCGCCGCTTATGTCGAGGCGCAAAAGCAGGTGGATGCGCTGTATCGCGACCAGGAAGCGTGGACGCGCGCCGCGATCCTCAATACCGCGCGCTGCGGTATGTTCAGTTCCGATCGCTCTATTCGCGATTATCAGGCCCGTATCTGGCAGGCAAAACGCTAAGGGAGCGCGATGGAAAATAAACGTCTCGATAGTGCCGCGCTGGCGGCGGGGATCAGCCCCAGTTACATCAATGCTCATGGCAAACCGCAGTCTATTGGCGCTGAAACCAAGAGACGTTTGCTGGCGGCGATGCACGGCACGACAACAGGACCACAGGCGGTCGTGCCGAATGTGAAGGTGTATACCGCGGGTAAAAAAATGGCGTTGCCGGTAGAGGGGCGCGGTGAGTTTGCCTGGCTGTTGACTACGGAAGAGGGCGTGCATTACAAAGGGCGCGTGACGGGCGGTAAAAAACTTAACCTTCCGGCTACATTGCCGGAGGGCTACCACACCCTGACGTTGACCCAGGATGAACAGCGTACGCACTGCCGGATTATCGTTGCCCCGCCGCGATGCTATGAGCCGCAGGCGCTGCTGGAAGGGAAAAAACTGTGGGGGGCCTGCGTCCAGCTTTATACTCTGCGTTCAGAAAAAAACTGGGGTATTGGCGATTTCGGCGATTTGAAGTCGATGCTGGTCGACGTGGCGACACGCGGCGGCGCGTTTATCGGCCTGAACCCGATCCACGCGCTTTATCCGGCGAATCCGGAGAGCGCCAGTCCCTACAGCCCCTCGTCTCGTCGCTGGCTGAACGTGATATATATCGACGTCAACGCCGTCGAAGATTTCCGCCTGAGCGAAGAGGCGCAGGCATGGTGGCAAATGCCCGCCACACAGCAACAGCTGCGACAGGCGCGCGATGCGCAATGGGTGGATTACGCTACCGTTACCGCGCTGAAAATTACGGCGCTGCGGATGGCGTGGACGCGGTTTGCCGCTCGCGACGATGCGCAAATGGCGGAGTTTCGTCACTTTATCGCCCGCGAAGGCGAGAGCCTTTACTGGCAGGCGGCATTCGACGCGCTGCATGCGTATCAGGTAAAAGAGGATGAGCAGCGCTGGGGCTGGCCAGCCTGGCCGGAGGCGTACCAGTCGGTAGAGTCTCCCGCTGTAAAACAATTCTGTGAAGCGCACCGCGAAGAGGTGGAGTTTTACCTCTGGCTTCAGTGGCTGGCCTGGCGCCAATTCGCCGCCTGCTGGGATACCTGCCAGAGTTTTAAACTACCGATTGGTCTGTACCGCGATCTGGCGGTTGGCGTAGCGGAAGGCGGCGCGGAAACCTGGTGCGACCGGGAGCTGTACTGCCTGAAAGCATCTGTCGGCGCGCCGCCGGATATCCTCGGCCCGCTCGGTCAGAACTGGGGGCTGCCGCCAATGGACCCGCATATTATTGTCGCCCGGGCGTATGAGCCCTTTATCGACCTGCTGCGCGCCAATATGCAAAACTGTGGCGCGTTGCGCATTGACCATGTCATGTCGTTGCTGCGTCTGTGGTGGATACCGTATGGCGAAACAGCGGATCGCGGGGCATATGTTCAGTATCCGGTTGACGATCTGTTGGCTATTCTGGCGCTGGAGAGCCAACGTCACCGCTGTATGGTGATAGGCGAAGATCTGGGGACGGTGCCAGTTGAGATTGTCGGCAAGCTGCGCGATAGCGGGGTCTATTCTTATAAAGTGCTGTGGTTTGAAAATGACCTTGAGAAAAACTTCCGCGCGCCAGGCGCGTATCCGCAACAATCGATGGCTGTCGCCTCGACGCACGATCTCCCCACGCTGCGCGGCTATTGGGAATGCGGTGACCTGACGTTGGGTAAAGCTCTGGGGCTTTATCCGGATGAAGTGATTCTGCGCGGGCTGTATGAGGATCGCGAGCGGGCGAAACAGGGTCTATTGGACGCGCTGCATAAATATGGCTGTCTGCCAAAACGCGCCGGGCATAAGGCATCGTTAATGTCGATGACGCCAACGCTAAATCGCGGGCTTCAGCGCTATATCGCCGACAGTAACAGCGGTCTGTTGGGGCTTCAGCCGGAGGACTGGCTGGATATGGCCGATCCGGTTAACGTACCGGGCACCAGCGATCAGTATAAAAACTGGCGGCGGAAATTGTCTGCATCTCTTGAGGCCATGTTTGCCGATGAGGGCGTAAACAAGTTGATTAAGGATTTGGATAAGCGCCGAAAAGCGGCCGCGAAGAAGAAGTAATAAAGCCGGGGATTTCCCCGGCTTTATGATGGTGAGAGCACGTAGGCCTGATAAGCGCAGCGCCATCAGGCAATCCTGGCGCACATTGCTGCCTTATCCGGCCTACAAGCCGCCTCGCTTAAACCACCATACCCAGTAGCAGACAGCCGATCAGGCCGCAGACGGAGATGATCGTTTCCAGCATCGACCAGGATTTAATGGTCTCGCCGATAGTCAAATTGAAATACTCTTTGAACAGCCAGAAGCCCGGGTCGTTGACGTGAGAGAAAATCACGCTCCCGGAACCGACCGCGATAACCATCAGTTCAGGGCTAACGCCGGTAGTGGCGATCAGCGGCGCCGCAATGCCGCCTGCGGTAATCGCCGCGACAGTCGCAGAGCCCAGCGCGATACGCAGCACCGCCGCGATAGACCACGCCATCAACAGCGGAGAGACATTGGTTTCATGCATCATTGAAGCGATGTATTTATCCACGCCGCTATCGACCAGCACCTGCTTGAACGCGCCGCCGCCGCCAATGATCAGCAGCATCATGGCGATAATTTTGATGGAAGAGACCAGCGTATCGTTAATCTGATCCATTGAACGCCCGCGGTTCAGGCCAAAGGTGAACATCGCAATCAGTACGGCAATTAACGTAGCCATTACCGGGTCGCCCAGGAACTCGGCAACGGGCAGGAAAGCGTGGCCTTTTGGCAGAATCATCTCGGCAATCGCACGCATCGCCATCAGAATAACCGGAACCAGCGACGTCCAGACGCTGACGCCAAAGCCCGGCATCTCTTCTTCCGTAAAAGTTTTCGCGCTGTACAGGCCTTCCGGGATCGGCTTATCGATGCCTTTCAGGAAACGGGCGTAAACCGGTCCGGCAAGGATCACGGTCGGGATTGCCAGAATCGTACCAAACAGCAGCGTCTTACCCATATCGGCATGGAAAATCGTGGCGATTGCGGTTGGGCCCGGGTGCGGCGGCAGGAAACCGTGTGTGACGGAGAGCGCCGCGGCCATCGGCACGCCGACGTACAGTAACGGGATATTCGCCGCTGCGGCAATGGTGAATACCAGCGGCAGCATCAGAACGAAGCCCACTTCATAGAACAGAGCGAAGCCGACGGTAAAGCCGGTTAACACGACGGCCCACTGGATATGCTTTTTACCAAATTTCGCGATCAGGGTAGTGGCGATACGTTGAGCGCCGCCGCAGTCGGCAAGCATTTTGCCCAGCATGGCGCCGAACCCCATAATCAGGGCCAGACTGCCAAGCGTACCGCCGACACCGGCTTTGATGGAGCCGATGACTTTATCCAGCGGCATTCCCTGCATCAACCCGACAGCGAGCGCTACCAGGACAAGGGCGATAAATCCGTTCATTTTGAAGCGGATCATCAGAAGAAGTAACAAGATAACACCGATAGCAACGATGACTAATGGCATGATTTACCTGGCCTTTACTTTGTTATGGGTAACGTCATTGTTTCGACGACAAATTCCTGTTGTTCCCGACGGGAACAGAGTCGCAATAGCACCAATACTGATTACCGTTGAAACGAATGAGCGTAGTCAGATGTTATATGGATGTTAGGTGCCCATAAGAATGATACGGGTAACATATGGGTGTTGAAAATGACCCTGGCAGGCAAAATTTAAATTATGAGACACAGGTCATGTTATCGGCGAAAGAAGAAGGACCATTGTTCTGAGATGTGGCTGATAGCGCCGGATGGCGGCGTATACGCCTTATTCGGCCTACGGTGGGGCAGACAAGGCCCGACAGGCGCAAGCGCCATCGGGCATGGATGCGGGAAAATATTAGTAGTAGGAGTGCTCGCCGCGCTGGTGTTCGGTCAGATCGCGAACCCCTTTCAGTTCCGGGAATTCATTCAGCAACTGTTTCTCGATCCCTTCTTTCAGCGTGACGTCAACCATCGAGCAACCGTTACAACCGCCGCCAAACTGCAGAATTGCATAGCCTTCATCGGTAATTTCCATCAGTGAGACGCGACCGCCGTGGCCCGCCAACTGCGGATTAATCTGCGATTGCAGAGCATATTCCACGCGCTCCATCAGCGGCGCGTCATCGGCCACTTTGCGCATCTTCGCGTTTGGCGCTTTCAATGTAAGTTGAGAACCTAGCTGGTCGGTCACGAAATCAATTTCCGCGTCTTCCAGATAGGGCGCGCTCAGTTCATCAACATAAGCGGTCAACAGGTCAAATTTCAGTGCAGTATCGGTGGCTTCTACGGCGTCGGGCGGACAATAAGAAACACCGCACTCTGCGTTAGGAGTGCCGGGATTAATGACAAATACGCGGATTTGCGTTCCTTCTTCCTGATTTGCCAGCAGTTTGGCAAAGTGCGCTTGTGCAGCATCGGAAATACGGATCATAGTAATGGCCTAATAGTTGACTATTTTAGTTGGTTATAATACGCCCATCATCGAGGCTCTACAAGGTTCGACACAGGCACCATACCTGGACAGTCGCTGCGCCGTTGCGCAAAAGCAGTTGCGCGATTTCCGCGACGGTACTTCCGGTAGTGACGACATCATCCACAATAACCATATGGAGACCCTGTACCGGCAATTCAAGGCGAAACGCGTTTTTCAAATTGCGTTTACGTAATCTGGCGCTGAGATGATGTTGTGTTGCGGTCGCCCGTACCCGCGTGATGGTCTGGCTGTCCCACGCGCAGCCCAGCCAGCGCGCTAACGGTTGACATAACAGATCGCTTTGGTTAAATCCCCGCCGCCAGTGTCGGCGCGACCAGAGCGGAACGCTGACGATTCTGTCGGGAAGCTGCAAGCCAGTGCTGCGGCGCGCCATGAGGACTTCCTGCAACAGTAGACGCGCCAGAGCGGCGGCAATTTCGCTGCGGCGGGTAAATTTAAGCTGATGCACCAGTAAACTCAAGGGCGGCGTATAGTCACTGACGCTCACCAGACGCTGCCAGGGCGGCGGTTTTTGCAGGCAGCGACCGCAGGGGAGCGAAGGATGCGCGGCAGGTAATCCGCATTGCGGACACAGACTGACGCGCTGACGAACGGCGCGCGCGCATACGGAACAAATCCCCCAGTGGCTTAACGCCAGCGGCATTCGGCATAGCCAGCATAATCCCGGTACTGTTAGCATAGGTGCATCCTTGTTAGACAAAAGAGAACAGTAACTGATGAATGACATCTGGTGGCAGACCTACGGCGAGGGAAATTGTCATCTTGTGCTGCTGCACGGATGGGGATTGAACGCGGAGGTATGGCATTGCATTCGCGAGGAACTCGGCTCGCATTTTACGCTGCATCTGGTCGACTTGCCGGGCTATGGTCGCAGCTCGGGGTTTGGCGCCATGACGCTTGAAGATATGACGGCGCAGGTAGCGAAAAACGCGCCGGACCAGGCTATCTGGCTTGGCTGGAGCCTGGGTGGCCTGGTGGCGAGTCAGATGGCGCTCACCCACCCTGAACGCGTCCAGGCGCTGGTGACTGTCGCCTCTTCGCCATGCTTTAGCGCGCGTGAAGGGTGGCCGGGAATAAAACCAGAAATCCTCGGCGGATTCCAGCAGCAGCTTAGCGACGATTTTCAGCGCACGGTGGAGCGTTTTCTGGCGCTGCAAACGTTAGGGACGGAGACGGCGCGTCAGGATGCCCGCACCTTAAAAAGCGTGGTGCTGGCGCAGCCTATGCCGGATGTAGAGGTGCTCAATGGCGGACTGGAAATCTTAAAAACGGTCGATCTACGAGAAGCGCTTAAAAATGTGAACATGCCATTTTTGCGTTTGTATGGTTATCTGGACGGTCTGGTGCCGCGTAAAATGGTGCCTTTGCTCGATACGTTATGGCCGCACAGTACATCACAGATAATGGCGAAGGCGGCCCATGCGCCGTTTATCTCGCATCCGGCGGCGTTTTGTCAGGCGCTGATGACGCTAAAATCATCGCTGTAACCAGGGCGTTGCCGGGCCCGGACCATTCTGCAAGGTTAATGGCTTTCAGACGCCAGATCGGCAGGCGCCAGCCCGGTAACCCTAAGCACGGTATCGCGATCGAAACCATCGTTTAGCATGGAGCGGGCAATGCGCAATGCGGCGAGCCGTTGGCCTTCCTGTTTGCCTTGCTGTAGCCCTTTCTGTAACCCGTTACGATGTCCTTCCTGACGTAATCTGTCTGCGATAGTCATGATCTTCTCCTTATGCTGTGGGATACGCATAGCCACCTGGCGGATAAACGTATTGAAGCGCGCGGCGTCGCCAGTGTGCATCATGTAATTAAACAAACTTTGAAGCTGGGTGTCATTAGCGTATCCCTTAACCAGCAGGGCGACCAGCTGTTCGACAAGCCCCATCAGATCACGCTGGCGGATGTGTTTTTGTATGAGTTCCAGCAGCGCGACCCGTCGGTGTCGCATAATCTCGTCGTCCGGCACGACCGTAATATCGACCAGAGGAAAGGCGGTGGCGTATAGCTTACGCGCCATCACCGGGTCGGCAAATTCATCCAGCCAGCATAATGAGAACGGATACGGGCTGCGGTTTCCGTGATAAAACAGCATTGGCACCACTAACGGCAACGTCTTATGCCCGGCCTCCAGGTGCCGTTGCATTGCAGCCATTGCGTAACGCATCAGCCGAAATGCCATATGCGCGTCCGGCGTACTCTGATGTTCAATAACCACGTAAATGTAACCGTCACCTTCACTTGTTTCCAGCGACCAAAGAATATCGGAATAATGGGGGCGTAAATCCTCTTCAATAAAGCTACCGGACTCCAGCCGTAACGTATTCAGATTACAGATTTGACGTAATGTCGTCGGGAGATGAATTTCCAAAAAATCCCGTGCAGTATCGGGGTGGCATAAAAACTGTTTGAATACCGCGTCATGCGGCGTGGATGTTGTTGAGGTCGCCATATCGATCCGTCATCGGTGAAGTTCAATGGCGTGACACTACGCGCAGACCGTGCTGATTGCAGTAGAGGATTAGTGCGCTTGCGAGGCGCATGGGGAGATAAATGCGCACGGCGGTAACGCTTTCATCTTTGTGGAAGGCATGACGCAAAATTGCCCGGCAGCGTGACGCGTACCGGGCAACATAACGCGGAATAAAGGCCGGATAGGACGCGTTACGTCGCTACCCGGCGAAGGTTAACGCAAGGCCCACCATTCGCGCAGGCAGGCTTTACCTTCCGGACAACTTTTACAGCTGCCTGAAAGGCAGCCGTCCGGTTCTTCCGGGATACGTACCGCTTTACCCATGATCTCCAGTTGATTCAGCATGGCGTCGATCATGGGCTGCGGAGCGTGCAGCGTATGGCTGATTTGCGTTGCCTCCATACGCCCCCGTAGCGCCAGTAGATCGCGAACCTGTATCAATGAAGCCATTTTTTACATCCCTTAGTGACAATTGCCCGCAGTGCCCGAACAACAGGAACTGACGTTTTTGCGGGTTGCCAGCAGTTCAATGTCTACACGGCTGCGGGCGCGGCGCAACAGGCTTAACACCACAACGTTAAAGACGATCACTGCCAGAATACAGATCAGGCTGTATGTCGGGTGTTGACTGAAGCTGGTAACCTGGTAGAACAGCGTGGCGAGCGAATAGGCGATATTCAGCCCCCACAGGATGGAGAAGCCCATCCAGCCGCGACTGGACTCGCGGGCGATAGCGCCCATTACCGAGATACACGGTACGTAAAGCAGGACGAAAATCAGGTAACTGTACGCCGCTGCGGCGCTGCCGAATTTTTGACCCATCACGCCCATCGCGCCGGTCGCCATTTCGCCGTCGCCTTTACTCGCTTCGATCGGGTTAGCCAGTACGCTCAGGCTAAAGGTGTCTTTCAGGCTTTGCCAGGTATCGTCAACCGCGCCCAGCAGTTCATCGCCGAGGTGAAAGTCGGCAGGATTAAACGCTTCGTCCTGAATATTTTCGGCGGTGTAGAGCGTGTTCAACGTACCGACGACAACTTCTTTCGCCATGGCGCCCGTAAACAGACCCACGGTCGCTTGCCAGTTATCCTCATGGACGCCGATCGGTTTAAAGACTGGCGTGATGACGCGGCTTACGGAGGCGAGGGCGGAGTCATTAATGTTATCGACGATTTTGCCGCTCAGCGAGAAGCTGTTAAACGCGCTCAGGAAAATACTCACGATGATAATGACTTTACCGGCGCGTAGTACAAAACCTTTCAGGCGTTGCCAGGTCTGGATGATCAGGCTCTTGATATGCGGGACGTGGTAAACCGGCAGCTCCATCACAAACGGAGAGGCTTCGCCGCGCATAATGGTATGCTTCAGCATCAGGCCGGTTAATACCGCCATGACAATACCCAGCACGTACAGCGAGAAGACCGCCAGCGCGCCGTTTTGCCCGAAGAAGGCGGCGGCAAAGACGGCGAAAATCGCCAGGCGCGCGCCACAGGACATAAACGGCGCCATCATGATGGTCATCAGGCGTTCGCGCGGAGCGTCAAGCGTGCGGGCGCCCATCACGGAAGGTACGTTACAGCCGAAGCCGACAATCAGCGGCACGAAGGATTTACCCGGTAGTCCCAGCGCCTGCATCAGGCGATCCATGACGAAGGCCGCGCGCGCCATATAACCGGAGTCTTCAAGGAAGGAGAGGAACAGGTACATCATCCCGATTTGCGGCACCAGCGGCAGGACGGTATTGATCCCGCCGCCAAGACCTTGCGCCAGGAAGATGGTTAACCAATCCGGGAAGTGCAACGTGTAGCCAATCCATTGAATGCCATGAATAAAGATGGCGACGGAACCAGCATCAAACAGGGGTTGCAACGCGCCGCCGATGTTAATGGCGAGCAGGAACATCAGGTACATCACGAACAAAAAAATCGGTAAGCCGAGGAAGCGGTTCAGGATAATTTTATCGACCGCCCTGGTGAAGCGGCTGGGTTCGGCTGTCAGGGTATTGCTGACCACGTCGCAAATAGCGGCGATACACTGGTAACGGGCGTCGGCGATATGCAGCGCCGGGTCGTCCATTTCGTCCTTCAGACGGGCCAGGGAGGTGTCCAGGTTTTGCGCCGCCTCGCCTGCGTAAGCCCGGCTGTAGATATCGCCCTCCAGCATTTGCAGACCCAGCCAGCGGCGCTGTTGTAAAGGCATCTCCTGGGCCATCGCGTCGGCCAGGAAACCCGCTTCGCGCAGCAGCGGCTGGGCATAATGCACCAGTTCGACGTTGTCGTTAGCGTTGTGACGGTCAATGGCCAGTTTCAGCGCCTCGATACCGCGGCCGCGAGTCGATACCAGCGGTACGACAGGGCAACCCAGACGCGTGGACAGAGCGTCGACATCAATACGAACCTGCTGTTTTTCGGCGATATCCAGCATGTTGAGCGCGACAATACAGGGAATACCCAGCTCCAGCAGTTGCAGCGTCAAATAGAGGTTGCGCTCCAGATTGGAGGCGTCCACAACGTTTATCAACAGGTCGGCGTCGCCGCTCAGGATGTAGTGGCAGGCGATCTGTTCGTCGAGAGAGGTTTGTGACGAGATGGTCGTCAGAGAATAGGTGCCGGGTAAATCTACCAGCGTGACCTGGTGGTCAGTTGTCGCGAACTGGCCCTCTTTACGCTCGACGGTGACGCCCGCCCAGTTCCCCACGCGCTGACGCGCGCCGGTGAGTTGGTTAAATAAGGTGGTCTTGCCGGAATTAGGATTACCAATTAAACCAATGGTTAATTTTTTCATTTTTATAGACTCACTGTATTAACAGGAAACCGCTTCCACTTCTATTAACGCCAAATCCTTTTTACGCAAAACCAGACTCACGCGTCGTGTTTCGATATGGATCGGATCGCCTAAGGGCGCGACGCGGACGACATTAAATGAAGAGCCGGGCAACATGCCGAGCGAAAGCAGTTTTTGACGATACGCCGGGCTGATTTCACGCGCAAAGCCGGTGATTTTCCACGCAGTGTCAGGAGTGAATTGCATACGACCTACTTGTTTCTTACTAACTGGATGTATACCTCATGCGGCGCTCAGGGGGGCGGCAGGAGACCCGATGTTTAGCCAACGAAGGAAAGAGTAAATAATCAACAACACAATGATAATGAGAATGGTTTCTATCTTCAACGATTAAAATGTGACGGAATGTACAAATAAGCGATAATTTGCGCCGATGTTGATATGGCTCAACATTTATTTGTCTTTTTGCAAATACCCCTATTGTGCAAATATCCACCGTTTTTAATGTTTAATTAAGGTTTCATCTGTTAATAAAGTGATAATTAATAGTGCGGATAGCAGAAGGAAATTAATTAACAGATTCTAATGGGTAAGATTTAATTGTTAATTAAAAAAGAAAGGGTTGGACGTATTGCAAAATCGCAGGCCGGATAAGAAGTAACCCGGCCTGCGTATTACCCGATTAGCGTTTTTTCCCCATTGCCGCTGCCAGCGCGTCCATCATGGCGCTGTTACCGGCTGGCTGGGCGTCACGACCGCGCGGTTTCGCCGCTTTTGACGCCGGGCGGTTGCCCTGCGCGCGATCGGCGCCGCCGCCGCGGCGAGCGGCGGTTTCGCCGGGCTGTTCGTCCAGACGCATCGTCAGCGCGATACGCTTACGTTGCAGATCCACTTCCAGCACTTTCACCTTCACAATATCGCCCGCTTTCACCACGGTGTGTGGATCTTCAACGAACTTATTCGAGAGCGAGGAGATATGCACCAGGCCATCCTGATGAACGCCGATATCGACAAACGCGCCGAAGTTAGTGACGTTAGTGACCGCCCCTTCCAGAATCATCCCCGGCAGCAGGTCGTTCATGGTTTCGACGCCATCGGCGAATTGCGCGGTTTTAAATTCAGGACGCGGGTCGCGGCCCGGTTTTTCCAGCTCTTTGATGATATCGCTCACGGTCGGTACGCCGAATTTATCGTCGGTAAAATCAGCGGCCTTGAGGTGACGCAATTCGTTGCTGTTGCCCATCAGATCTTTTAGCGCTTGCTGCGTCGCCGCCAGAATGCGTTCGACAACCGGATAGGCTTCCGGGTGGACGGTTGAGGCATCCAGCGGGTTATCGCCGTGGTTAATACGCAGGAAGCCCGCGCACTGTTCAAACGCTTTCGGCCCCAGACGGCTCACCTTCAACAGTTGCTGGCGGTTCTGGAACTGACCGTTCTCATCGCGCCAGGCGACGATGTTTTGCGCCATCATGCGCGTTAAGCCTGCGACGCGGGTCAGCAGCGGTACGGAGGCGGTATTCAAATCGACGCCGACGGCATTTACGCAGTCTTCGACCACCGCATCCAGTTTACGGGCCAACTGGGTCTGGCTGACATCGTGTTGATATTGGCCGACGCCGATCGATTTCGGATCGATTTTCACCAGTTCCGCCAGCGGATCCTGCAGACGACGCGCGATAGAGACCGCGCCGCGCAGGGAGACGTCGAGATCCGGAAACTCCTGCGCCGCCAGCTCAGAAGCGGAATACACGGACGCCCCCGCTTCGCTGACGATCACTTTCTGCGCCGTCACGTTCGGGAACTGTTTTTGTACGTCGAGATAGAAGCGTTCGGTTTCACGCGAGGCCGTACCGTTGCCAATCGCGACCAGTTCGACGTGGTATTTTTCGCACAGCGCGGCGATCACGGTAGCCGCTTTGGCCGCCTGACCGGTATGCGGATAAATGGTATCCGTCGCCACCAGCTTGCCGGTGCCGTCAACGACAGCGACTTTTACGCCGGTACGCAGGCCAGGATCAAGGCCCATTGTGGCGCGCAGGCCTGCGGGGGCTGCCATCAGCAGGTCGTGCAGGTTACGGGCAAACACGTTAATCGCTTCATCTTCCGCACGTTCGCGCACGGTGCCCATCAGTTCGGTTTCGAGGTGCATTAAGACTTTGATACGCCACGTCCAGCTCACTACGCCTTTGCGCCAGCTATCCGCCGGGGCGTTATTTAGCCGCAGGCCGAGATGGTCCATGATGATCTGCTCGCAGTAGCTCTCTTTCGGCGGCTCATCAAACTGTGGGTCGGCATTGAGCGAAAGTTGCAGAATGCCTTCGTTACGACCACGGAGCATGGCCAGCGCACGGTGAGACGGGACGTTAGCAATGGGCTCATGATGGTCGAAATAGTCGCGGAATTTTGCCCCTTCTTCCTCTTTGCCGTTCACGACGGTGGCGACCAGATGGGCGTTCTTCCACAGGTAATCACGCACTTTCGCCAGCAATGCGGCGTCTTCGGCAAAGCGCTCCATCAGAATGTAGCGTGCGCCGTCGAGCGCGGCTTTCGTGTCCGCCACGCCTTTGTCGCCATCAATGTACTTTGCCGCTTCCACGTCAGGATCGTGGGACGGCTCGTTCCAGAGCAGATCGGCCAGCGGCTCAAGGCCGGCTTCAATGGCGATTTGTCCACGGGTGCGGCGTTTAGGTTTATAGGGCAGGTAGAGGTCTTCGAGCTCGGTCTTACTTAACGTAGCGTTGATGGCGCCAGCCAGCTCATCGGTCAGTTTGCCTTGTTCGGAAATGGACTTGAGGATGGCCTGACGCCTGTCTTCCAGCTCACGCAGATAGCCCAGACGCGTTTCCAGGTTACGCAACTGCGTGTCATCCAGACCGCCGGTGATTTCTTTACGATAACGTGCGATAAACGGCACGGTGTTCCCTTCGTCAAGCAGGCGAACGGCAGCTTCAACCTGCCCGGCATTTGCCTGGATTTCACCCGCAATAATGCGGCAGAAAGAATCATTCATCATGGGTTAGCTTCGTCTTCAGGATAAAAATCAGGGGATAGTTATACGGATTGGCTGGCAAAAATGCCAGCCATCAGCGGGGGCTTAGGATTCTTCTTGTCTTATTTGACGTATTCGATCGCATTGACGTACCAGTTTGCTTCGCCGACAGGGGTGTTGACCACCGCCAGATCGCCCACTTCTTTTTTCAGTAGCGCCCGCGCCATCGGCGAGTCGATAGAGATGTAATCCTTACGTCCGAAAATTTCATCGTAGCCGACAATGCGGAACTTCAGCGTATCGCCGTCATCATTTTCAATTTCCACCCAGGCGCCGAAGAAGACTTTGCCCTCCTGCTGCGGGGAATAATCCACGATTTTGAGATTTTCCATGCATTTGGTCAGATATCTGACGCGTCTGTCGATCTCACGCAGGCGCTTTTTATTATACTGATAGTCGGCATTCTCGCTGCGGTCGCCCAGACTCGCAGCCCAGGTCACTTTTTTGGTGACCTCCGGGCGCTCTTCACGCCAGAGATAATTGAGCTCTTGTTTGAGTGTTTCGTACCCTTCGCGGGTGATCAGGGGCGTTTTCATCTCGTTGATTTACCTTTGCTGTCGATATTGCGCACACGGGGTATAACGTGATCGTCCCGACAGAATAAATAATGGGGTTGCCGATTAATTGTATATTTAAGCTGCTGTTAAATATGCTTTGTAACAATTTAGCCTGAAATTCATACCAGAATTTGCTGGTGACTCACGTGAGCTTTTTTAAGAATACACACTTACATTTGTTGCGAACCTTTGGGAGTACAGACAATGCAAGAGAATTATAAGATTCTGGTGGTTGATGACGATATGCGTCTGCGGGCGCTACTGGAACGTTATCTGACCGAGCAGGGCTTCCAGGTTCGAAGCGTCGCTAACGCCGAGCAGATGGATCGTCTGCTGACCCGTGAATCTTTCCATCTCATGGTACTGGATTTAATGCTGCCAGGTGAAGATGGTCTGTCGATTTGTCGTCGCCTGCGTAGTCAAAGTAATCCAATGCCGATCATTATGGTCACGGCGAAGGGTGAAGAAGTTGACCGTATCGTCGGGCTGGAAATCGGCGCCGATGACTACATTCCTAAACCGTTTAACCCGCGCGAGCTGTTGGCGCGTATTCGCGCCGTGTTACGTCGTCAGGCAAACGAACTGCCCGGCGCGCCGTCGCAGGAAGAGGCCGTTATCGCGTTCGGTAAGTTTAAACTGAACCTCGGTACGCGCGAGATGTTCCGTGAAGATGAACCGATGCCGCTGACCAGCGGGGAGTTTGCGGTACTGAAAGCGTTAGTCAGCCATCCGCGCGAGCCGCTCTCTCGCGATAAGCTGATGAATCTGGCCCGTGGCCGCGAGTATTCCGCGATGGAACGCTCCATCGACGTCCAGATCTCCCGCCTGCGCCGTATGGTGGAAGAAGATCCGGCACATCCGCGTTATATTCAGACCGTCTGGGGCCTGGGCTACGTCTTTGTACCGGACGGTTCTAAAGCATGAGGCGAATGCGCTTCTCACCGCGAAGTTCATTTGCCCGCACGCTGTTGCTCATCGTCACCTTGCTGTTCGTCAGCCTGGTGACGACCTACCTGGTGGTGCTGAACTTCGCGATTTTGCCGAGCCTCCAGCAGTTTAATAAGGTTCTGGCTTACGAAGTCCGTATGCTGATGACCGATAAGCTGCAACTGGAGGACGGCACGCAGTTAGTCGTGCCGCCTGCGTTTCGCCGGGAAATCTATCGCGAGCTGGGGATCTCTCTCTACACCAACGAAGCCGCTGAAGAGGCCGGGCTGCGTTGGGCGCAACACTACGAATTCTTAAGCCACCAGATGGCGCAGCAATTAGGCGGCCCGACGGAAGTGCGGGTTGAGGTCAACAAAAGCTCGCCCGTCGTGTGGCTCAAAACCTGGCTGTCGCCCAATATCTGGGTGCGCGTGCCGCTGACTGAAATTCATCAGGGCGATTTTTCTCCGCTTTTCCGTTACACGCTGGCGATCATGCTCCTGGCGATAGGCGGCGCGTGGCTGTTTATTCGTATACAGAATCGACCGTTAGTGGATCTTGAACATGCCGCCTTGCAGGTAGGGAAGGGAATTATTCCGCCGCCGCTGCGTGAATATGGCGCCTCTGAGGTGCGCTCTGTGACTCGGGCGTTTAACCATATGGCAGCCGGCGTGAAACAATTGGCCGATGACCGTACGCTATTGATGGCGGGCGTCAGCCACGACTTGCGCACGCCGCTGACCCGTATTCGTCTGGCGACGGAGATGATGGGCGAGGAAGACGGTTATCTCGCGGAGTCGATCAATAAAGACATCGAAGAGTGTAACGCCATTATCGAACAGTTTATTGACTATCTGCGTACCGGTCAGGAAATGCCAATGGAGATGGCGGATCTCAATTCCGTACTGGGCGAGGTGATTGCGGCGGAAAGCGGCTATGAGCGTGAGATTAACACTGCGCTTCAGGCAGGCAGTATCCAGGTGAAAATGCACCCGCTCTCGATTAAGCGCGCGGTGGCGAATATGGTGGTCAATGCTGCCCGCTATGGCAACGGCTGGATTAAGGTCAGCAGCGGCACCGAGTCGCATCGCGCCTGGTTCCAGGTAGAAGATGACGGGCCGGGCATTAAGCCGGAGCAGCGTAAACATCTGTTCCAGCCTTTTGTACGCGGCGACAGCGCCCGTAGCACCAGTGGCACAGGGCTGGGGCTGGCGATTGTGCAGCGCATTATCGATAACCATAACGGGATGCTGGAGATTGGCACCAGCGAGCGTGGCGGATTGTCAATTCGCGCCTGGCTACCGGTTCCTGTGGCTCGCGTCCAGGGGACGACAAAAGAGGCATAAGAAAGGGAGGTATTATCCTCCCTTTCTTCTTAACGCTGGATGACGCTGTTCAAAGCCGCCATCCGGCCTGTTCCTTACAGCTTCGGTCCGGCGCTAACCAGCGCTTCGCCTGCCGGGGTATCCGTATACTTCTCGAAGTTCTCAATGAACAGTTTCGCCAGCGCGGTGGCTTTTTCCTGCCATTGTTCCGGCGACGCGTAGGTGTTACGCGGGTCGAGAATGTGGGTATCCACGCCTGGCAGTTCAGTCGGGATCGCCAGATCGAACAGCGGCAGACGGAAGGTTTCCGCGTTATCAAGAGAACCGTTCAGAATGGCGTCGATAATCGCGCGCGTATCTTTGATGGAGATACGTTTGCCGGTGCCATTCCAGCCGGTGTTAACCAGATAAGCCTGCGCGCCCGCTGCCTGCATACGTTTCACCAGCACCTCAGCATACTGCGTCGGGTGCAGCGTCAGGAACGCGGCGCCGAAGCAGGCGGAGAAGGTGGGAGTCGGTTCGGTGACGCCGCGTTCGGTGCCGGCCAGTTTAGCGGTGAAACCCGACAGGAAGTGGTACTGCGTCTGGTTAGCGGTTAAACGGGAAACCGGCGGCAACACGCCGAAAGCATCCGCCGTCAGGAAGATAACCTTGGTGGCGTGACCTGCTTTGGATACGGGCTTAACGATGTTATCGATATGATAGATCGGGTAAGAGACGCGGGTGTTTTCGGTTTTGGAACCATCGTCGAAATCAACGGTGCCGTCTTCGCGCACGGTGACGTTTTCCAGCAGCGCATCACGGCGAATCGCATGATAAATTTCTGGCTCCGCTTCTTTCGACAGTTTGATGGTTTTGGCGTAGCAGCCGCCTTCAAAGTTGAACACGCCGTCGTCATCCCAACCGTGCTCATCATCGCCAATCAGACGACGTTTCGGGTCGGTGGACAGAGTGGTTTTTCCGGTACCGGAAAGGCCGAAGAAGACCGCGACATCGCCTTTTTCACCCACGTTGGCGGAACAGTGCATTGAGGCGATACCTTTGAGCGGCAGCAGGTAGTTCATTACCGAGAACATCCCTTTTTTCATTTCGCCGCCGTACCAGGTGCCGCCAATAAGCTGAATACGTTCAGTCAGGTTGAACGCCACGAAGTTTTCCGAGTTCAGCCCTTGCTCTTTCCACTGCGGGTTGGTGCACTTCGCGCCGTTCATGACAATAAAGTCAGGTTTGAAGCCTACCAGCTCTTCGTCCGTTGGGCGAATGAACATATTTTTAACGAAGTGGGCCTGCCAGGCGACTTCCGTAATAAAGCGCACGGAAAGACGCGTATCGGCATTTGCGCCGCAGAACGCATCAACAATGAATAAGCGTTTACCGGAAAGCTGATGCGTCACCAGACCTTTCAGGTGTTGCCAGGTTTCCTGGGAAAGCGGCTTATTATCGTTTTTACCTTTACCCTTATCGGACCACCACAGCGTATCACGCGTGGTGTCGTCGCGAACAATATACTTATCCTTAGGCGAACGACCGGTAAAAATACCGGTATCAACGGCAACAGCGCCCAGGTTAGTTAACACGCCACGCTCATAGCCTTCCAGACCAGGATTAAGTTCTTCCTGATAAAGGGTGTCGTAGCTGGGATTGTAAACGATATCCTGGACGTCGTTGATACCATAAGCCTTGAGATCTTGCGGGGTTAAATTGTTAACGCGCATATCACTGCTCCTTAGCCAATATATATTACCGAAAATAGTAAGGTTTTTTGAGGTTGGTTAACCGCGACAAGGCTCATAGATTTACGTATCTGGACAAAATCACGATTGACGAAAAACACTGTGACTCCTGTCACGCAGCGGCGGTTATTATGGCAGGAAACCTACTTTTGTTGTGGAAAATGTTCTGAAAACGTTAAAAGGAAGTGTTTTTGACCGACATAATGTGACTGTAATCGCATTCATGTAAGAAAGTTACGTAACACCAACATGAACAATATCGATTCACCTCTCTGCGTTTTTTTCTGAATTATGCATGACGACGCCTGGCGGTGAACAGATGATGCAATAATGCGACTTTCTCATCATTCTGGATAACGACATGGAAAGTGTAGCGCTTTCACGTACTACTCGCTGGGGTATGTTGCTCACCGGTTTGCTGCAGGGCGTCTTGTGCTACCTGCTGATGGCCTGGCTGGTACCACAAAATAGCGACTGGCTGTTCTATGGTATGCCTGCGACGATAGCGTTGTCGTCAATGCTATTGCTTACCGTGGTCTCTTTTAAACAGCGCGCGCTGTGGGGCTGGCTGGGGCTGACCTTTGTGGTCGTGCTGGCAATGAGCGGCTGGCTGAAATGGCAGGTTGAGACGGTGGAGAAATGGCGCCTGGCCGAGCTCCTCTGGCTGTATGGTCTCCGGCTTGTGTTGATGGCGATGCTGGTCTTACCCTGGATGCAATATCAGTTACATTCGCAAACCGGTTCGGCGCGTTATCCCCAGTTTTATATGCGGTTATGGCATAACGTACTGACATTGTTTATCGTCCTGGTCGCCAACGGACTGTTCTGGCTGGTGCTTCTGCTCTGGAGCGCGCTATTCAGGCTGGTGGGCATCCGCTTTTTCAGCACCCTTTTCTTTGAAACTGAAGCCTTTATTTATGTGACCATCGGCCTGATTACGGCGCTGGCGGTCATTCTCGCCCGCACGCAGTCGCGCCTTGTGGCGGCGGTGCAAAAGCTGCTGACGCTGATCGCGACGGGTTTATTGCCGGTGGTGTCGCTGCTGGCATTGCTGTTTATTGTGACGTTACCCTTTACCGGACTGGAGGCGATTTCTGCGCGTGTTTCCGCTGCGGGGCTGCTATCCACGCTGACGCTGATGCTGCTGCTCCTCGTGGCGATTGTCAACGAACCGCAAAAGCGCGTATTACCCTATCCGCGCGTACTACGCGGCATGATTAGCGCCTCGCTGTGCGTTGCCCCGATATATATGCTGCTGGCGGGCTGGGCGTTATGGGTACGTATTCAGCAATACGGCTGGACGCCGGATCGTCTGTATGGCGCGCTGACGGCGTCTGTCTTGCTGGTATGGTCCTTCGGTTATCTGATCGGTCTGTTACGCCGCGGACGCGACCCTGGTGAGTGGCAAGGCAAGGTGATACTGAGCGTCTCTTTGTTGACGCTGGTGATATTGCTGTTGCTGGCCTCGCCTGTACTTGATGTCTGGCGTATTAGCGTCAACAGCCATATGGCGCGTTACCATAGCGGTAAAATTACTGCGGATCAGATCAGCCTGTATATGCTGGATCACAGCGGCAAACCTGGCCAGGAAGCGTTGAAATCGTTGCGGGATGACGAGGCGTTTACGCAGAACAGAAAGCGCAATCGTGAACTGATGACGTTTTTGCAGAGAAATAAGGTCTCTCCGACGGCGGACGATTTAGCGAGGGTGGTGATGATTGCGCCCGGTAGCCAGAAGCCGGATGCCGCATTTTGGGCGTTTGTCAAAGAGCAGAGTTATTCGGACGATTCCTGCCTTGAACCGGATGCCTGCGTGCTGGTGAGTCAGGATCTTAACGGCGACGGTCAGCCTGAGCAGGTGCTGTATAACTTTATTGTTGTCGAGAGCCAGGTCTACGGCTTAAAAGAGGGGAAATGGACGCAGAAAGCGTTCGCCCGACTGCCGGACGGGTTTTCTAAGACGCAACTGTTGCACGCGATTGCCGGGCATCAGTTAGACTCAGCCCCCAAAGCCTGGCGCGATATCATTGTTGATGGTCAGCGGTTGGATGTGGATTACTACAACGAGTAAGCTTTTTGCCGGATGGCGGCATAAATGCCTTATCCGGCCTACGGAGCGGGATGCTGTAGGCCAGATAAGCGCCGCCATCAGGCAATGATGTTGTCGACTGAAAGGCGATTAATGAACCTGTGGATCGGCAGGAGAGGCGTTGTTACGGATCTCCGCGATATCCATCGCATTGAACAGGTAATGATTGCCGCAGTAATCGCAGTGCATATCGATTTCACCTTCTTCCGCCAGAATGCTGTCCACTTCTTCATCCGGCAATGTTTTCAGCGCGCCCGCGCAACGTTCGCGTGAACAGGTGCATTTGAATTCAACATCTTGCGGATCGTAGAGCGTGACTTCTTCTTCGTGATACAAACGCCACAGCACATCATTTGCCGGTAACGTCAGCAGCTCTTCGCTTTTAATGGTTTCCGTCAACATAGCCAGATGGTCGAAATCCTCCGCCTGCGCGTTCTGTGCCGGCATCACCTGAAGCAACATTCCACCTGCCGCCGGTTTACCGTCGACATCGCCGGTACGGATAAACAGGCGCGTCGGCAACTGCTCGGAGCGCAGGAAGTAATCTTCCAGGCACGCCGCCAGAGTATCGCCTTCCAGACCCACCACGCCCTGATAGCGCTCACCCTCTTCCGGCGTAATGGTGATCACCAGATAGCCGTTGCCAACCAGCGTTTTGAGATCCGCATTGTCAGGGATGTCGCCCTGAACGCGAGCCACGCCGCGCATCTGCTGCTGATTATTGCCATTGATCACCGCCAGGCTTAACGGCCCGTCGCCCTGGAGCTGTACCGTAATGTCACCGGCAAACTTCAGCATCGCGGTCAGCAGGCTAGTGGCGACCAGCAGTTCGGCCAGTACGGTTTTCACCGGCTGCGGGTAGGTATGATTGTCGAGGATCTGTTGCAAGGTTTCCGAAACGGTCACCAGCTCGCCGCGAACGGCAAAGTTTTCAAACAGATAACGATGTAATTGGTCATGTTGCGGCATAATCATCTCTCTTGCGGGTGACAGTTATTCGCTGTCGCCGTGTTTAAATCGTAACAGGTCGCGGCGCTCTTTCTTGTCCGGTCGCCTGTCCGGATGCGGCATGGTCAGGGCGTTAAGCTTGCGCGCCTGCGCCATTTTTTCGCGTTTTTCCACGCTTTCCGCCGTCTCTTCATACAGAGC
The DNA here is from genome assembly GCF_046550615.1 of Salmonella sp. SAL04214. Classification (NCBI taxonomy): domain Bacteria; kingdom Pseudomonadati; phylum Pseudomonadota; class Gammaproteobacteria; order Enterobacterales; family Enterobacteriaceae; genus Salmonella; species Salmonella sp. SAL04214. Next base: position 174,375 of record NZ_JBGDXT010000007.1, read on the forward strand.
GACGGCTTCGCTGGCCGGACGGCGCTGTTCGGTGATGGCTTTAACGATCACCGTCCGTTCGTCATTTCCCTGACGCAGGGTAAGGGTAGCGTTCAGCTCGACGATTTTGCTCGGCTTACTGCGCTGGCCGTTGTAATGCACCTTACCGCCTTCAATCATCTCGCGGGCCAGCGCGCGGGTTTTATAAAAACGCGCGGCCCACAGCCATTTATCCAGTCTGACCTCAACGGAGGACTTTTCTTTCATGGCGTCTCCTTCACATCAGCGAGGGGATCAGACGGCGGTAGTCGTTCAGGGACGGATGGCGCGTATAGTGCTTTTCCGCCAGGCCGGAATCAGGATTCGTCACGCCAAGACAGTAGCGAATACCAAACCGGGCGGCGGCGTCGAGAATCGGTTCGCTGTCATCGATAAACAGCGTTTTCTCTGCGCTTATTCCCGTTTCCTCAGTGACAGCGCGCCATAACCGCTGATCCTCTTTGGGATAACCAAATGTGTGGGTGGAAAGTAATAAATCAAGGTGTGAGGCCAGACCGGTATGCTCCAGCTTCACCGCCAGGTTATGTGGATGCGCATTGGTGAGCAGAATCCGACGTTTTCCGCTGGCTTTTAACGCATTCAGAAACGGTACGGTATCGTCGCGCAAAACAGCGCGCGGCCCTTGCGCCGTCGTCATAGCGCAAATATCCAGACCCAGACGCTCGCTCCAGTAATCCAGACAGTACCAGTTTAGCGTATGCTGTACGGCATGATACTGCTGACGAATATATTCCTGCGCGTCCTGTGGCGAAATACCCTGCTGCGCGCCGTAGGTTTCCGGTACCAGCTTTTGCCAGAAATAGTTATCGAACGCAAGATCGAGCAGCGTGCCGTCCATATCCAGCAAAACGGTATCCACGTTTTGCCAGTCAATATCAATATGCATGGGGAACTCCAGGGTAACGCAATTTGCGCGACAGGGTAGCATACCCTGTCGCACGGCGGCGCGATCAGATGAGATTTTCCGGAGAGACGGTTAACCTGGGATTGAGGCAGCTTTCATAGTATTCCTGGATGTCCGCCATACGGGTACGGTGGCGTTGATAACGTCTGAACGCCTGAATGCCGTTGTAGACCGCGCTCACTATCATTGCCAGCATCAGCAGCGTGGTACCGAGGTAACGCCACCAGCCGGATTTATCGGGGATACGATGCAGGCTGATATGCTGCGTGCCGTTGGCATCGGTATACACGCTGGTGACAATGCCCTCGGCGCTAAATGGCGTCTGCATGAGCGTTTGCGCCAGACGCTGGAAGGCGCTCCACTGTTCCTGCGCGGGATAGTCATACAGCGGCGTTGACGGCCAGGCCTGATCAACCAGTTCGCTGCCTTCATCGCTGGCGATCAGGAATCCGCCGGGAGCGGGGCTATTCAGCGACTGGGCGGCACGCGCGGTCTCGCGAGAAATAAACGGCGCCGTTGAGGTCGTGACCAGATTTTCCAGCGACTCTGCGCTTACGGGGCGTAGCAGCACGTTGACGCCGTCCAGTTTGCCGGCGTTCGCGCGTTTCACCAGCGCGTTCCAGTCCTTACTGTTACCGAGATTAACCAGCGCATTTTTCAGGCGCACGCACTCGTCTTCCGCCGCGCACAAATCAGCGGTTTTCAGAACAATATCGCCAAAGTCATCTAATAATACCATGCCCGATTTTTGGATCGCGGAGCGTAAAGATGCGCTGACGCGCGAGTCGTCTTCGGGTTTTGGATGGAGCTGACGATTTACCGCCTGGCTTAGCGCCATTGCTTTATTCACCAGGTCTGATTCCGGCAGCGGTAGCGCAGGCGCGTCATTCCAGATGATTTGCGAGCAATCGAACGGCATAAACGGTGAGTTAGACTGCCCGCTCCAGGTCGCGCCGGAATGAATATTACACATTCCTTTACCGCTCAGGTGCAGCGTATCGCCCACCCGCACGCCAGCTTTTTCAAGCTGTTTTACCGTTGTCGCTTCAATGGCTTGCGCGCCTTTCATCCACGATAGCGTGAACTTGATTGGCATATCCAACGGGATCCAGAACAGCAGCATAAACAACACCAGCAGCGAACCGATAGCAATAACAGTGCTGCGTAACCAGTGCTGCAACGGGAAGTTTTTCACTTCATCATGCAGGGATAAAAACCGGCCCTGGCGCGCGACATGGCGATCAAGGTAAATATCAATATCCGTTTGTTGCCCAAGATCCTGCGTAATGTAGGGTTGCCAGTGGGCAGGGTAAATAAGGTCGATGATGCCCAGCGAAATATTGTTAATCTGCTCCTGATTATTCTCCCCAAACAGTCCCCAGCGGCGGGGCGTTCCCCGCAGACAGTGAATTTCCCGCAGCGCGCTTTTCGACGGCGGCGCAAAAAGTCCCCAAAGTCCGGCTGCCAGCAACAGGATAGCGCCGCCTATCATCCACGGTACAAAAACGTCTGGCGTTATCAGGCAGAAAAAGAATAACAAAAAGGAGGCGACGATTAACAACGCTTCGCGCAAGCCAGCCGGGCGGCTGAGCGCATATTCTTCGTGGGTCTCCTGACGGATATTCAACAGCTCAATCTGCTCGCTCTCTTCGCCGCGAATCGACGCCTGCGTAGAGGCCGTATTCTGTAGCGCGTAGCCGCGCGACTCCTGCATATACTCTTGCAGCGTATGGCCGTTTAAAGAGATCACCAGCGGCAGCGTATCCGTGAGGATCAGCTCAACGTTGTTTTCATCATTGATGTACTGTTCCCAGAAAGGCGGCAGATGGACTTCGACGGAGTCGAGGTAGTAGCGCCATTTATTAGGATCGTCAGTGGTAATGCCGTAGCGGGTGATGGAGTGGGTCAGTATCACGACACTGTTGCTTTCCGCGTTTAGCGTCAGCGAGATGGGCGCAGCACTGGCGCCTGTCGGCCCCGGAACTTGCTGGATCTGGCTAAGGTTATCGAGATAGTTTTCTACCGCGCTGCGCTCTTCGGGCAACAGTTTACGCGTTTGCGCGTCCTGAAAGGCGCTGATCCACGGTAAGCTCCCTCGTCTGGACTTTACCCGGAACCGCCATATTGCCAGTAGAGAGCAGGCCAGCAAAGCAGCTATAAAAATCAGAATGGTGCTCATGCTTTCCCCATCTTACTAAGTCTGTCAGGCGTGGTCAGTCGCACCCTGTCCAATAAACATTTTTCTGTGGTTGGCTATCGGCAAGCGTGGAGTTGAACTTGAGCATTGTAAAGCGCATCCCAGTGAAGGCAAATCATAGCAATACCACTAAAAACGGAATATCAGCAAATTCCTGGAGTTATTTCAACCTATTGACTTTTAATTTGAAATAAGAATTAATTTTTATTACGTTACATAAATGTAAATAAACGGCAATTCGCATTGCCGAAACCGTGCGGTATGTCGCACAATGACCACAGATTACACTGCAAAGATTCTCACAATGAGCAAATCATTACAAAAACCCACCATTCTGAAAGTGGAAACCGTCGCACAATCCCGACTGTTTAACGTAGAAAGCGTGGATCTGGAGTTCAGCAACGGCGTGCGTCGCGTGTATGAACGTATGCGACCATCAACCCGTGAGGCGGTAATGATTGTGCCGATCGTTGATGAGCATCTGATTCTTATTCGTGAGTATGCGGTGGGAACCGAATCCTATGAGCTGGGCTTCTCGAAAGGATTGATCGACCCGGGCGAGACCGTTTTTGAAGCGGCGAACCGGGAGCTCAAAGAAGAGGTCGGGTTTGGCGCGCATAACCTGACCTTCTTAAAAAAACTCAGCATGGCGCCCTCTTATTTTTCCAGCAAAATGAATATCGTGGTGGCGGAAGATCTCTATCCGGAGTCGCTGGAAGGCGACGAGCCTGAGCCATTGCCGCAGGTACGCTGGCCGCTGGCGCATTTAATGGATCTGCTGGAAGACCCCGATTTTAACGAGGCCCGCAACGTCAGCGCGCTGTTTCTGGTACGCGAGTGGTTGAAAGCGCAGGGCCGAATTGCCTGATGGCGCTGCGTTGATCAAGCTAACGGAAAGTTTGTCTCCCCGTTCGCCGTCATCCGCTAAACACAATAAAAAAGGCGCCGGAGCGCCTTTTTTGATCAGAACAGTTCGTGTGTTTCACCATTATCAATAATGGTGGTTCCCACCTCGTGTACCGCCTGTTGTGTCGGCTGCGTGCCTTCGATGAAATACTCTTCACGGCTATTACCGCCGCTCGCCAGTTGTCCGGTACTGCGGTCGATATTCACCGTGACGATGCCCGGCGGCGGCGTTAGCGGCTGTTCCGGCACGCCTTCCAGCACGGCTTTCATATAGGCGTCCCATGCAGGTTGCGCGCTCTTCGCGCCGCCCTCATAGCCGGAGATTTGATCTTTGATCGCGCCGGAAGCGGTGGTGCGGCCTAAATCACGGCGGTGATCGTCAAAGCCGATCCATACGGAAGTGACGACGCCAGGACCATAGCCGGAGAACCATGCGTCTTTCGAGCTGTTGGTTGTACCGGTTTTGCCGCCGATATCGCGACGTTTAAGGTCGCGCGCCGCACGCCAGCCGGTACCCATCCAGCCGGGTTCGCCGAAGATATTGGTGTTCAGCGCGCTTTTGATCAGAAACGCCAGCGGCGTATTGATCACATGCGGCGCGTACTCCTGCGTGCCGTTTTGCGCGACCAGCGCCTGGTTTGCCTGTTCCAGCTCAGGCATCGGTACGGCGCTGTTTTGCTGCTCTTGCGAAACCGCGACCTCTTCCACATTGGTGTTTTCCAGCACGTCGGATTTCTGCGTATTGCCGTAAATGACCGGGATATCGCACTCCGGGCAGGCGATTTTCGGTTTCGCTTCGAAGATCACGCCGCCCTGATCGTTCTCAATCTTGCTGATGAAATACGGGTCGATCAGGAAACCGCCGTTCGCCATCACCGCATAACCGCGCGCAACCTGCATCGGCGTGAAGGAGGCGGAGCCCAGCGCCAGCGATTCGGTATGCACGATATTCTGCGCCGGGAAGCCGAAGCGTTGCAGATACTCCGCCGCATAGTCGACGCCCATGGCGCGCATGGCGCGTACCATCACCACGTTTTTCGACTGCCCCAGCCCCTGGCGTAAACGAATCGGTCCGGCGTACTGCGGCGGGGAGTTTTTCGGACGCCAGTCTGAACCTGCCCCGGCGTCCCAGCGGGAAATCGGCACATCGTTGAGCATACTGGCGAGCGTCAGCCCTTTATCCATTGCGGCGGTGTAGAGGAACGGTTTGATGTTCGACCCCACCTGACGCAAAGCTTGCGTCGCGCGGTTAAATTTACTCTGATTAAAATCGAAACCGCCGACCAGCGCCAGTACCGCGCCTGTTTGCGGGTTAAGCGAAACCAGCGCGGAGTTCACTTCCGGTACCTGCGCCAGCCACCAGTCGTTATCCACCTGACGAACCCAGATTTGCTGACCTGTCTGGACGACATCGGTAACTTTACGCGGCGTCGGCCCCTGCTGTGTATCCGAGCGGTAAGGCCGCGCCCAACGCATTCCTTCCATACGTAGCGAAACGGACGTACCGTCGGCAAGCGCAGCGGTCGCCTCTTGCGGATTAGCGCTGGTGACCACGGCGGGAAGCAGCGGTCCGTAGGTCGGCAACGCTTTCAACGTATCGGTAATTTTTTTACTGTCCCACGCCGTTTCGCCCACTTTCCATAGCACATTCGCCGGGCCGCGATAACCGTGGCGCATGTCATAGTCCAGCACGTTATTACGCACCGCCTGTTGCGCGGCCTGCTGCACTTTGCGGGTGATGGTCGTGTAAATACGATAACCATCTTCATAGGCGCTTTCGCCATAACGGTTATACATTTCCTGGCGCACCATTTCCGACAGATAAGGCGCGGAGAAGGCGATTTCCGGCGCGTGATAATTTGCGTCGATAGGTTCGCTACGGGCCTGATCGTACTGCGCCTGAGTGATATATCCCTCGCTTAACATTCGCGAAAGCACTACGTTACGGCGCGCTATCGCCCGATCCATCGAGTAGAGCGGGTTAAAGGTAGAAGGCGCTTTAGGTAGTCCGGCGATAACCGCCATTTCGCTTAGACTAAGCTGGTCGACCGTCTTACCAAAGTAGACCTGTGCCGCCGCGCCAACGCCATAGGCGCGGTAGCCGAGATAGATCTTGTTCAGATAGAGTTCGAGGATCTCATTTTTATTCAGCAACTGCTCAATACGAATCGCCAGAAACGCTTCCTTGATCTTGCGCATCAGCGTGCGTTCGGGGCTAAGGAAGAAGTTTCGCGCCAGTTGCTGGGTAATGGTACTTGCTCCCTGCGATGCGTGACCGGAGAAGAGCGCGACGCTGGCCGCACGGAAAATACCTACCGGGTCAATGCCGTGATGCTCATAAAAGCGGCTATCTTCGGTGGCGATAAAGGCGTTGATCATTTCCGGCGGAATTTGATCGAGCGTAACGGGAATACGACGTTTTTCGCCATATTGCGCGATAAGTTCGCCATCCGCGCTGTAAACCTGCATCGGAATTTGCAAACGCACATCTTTCAATGTCGCGACGTCAGGTAGCTGCGGCTCAATATAGCGATAAAGGCCATAAATCGAGCCTGCTCCCAGCAGGATGCAACATACTGCAAGGATCAATAAATACTTTACGAACTTCACTGGAGATTTCCCATTTAGTGTCATTTGGGCAGTTTATAAACAAACGCGCGGTAGTATAAAGGCAAGCCAGACGCATTGATATACCCGTTAACGCGACGGGTGATAAGGAGATCGACCGTTATGGCTTTTAAAACCTGGCAAATAGGATTGCATATTCAGCAGCATGAAGCGCTGGCCATCGCCGTTATTCGCGGCGCATCGGGCTGGTCCCTGCAACGTTGGTGGCGACTGCCGCTGATGAACGCCTCCACGGCAGAGGGTACGATTCCTGACCCGCAATCGCTGGCTCACGTACTGCGCCCCTGGAGCCGTGAGCTGCCGCTACGTCACCGTATTTATCTCTCTTTTCCCGCAAATCGGACATTGCAACGCGCTTTTCCACATCCGCCGATGCGTCTGCGGGAACGTGAGCAAGTCGCATGGCTTTCACAAACGATGGCGCGTGAGCTGGATATGGATCCGGACTTATTGCGTTTCGACTTTCAGGACGATGCGCTAAGTCCCGCGTTCAACGTTACCGCCGTGCAAAGCAAAGAAATTTCAGAGCTGTTAACGCTGGCGCAAACGCTCAATGTGCGCATCGCTGCTGTAACGCCCGATGCCTGCGCGTTACAGCGCTTGCTGCCGTTTATACCTTCGGGGCGGCAATGTCTGGTCTGGCGCGATGAGAGCCAGTGGCTGTGGGCGACGCGCTATGCGTGGGGGCGTAAATCGGCGCGCGATGCGACGACGCTGCATGACCTTGCCGCAACATTATCCGTCGTGCCGGAACATATTTCGTTATGCGCCGAGGGCGAATTCGACCCCTGGCGCGCCGTAACCGTCCGCCAACCGCCGGTTCCGCCGGACGGTTATCGCTTTGCGATTGCGCTGGGTTTAGCCATGGGGGAGATACGCTGATGGCGCATTCTGTCAATTTGCTCCCCTGGCGGCGCCAACATTACGTAGCGCGTCTGCGGCTGTGGTGCGTGGTATGGGGCGCGTCCCTGCTGCTGATAGCAAGCCTCGCGACGATCGCCCGGTTGGTTTTTTGGCAGGAGGGAAGGATTAATGAACTGCTACTGACGGCGGAAAACGGACACACGACGGCGCTTGCGGCGAACATACCGCAGTTGCAGCAGCGTCAGCGGCAGCAACAGGCGCGATTACAACGTCAGGCGCAGCGTGAACTGACGCAAGCCTGGCAATCTATCTTGACTGACCTTGCCAACCTGTTGCCAGAGCAGGCATGGCTGACAAGCCTCAATTATCAGCAAGAGACGCTAGAGCTGGAAGGGCTGGCGAGAACGTTTGACGCCCTGCTCACGCTTGAGACATCGCTTCGTCACTATGTCAGTTTTCCGCTAAACCGCACGGGCGCCACGCAGCAGGATGCGCAAGGGCGCTGGCAGTTCCATTATCAGTTAACGAGGAGCGCCGCCCGTGAACGCGCTCTTTGATATCTGGTACGGGATGTCGCGCCGTGGTCGGGTTTTTGGTTGGTGTGCAGGCGTGCTGTGCCTGACGCTGACGGTTGCGTTATCTGTGGGCTATCCCGGCTGGAAAACGCTGGATACGCAACAAATGCGGTTAAGCCAGCAGCGCGAGGCCGCCCGGCAACAGTGGCGTCATCTGCGCCGTCTGAGCGTCGCGGCTGAACCGCTTTTCGGGCGCACCGTGGAAAATCCGCGTCCTTTTTCGCCGTTAGATTTCCAGGCGCCTCCCCTGCGTTTGCTGCACTGGCAGCCATCGGCGCAGGGGGGAGAATTGGCGCTGAAAACGTCCTGGGATGCGGTGCCGTCGCTGTTTGTCCGGTTGGCCGAAAGCGAGATGAGCGTAAGTCGGTTTTCATTGTGTAAAGAGGGGGCGGAATTATTGATGACGCTGCAACTGGAGCGCCTGGCGAATGAAGGTTAGCCGCGGTGTATTGCTCTGTTTTTGTTTGCTGATGTTGACAGGAATGCGCGATCCCTTCCGCCCGCCGGAAGATCGCTGCCGGATAGCCGAACTCTCGCAGTGGCGGTATCAGGGCGCGGTGCGTAAAGGCGAGCGATGGACAGGCATTCTTAAAGACAGCCAGCAAAAATGGCGGCGAGTGGAAGAAGGGCAGACGCTGGAAAACGGTTGGACGATTGTCCACCTGACGGCGGAAGCCTTAACGTTAACGACCGGTAAAAATTGTGCGCCGCCGCAGTGGCGGTGGCTACGTCAGGGAGCGGACAATGAAGCGATGGATAGCCATAATACTGATAGCCTTGATGCCCGCCGCGCAGGCGGGAAAAGCGGCGAAAGTGACGCTGGTGGTTGACGACGTCCCTGTGGTGCAGGTTTTGCAGGCTTTAGCCGAGCAGGAGCGGCAGAATCTGGTGGTGTCGCCGGACGTCAGCGGGACATTATCGCTACATCTGACGGATGTGCCGTGGAAACAGGCGCTACAGACGGTGGTCAATAGCGCGGGGCTGGTGCTGCGTCAGGAGGGGAATATTCTCCATGTTCATTCACAGGCCTGGCAGAAAGAACACAGTGCGCGGCAGGATGCCGAGCGGTTAAGGCTTCAGGCTAATTTACCGCTGGAAAACCGCAGCATTAGCCTGCAATACGCCGATGCCGGCGAACTGGCGAAAGCGGGCGAGAAACTCCTGAGCGCGAAGGGAACCATCATGGTAGATAAGCGCACCAACCGCCTGCTGTTACGCGATAACCGCGCGGCCCTGGCGGAGCTGGAAAAATGGGTATCGCAAATGGATCTGCCGGTGGCGCAGGTGGAGCTGGCGGCGCATATCGTCACCATTAACGAAAAGAGTCTACGGGAACTGGGCGTAAAGTGGACGCTGGCTGACGCGACGCAAGCGGGCGCGGTGGGTGACGTGACGACGCTTTCCAGTGATTTATCCGTCGCCGCCGCCACCTCACGCGTCGGGTTTAACATCGGGCGCATTAACGGACGCTTGCTGGATCTGGAGCTGTCAGCGCTGGAGCAAAAGCAGCAGTTGGATATTATCGCCAGCCCCCGGCTGCTGGCTTCCCATCTGCAGCCAGCCAGTATCAAGCAAGGCAGCGAAATTCCTTATCAGGTTTCCAGCGGCGAAAGCGGCGCGACCTCCGTGGAATTTAAAGAAGCGGTGCTGGGAATGGAGGTGACGCCCACCGTTTTGCAAAAAGGGCGCATCCGCCTGAAGTTACATATCAGCCAGAATGTCCCCGGTCAGGTACTACAACAGGCTGACGGCGAAGTGCTGGCGATAGATAAACAGGAAATTGAAACGCAGGTAGAGGTAAAAAGCGGCGAGACGCTGGCGCTGGGCGGTATTTTTTCGCGAAAAAATAAATCGGGTAGCGATAGCGTGCCGCTGTTGGGGGATATTCCCTGGCTTGGTCAGCTCTTCCGCCATGACGGTAAAGAGGACGAGCGACGCGAATTAGTGGTGTTTATCACCCCCAGACTGGTGGCGACAGAATAATTTATGCATAAAAAAGCGCTGTTTTTGCACTGAACGCATCTGCGGGATTTGACGTGCGGATGTATTTAGCATACAAGGAGTACCGATTTGAGAGTCGTGCTTTTCGTTGCTGACGCATTGATTAATGCGCTTTGCCTTGCCGAAGGTGTGCATAAGACCGATGATAAACGGCTGAATGTCCGCTGATGCAGACGTATTGGTTCTGCGGATTGCGCACAATTGTTTGAAAGTAGAGCAATTTGTAGGCCGGATATGTTGTTCTGGCCGCCATCCGGCAACGCTAACTCGGGTTTTGCAACAATCAGGCTTGGTGATTTATTCAGTTGCCAAACCCGCTTGAGTATTGAGATAATTTTCAGTCTGACTCTCGCAATATCTTATGAGGTTTCAGTTCATGTCCTGCTGCGCTGGGTGTCTGTGAAGCGGGTTTACCATTAACGAATAGTCTTAGTAGTACCGAAAAAATGGCAGAGAAACGCAATATCTTTCTGGTTGGGCCTATGGGTGCCGGAAAAAGCACTATTGGGCGCCAGTTAGCTCAACAACTCAATATGGAATTTTACGATTCTGATCAAGAGATTGAGAAACGAACCGGAGCTGATGTGGGCTGGGTCTTCGATGTTGAAGGTGAAGACGGCTTCCGTAATCGTGAAGAAAAAGTTATCAACGAATTGACGGAAAAACAGGGTATTGTGCTGGCAACCGGCGGTGGCTCTGTAAAATCGCGTGAAACGCGTAACCGTCTCTCCGCGCGTGGCGTCGTGGTCTACCTTGAAACGACCATCGAAAAACAACTGGCGCGCACGCAGCGTGATAAAAAACGCCCGCTGTTGCAGGTTGAAGCACCGCCTCGCGAAGTTCTGGAAGCGCTGGCTAACGAACGCAATCCGCTGTACGAAGAGATTGCCGACGTCACCATTCGCACCGACGATCAAAGCGCTAAGGTTGTGGCAAACCAGATTATTCATATGCTGGAAAGCAACTAATTCAAGCAGAATACGCTGGGTAAGCGGGCACAAGTAACTAAGGTGGATGTCGCGTCATGGAGAGGATTACAGTCACTCTCGGGGAACGTAGTTACCCGATCACCATCGCGGCTGGTTTGTTTAACGAACCAGCTTCATTCTTGCCGCTGAAATCAGGCGATCAGGTCATGTTAGTGACCAACGAAACCCTGGCGCCGCTTTATCTGGACAAGGTTCGCGGCTTACTCGAACGGGCGGGCGTTAACGTAGACAGCGTGATTCTTCCTGACGGCGAGCAGTATAAGAGCCTGACGGTGCTGGATACGGTGTTTACGGCGTTACTGAAAAAACCGCATGGTCGTGATACCACGCTGGTCGCGCTTGGCGGCGGCGTGATTGGCGATCTCACCGGTTTTGCGGCGGCCAGCTACCAGCGAGGCGTTCGTTTCATCCAGGTGCCAACTACCTTACTGTCGCAGGTTGATTCTTCCGTGGGCGGGAAGACCGCCGTCAACCATCCCCTTGGCAAAAACATGATTGGCGCGTTTTACCAACCCGCTTCTGTGGTTGTCGATCTTGATTGCCTGAAAACGCTTCCCGCACGCGAACTGGCATCGGGACTGGCAGAGGTGATCAAATACGGCATTATACTCGACGCGGACTTCTTTACCTGGCTTGAGGGTAATCTGGATGCGCTGTTGCGTCTGGACGGCCCGGCGATGGCGTACTGTATTCGTCGTTGTTGCGAGCTGAAAGCCGAAGTTGTTGCCGCCGACGAGCGTGAAGCGGGCTTACGTGCTTTACTGAATCTTGGGCATACCTTTGGCCACGCCATTGAAGCGGAAATGGGATATGGCAATTGGTTACATGGTGAAGCCGTTGCCGCAGGTATAGTGATGGCTGCGCGCGCATCCGAGCGTTTGGGGCAGTTCAGTTCTGCTGATACGCAGCGCATCATCGCTCTACTCGAACGGGCCGGGTTGCCAGTCAATGGCCCTTGCGAGATGTCCGCGCAGGACTATTTGCCGCACATGCTGCGAGATAAAAAAGTGTTAGCGGGGGAGCTGCGTTTAGTGCTTCCGCTGGCCATAGGGAAAAGTGAAGTGCGCGGCGGAGTGTCGCACGAAGTCGTTCTTAGCGCGATTGCTGACTGTCAGCAGGCGTAACAACAAGAAAGGTCAGACTGATATTGCGTAGATGTCAGTCTTTTAGCTTCAGGTTATGCGCAATGTCGTAAGCATTAACCTTTGAGTGGGGTGTTAAATGGATGAATTCAAACCAGAAGACGAGCTGAAACCCGATCCCAGCGATCGTCGTACTGGTCGTTCTCGTCAATCTTCAGAACGCGATAATGAGCCGCAGATCAACTTTGATGACGTTGATCTGGATGCCGACGATCGCCGTCCGACGCGTACGCGTAAAGCGCGTAGTGAAGAACCTGAAGTTGAAGAAGAGTACGAATCCGATGAAGACGATACGGTGGACGAAGAGCGTGTTGAACGCCGTCCACGTAAGCGTAAAAAAGCGGCCCATAAGCCAGCCTCTCGTCAGTACATGATGATGGGCGTTGGCGTGCTGGTGCTGCTGCTGTTGATTATCGGTATCGGCTCCGCGCTGAAAGCCCCCTCAACGTCTTCCAGCGAGCCGTCGGCCTCTGGCGAAAAGAGTATCGATCTTTCCGGTAACGCCGCCGATCAGGCGAATGCGACCCAGCCTGCGCCGGGCGCCACCTCCGCAGAACAAACCGCGGGCAATACGTCGCAGGATATTTCGTTGCCGCCGATTTCTTCAACGCCGACGCAGGGACAGTCGCCTGTGGTCGCTGACGGTCAGCAGCGCGTGGAAGTGCAGGGCGATCTGAATAATGCGCTGACGCAGAATCCAGAGCAGATGAACAATGTTGCGGTGAACTCTACGTTGCCGACAGAGCCTGCAACCGTCGCGCCAGTTCGCAATGGCAGCACGACGCGTCAGGCGGCGGTTAGCGAACCTACTGAGCGTCATACCACGCGTCCGGAACGTAAACAGGCCGTCATTGAACCTAAGAAACCGCAGACCACGGCGAAAACCACGACTGCGGAACCGAAGAAACCGGTCGCGCCAGTGAAACGCACGGAACCGGCAGCGCCGACCGCGACGCCGAAAGCGACCACCACGACGGCTGCACCGACAGCGACGGCAAGCGCTGCGCCGGTACAAACCGCGAAGCCAGCGCAAGCCTCGACGACGCCTGTCGCAGGCGGCGGGAAAAGCGCCGGCAACGTTGGCGCCTTAAAGAGCGCGCCATCCAGCCACTACACATTGCAGCTCAGTAGTTCTTCAAATTACGACAACCTGAACGGTTGGGCGAAGAAAGAGAACCTGAAAAATTATGTGGTATACGAGACGACGCGTAATGGACAACCGTGGTATGTGCTGGTAACGGGGATGTATGCTTCGAAAGAAGATGCTAAACGTGCGGTGTCCACCTTACCTGCCGATGTGCAGGCGAAAAACCCGTGGGCAAAACCGTTGCATCAGGTTCAGGCCGATCTGAAATAATCCAGGCTGTGTCCTGCAATTGCCTGTGAGTGTCGCTGACAGCTATTTTTGTTCAGGACAGGCGCGAGGGGCGCATTTGCTACCGTCAAATGCGCCGTAAAGCAACGCGGCACAGCCTAAAGCGCAGGATGCTGTCGGAGCTTTCTCCACAGCCGGAGAAGGTGTAATTAGTTAGTCAGCATGAAAAAAAATCGCGCTTTTTTGAAGTGGGCAGGGGGAAAATACCCTCTGCTTGATGATATCAAACGACATTTGCCAAAAGGCGAGTGCCTTGTCGAACCTTTTGTGGGTGCCGGATCGGTGTTTCTTAACACCGACTTTTCTCGTTATATCCTCGCCGATATCAACAGCGACCTTATTAGCCTCTATAACATCGTGAAGTTACGTACTGACGAGTATGTACAGGCTTCGCGCGAGCTGTTTATGCCTGAAACTAACCAGGCTGAGGTCTATTACCAACTCCGTGAGGAGTTCAACACCTGCCAGGACCCCTTTCGTCGGGCGGTACTGTTTTTATATCTGAATCGCTACGGTTATAACGGACTCTGTCGCTATAACTTGCGCGGGGAATTTAATGTACCGTTTGGTCGTTATAAAAGACCTTACTTCCCGGAAGCGGAGTTGTACCACTTTGCAGAAAAAGCGCAGAATGCGTTCTTTTACTGTGAGTCATACGCAGACAGTATGGCGCGTGCGGACAAGTCGTCGGTGGTCTATTGCGATCCGCCTTATGCGCCGTTGTCCGCCACGGCTAACTTCACAGCGTATCACACCAATAGTTTTAGCCTGACGCAACAAGCGCATCTGGCGGAAATCGCTGAGAATCTGGTCAGTAACCGGATACCGGTGCTCATTTCCAACCATGATACGGCGCTCACACGCGAGTGGTATCAACTCGCAAAATTGCATGTCGTCAAAGTTAGACGCAGTATAAGCAGCAACGGCGGCACACGTAAAAAGGTGGACGAACTGCTGGCTCTGTACCAACCAGGAGTCGCAACGCCTGCAAGAAAATAATTCTCAAGGAGAAGCGGATGAAACAGTATTTGATTGCCCCCTCAATTCTGTCGGCTGATTTTGCTCGCCTGGGTGAAGACACCGCCAAAGCGCTGGCTGCCGGTGCTGATGTTGTACACTTTGACGTCATGGATAATCACTATGTGCCGAACCTGACTATCGGCCCGATGGTGCTGAAATCCCTGCGTCAGTACGGTATTACCGCGCCAATTGATGTCCACCTGATGGTCAAGCCAGTCGACCGTATCGTGCCCGACTTTGCCACCGCTGGCGCGAGCATCATTACTTTTCACCCGGAAGCCTCCGAACATGTTGACCGCACGCTACAGTTGATTAAAGAACACGGCTGTAAAGCGGGGCTGGTATTCAACCCGGCAACGTCGCTCAGTTATCTCGATTACGTCATGGACAAACTGGATGTGATCCTGCTGATGTCCGTGAACCCAGGCTTCGGCGGCCAGTCTTTTATTCCGCAGACGCTGGATAAACTGCGCGAAGTGCGTCGCCGCATTGATGCGTCCGGTTACGACATTCGCCTGGAAGTGGACGGCGGCGTGAAGGTGAACAATATCGGCGAGATCGCCGCAGCAGGTGCGGACATGTTTGTTGCGGGGTCGGCAATTTTCGATAAGCCCGACTACAAAAAAGTGATTGATGAAATGCGCAGTGAGCTGGCAAAGGTAAGTCATGGATAAGTTGCAGAATATTCGGGGCGTCGCCTTTGATCTTGACGGCACGCTGGTGGATAGCGCGCCGGGTCTTGCCGCGGCGGTGGATATGGCGCTGTATGCGCTGGAACTGCCGGTCGCGGGCGAGGAGCGCGTGATTACCTGGATTGGTAACGGCGCAGACGTATTGATGGAACGCGCGCTGACCTGGGCTCGCGAGGAGCGCGCCACGCTGCGTAAGACGATGGGGAAACCGCCCGTTGATGAAGATATTCCTGCCGAGGAACAGGTACGCATTCTGCGTAAACTGTTCGACAGGTATTATGGCGAAGTGGCGGAAGAAGGCACTTTTTTATTTCCGCATGTCGCCGACACGCTGGGCGCGCTGCACGCCAGCGGATTGTCATTAGGTCTGGTGACGAATAAGCCGACGCCGTTCGTCGCGCCGTTGTTGGAATCGCTTGATATCGCCAAATACTTTAGTGTGGTTATCGGCGGCGATGATGTGCAAAATAAGAAGCCGCATCCGGAGCCGCTGTTGCTGGTGGCAAGCCGGCTGGGCATGATGCCGGAGCAGATGCTTTTTGTCGGCGATTCGCGTAATGATATTCAGGCTGCAAAAGCGGCGGGCTGCCCTTCGGTTGGCCTGACATACGGCTACAATTATGGCGAAGCGATCGCCCTTAGCGAGCCGGACGTCATTTATGACAGTTTTAACGATCTTTTGCCCGCACTTGGGCTTCCGCATAGCGATAACCAGGAAATAAAAAATGACTAAGCCCATCGTTTTTAGTGGCGCACAGCCCTCAGGTGAATTGACCATTGGCAACTATATGGGGGCATTGCGTCAGTGGGTAAACATGCAGGATGACTATCATTGCATCTACTGCATCGTAGACCAACATGCTATTACCGTGCGTCAGGACGCGCAGCAGCTACGTAAAGCGACGCTGGATACGCTGGCGCTGTACCTGGCATGTGGTATTGATCCTGAAAAGAGCACTATTTTCGTTCAGTCCCATGTGCCGGAACATGCGCAGCTTGGCTGGGCGCTGAACTGCTATACCTATTTCGGCGAGCTGAGCCGTATGACGCAGTTTAAAGATAAATCTGCGCGCTATGCGGAAAACATTAACGCCGGCCTGTTTGATTACCCGGTGCTGATGGCGGCAGACATCCTGTTGTACCAAACCAATCTGGTGCCGGTAGGCGAAGATCAGAAGCAGCATCTGGAACTGAGCCGCGATATCGCCCAGCGTTTCAACGGGCTGTATGGCGATATTTTCAAAGTACCGGAACCGTTTATTCCAAAATCCGGCGCGCGCGTGATGTCGCTGCTGGAGCCGACGAAGAAAATGTCCAAATCGGACGATAACCGTAATAACGTGATCGGCCTGCTGGAAGATCCGAAATCGGTAGTGAAGAAAATCAAACGTGCGGTCACTGACTCCGACGAGCCGCCGGTAGTGCGTTATGATGTGAAAGAGAAAGCGGGTGTCTCTAACCTGCTGGATATTCTTTCCGCCGTGACCGGTCAGAGCATTCCTGAACTGGAAAAACAGTTTGAAGGTAAAATGTATGGCCATTTGAAAGGCGAAGTGGCGGAGGCGGTTTCCGGAATGCTGTCTGAGTTGCAGGAGCGCTATCATCGTTTCCGCAACGACGAAGCGTTCTTGCAGAAGGTGATGAAAGACGGGGCGGAAAAAGCCAGCGCACGTGCGGCCGAAACGCTGAAAGCCGTTTACGAAGCCATTGGCTTTGTGGCGAAACCGTAAGGGTTATTGCTTGCCCGATGGCGCTGGCTTATCGGGCCTACAAACGAGCGTAGGTTGGACAAGGCATCTGCGCCGTACCGTTTATCAGACCTGTAAAAAAACCGGGAAAATCCCGGTTTTTTTGTATCTGCGCAGTCGTTTCTATTATTGATCGGCAGCCGGGCCGCAACCGCCAATAATTTTAGAAATAGAAATTGCAGGGTGCAGCAAATAATCGTAGCTGCAGTTATTTTTTTTGTTTTCGATATGACCAGTACAAGCAGTGAGCGTCGCCAGAACCCCTGCCACAACGGCAATTTTTACAAATTTAAACATTTCAAAATCCTTGTTGATAAAACGAGCACTACTGGTGGAATAAATATAAGATCTATTTAGCGTATAGTACGATAGCAATTAATGAATCATCCAGGTAGTCCAAATAAGGACTTTATCTTTACCAGGGGATATGATTTAAAAAGGCCGCTTAATAATAAGCGGCCTTTATTAGTGTTATATAATGTCGTTTATTTAACGAAATGTTTTCTTAACGTTAAGCATAAAGCCTTTATCGCTGATACCGTCTTCCTTCCACTGGTAGGCATCCAGATGTAGCGCGGTATCATTGCTGCTATATTTCACGCCGATGGTTGCCAGACCATTAACGCCGCCGCCTTTTTGACCGTCATCCACGCCGAACGATTGACCCGCCGCACCCTGTAATGACGCTGTACGCTGGCTCTTGCTGTAGCTCAGGTTCGGGCCGCCTTCCAGGGTAGCGGTAGCGCTCCAGCCGTCTTTCCCGGCGTAATCCAGCTTCAGGCCGACAATAGAGTCTACCGCCGTTTCGTTGCCAGAGTTCATGGACAGGTTAAAATCTCCGGCGCTGCGCTCTTTGTAGCCATCTTCCATGGTGTGACGGAATTTCACTCCGGCATACGGCGTGACTTTCAGCGTATCACTCATCATGGTGAAAGTTTTCGCCCCTTCACTGCGAAACTCAAGGTACTGCTGACGCATGTCGGAATCAGCAATTTTGTTGACATCGCCATAGGCGACAGAACGGCTGCTGTCGAGGTTATGCACGTCATAGCGCAGGCTGTTGTTCCACGCCAGACCTTCATCAAATGCCATGCTGTGCTTCAGGCCAAAGAACTGGCTGTAGCCGCCGGTCAGGCCGTTATCGCCTACGGTTTTCGAACCGTCGCCATCCAGACGCGCAATACCGTACTCCAGCGTCAGATTCTGGCTGGCGGTGAGATCCAACGTCTGGCGTAATGCCAGCATATCGTACTGGGTGTCGTTGCCCAGCTCCGCACGTGGGTCGCCTTTCGCTACGACGTTGAACGCCAGGCCATCTTTGATCTGCGGCGCGGCGTCGGCCAGCATGGTAAAGCGGTTGCTGAGTACACGCGCTTCACGGAATACCGTGGTGGCTTGAGCACCGCTCACCTGCTTGAGTGCGCTGTTCAGCTCGGCGGTAGTACCCACATTAAGGCTGGTGTACAGCTCGTTGTTGGTGTAACCGGCGTCCAGCGCCTGCGCCACGTCGCTTACCGAGCTGTCGGTCGCCACATCGGCATAGGCGTTTTTGGTCATGGTGACGTCAACGTTGCCGTCGGCATCCTGGCTACCCTGGGCGTTCCAGACTACGGAAGTGGACTGAATCGCGCCTGCGTCGGACAGGTTGCTGCCCTCAACCACGTTGTCAAAGCTGACGGTGGTGTCGGCGGTGCCTGCGGTGAACCCGGTGTTAATTTCCACACCGTTCATGCTGGCGTTGCTGACCTTAAGCTTACCGGCGCTGCCGTCGGCGTTAGTGCCAACCACGTAGCCGTTCAGGTTATTGGACGCGCCGCTGGTGGTGGAGCCGGAAGTCATGTTACCGTCAGGTTCAACCGGCGTTCCCGGCAACGTATAGTCGGCATAATGCGCCTCGTCGCTGTTGCCGTTATTACCGTTTGTCCCTTCGACGTTAACGCTGTCACCCTGTTTAATGAGGCCGGAACCCGTCACGTTATCGTCAATGACGACCGTACCGTTATTGACCACATGACCTGCGCCCGCCACGCTGAACGCGTAAGAGTTATTGGCGTGAATATTAATCGTGCCGTTGTTCTCAATAACCGCGTCGGCGGTGGCATTTTTATCCAGCGCCATCGCCACCATACCCGTGTCGGTGGTGCCTTCTGTACCCAGTTCAATGGTGCCGTTGTTGACCAGTTGCGCATTTTTGCCGCCATACATACCGTAAGCGTTATTACCGCTGATATTCATGGTGCCGTCGTTGACCGCCACGTAATTGCTGTTGGCAGAAAAATCTACCGCGCGGCCATTATCCGCATCGTAGTTGATAACGCCGTTTGACTGGTTCCAGAAGAACGCGTGTTGATCCGGCGCGCTGCTTGCGCCACCGGCCGCATAAGCCAGTGTCGCCGTGGTAGCATTGACCGTACCGTCATTGATGAATGTAGCGCCTGCGCCCCAATAGTTAATCGCCCCCTTATTGGAGGTTGCCGTAAGATCCATCGTCCCTGTGTTATACAGCGTTCCGTTATTCGGATTCAGGTGAATGGCATTTTTGTTGTTATCAAGGATCAGCGTGCCGGTATTAAAGAATTGTGCGTAATCGTTAATTTCCAGCATTGAGGCGTTGGTCGCGTCTGTTGCGGAGCCAAGCTGGAAGGTACCATCGTTGATGATGGCGCTATTCGCACCGGTGACTTTGGCGCCGGAGGTCATGGTGCCATCCGTGCCGTTAGTTAATACGCCGCCGGTCGTCAGGCTACGGCTGTCAATGGTGCCATTATTAACGATATCGCCGCCATTTTGCGTCAGTTTACCGCTTATGGTGCCATCATTGACAAGGTTACCGGATACCTTGGTATCGCTATTGATAACACCGCTGTCGTTGTTGGTCAGCGTGCCGCTATCCAGGACTGTGATTGGCTTGCCGCTGACCTCTCCGGCATTATTGACGTTCCCTGTCACCACGGCGTTATTTTCAAGCGTGGTGCTTGTTCCGGCATCGGCAATAGTTGCGCCATCCGTGTAAGGGATTGAAACGTCACCGTTTGTTGGATTGTACTCTTCACTGTTTTGGCAATCGTCGCCAAAGCAGACCTGGCCATAGTTAATAATCAGGCCACTGCCGTCGGTCAGGAAGGGCTGGCCGTAATCGGCATCAATATTGATGATGCCGCTGGTGTCATTGATGACGGTGCCGCCGCTGAGCGCCGCCATCCCGACCAACTCGTTTGCCTGGCCGGTAACGCCGTCATCGGCGGTCAGGGTGATTACGCCCTGGTTAATGGCGGTACCGCCGTTGAGCGCCATCATGCCGAACCCGGCGTTGTTAACGGTAATGGTGCCGGTGTTGATAGCGGTGGCGTCGCCATAACCGCCATCGGTGGAGCCCGCTACCATTGCGGAACTGGTGACATAAAGTTGCGGCGGCGCCCAGTAAGTTTTGTCGGTGATATGGTTTTCATCATCCAGCGTCGGGACTAAACCGTCCAGGTAAATATCCCCGGCATTGGACGCCGTGCCTTTACTGGCGGATACGCCATATACTCCTGCGCCCTGCAAATATATGTGGGCGCCGGCATCGTTACTCACCTCGCCGTAACCCTCCGCCAGCATGGCGTAAAGCGTGTTGTTGCGCCACGCAAGCGGGAATCCGAATGCGCCACCATCCACAACCGGAGTTAATGACGACACTACCGTGATGGTTCCTCCCGTTTCATTGTTGAACGTGGAGCCCTGGCCATTGGCGGCGGTGATTGCATTACGGTTATCCTCACCGGTTGTGGCATAGGCGGTAATATCGCCGCTGTTTCCTCCCTGTGCGCCGCTGTTCGCCAGCAACAAAGAGACCGCGCCATTATCCACGATCGTTCCCTGATTATTGATCGTGGAGCCCTGACCCGTGGCGGTTAAGAGCGCATTTTCCATGTAATAACCAGCAGGCAGAAGTGTGCTGTTGACATTAATCGTTGAGCTTTGGTCTAACGTTAAGTTGCCGCCGTTTTGCACATAGGCCAGCGTCACCGCGCCGCCGGTGACGCTGGTAATATCGAGCGTGGACTGACCGCTTAGTGTTACGCTGCTGTCGCCGTTGATATTTATGCCGACAACGGGCGATTCGATGCCATCAGCATCCTGGGTGTAGTTGATATTAATACCGCCAGTTAAGTCCACGGAATTACCATCACCCGTTACACTAAGGCCAACGGCATTCAGATATTGCCCGTCTACATTACTCATATCGCTGACGTTAATGTTGAGCGTGCCGGTGAGATCCACCTGATTATTGTCGCCGCTGACGGACATCCCCTGCAGGGTATCAGTGCTGCCAGCCATCACGCTGTCGTTGTCATAATCGCCGTTGACTGTGACGTTACCGACAATATCCAGCGTGTTGTTATCCCCCGTAATGTCGATACCCGTTGCGCCACGATAGACGCTATCGCTGTCTTCGACGGCGGTTACATTGATATCGCCATCCAGCGTAACCTGTGACATATCTCCGCTCACCTGCGTACCGGTGCCGTTAAGGCTGACGTCGATATCCCCTTTATTTTTGAAGGTATTTTTTTCGCCTGCGACCACAAAACCCACCGAGTCCGCATCACGCACGGTGGCGTTGCCGGTATTTTTTGCTTCATTTCCGGTGCCGTAGGTGATGATGCCCATCGCGCCGTCGGTGACCAGCAGATCGCCCGCCTGGGTCAGGCTGCCATTGTCGCCATTGATAACTACAGCGGCAGAGTCCGCGCCATCCACCGCGATATCGCCGGTATTGGTGATATGGGCGTCGTCGCCGTCAATACGCGTACCGACGGCGCCGCCAGAGATAGTTTGATTACCTTCGTTGATAACGAGCGCGTTGTCGCCATCGATATACAGCGCCGTGGCGTCTGCGCCGCTGACGGTGGTGCTCCCGGCGTTATCGATAACCACGTTGTCGCCGGTAATGTGGCCGCCGGTGCCGCCGTCGGTGATGGTCATATCACCGTCGTTGTTGACGCGGGCGTTATTGCCGTTAATGACGGTGCCGGTGGAGCCTGCGCCGCTGATGTCAGAGGTACCGGTATTCTTAATCGTGGCGTTGTCGCCGTCGATGATGATGGCGGTGCCGCCGCCGCTCACGGCAATGTCACCGGCGAAATTGGTGGTGGTGCCGTTGCCGGAAATCAGCGCGCCGGTGGCGTTGTCCACCGTTGAGTGGCCCGAAATGGTGTTGGTGGTGCCGTCACCGGAGATAACCATGCCGGTGGCGCTGTCGGTCACACTGGAGTCCCCGGTGAGCGTGTTGACGGTTCTATCGCCGGAAATAATCACGCCGGTGCGATCCTGGCCGCTGATATCCATGCCGCGATCGGATTTATGCGCCTGGTCATCGCCGCTGATAACGGTGGTTTTATCGTCGGCAATAATCAGATAGCCACGGCTGTCGTACTTCCAGTAGAGACCGTTTTCCTGGGTGCCTTCAATCACGGCGGCATTAGCGTCGGTCACGTCCCAGCCAGTGACGTTCAGCGTTTTGCCGTCCGCGGTGGTGAGCTGCCACTGGTTGTCCTGTTCTGAATAATTCCACACGGCACCCTCGAGAACGCTGCCGTTATCCAGTTTGAAGCTATCGAAGGTCAGGGTGTCTTTGCCTTTATCGATGGTGACGCCGTTGCTGAAGGTAATAACAGAGTCGTCTGGGGGCGTGTCGTCGTCATCGCCGCTATCGTCGGGCGGGGTTACATCGTCATCGCCGCTATCGTCAGGCGGAGTTACATCGTCATCGCCGCTATCGTCGGGCGGGGTTACATCGTCATCGCCGCTATCGTCAGGCGGGGTTACATCGTCATCGCCGCTATCGTCAGGCGGGGTCACATCGTCATCGCCGCTATCATCGGGTGGGGTTACATCGTCATCGCCGCTATCGTCGGGCGGGGTTACATCGTCATCGCCGCTATCATCGGGCGGGGTCACATCGTCATCGCCGCTATCGTCAGGCGGGGTTACATCGTCATCGCCGCTATCGTCGGGCGGGGTTACATCGTCATCGCCGCTATCATCAGGCGGGGTTACATCGTCATCGCCGCTATCGTCGGGCGGGGTTACATCGTCATCGCCGCTATCGTCGGGTGGGGTCACATCGTCATCGCCGCTATCATCGGGCGGGGTCACATCGTCATCGCCGCTATCATCGGGCGGGATCACATTGTCATCGCCGCCATCGTCGGGCGGGGTGACGTTGCCGCCATCGTCGGGCGGGGTGACGTTGCCGCCATCGTCGGGCGGGGTAACGTCGCCGCCATTATCGGGCGTAGGGGGGGTATAAGAATGATTAGAATCTCCGCCACCGTTATTTTCAACGCCAATAGCCACACCTGCGACCAGTGCAGCAACGCCGCCAGCAACCCAGCCCCAGTGATTATCATTTTCAGGTGTAGCAAGGCAGGTCGGTGAGAGTTTTGCGCGTTTTTCTTTAGGCAGGGAGGAGATATTACTGGGACATTCTTTTTCATCATCGTTATTTTCTGCGGCGATGGCCGGAATGTAATAACTTTGTAGCGTTAAAGCGATAGCGATAGAAATAAGTTTTTTCTTTTGCATAGGGTTCATCCTTAATTAATATTTTCCTTGCGTACTAAACATATGCAGAGAGCGATACAGGCAATGATGAAATGGCCAGAAGAAAAATTATGCTTTAGTGTTTATTTTATCACCCGATAACCAAGTCAGGTCAAATTGAGTGCTTAACGGTGTTATTTATTAGGTGAATGAATGATGGGTGAATTTGACGAATGAAAGGGTTTTTAGGCAAGATTATTACTATTTAAATTTGCCTGGTGTATTTAAAGTAAGTTTCTTAATTCACTTTTAAGTAAAAATAATTTGAGATTACGAGTAGTTGTAAAATAAAGCCCTGTTATTCAGGGCTTTATTTTAATTAATAATTAGAGAACCAATTTAATTTATCGCGTAAGCCAACGACCCGGCCAACGATAATCAGCGCCGGGCTTTCAACCTGTTGCGCTAATTCACCAAGCTGCGTCAGCACACCGTGGACGACGCGTTGCTTCACGGAGGTACCGTTTTCTACCAGCGCAACCGGCATATCGGCCTGCATACCGAATGCGATCAGTTTTTCCTGGATAGTCGCTGCCTGATTCAACCCCATGTAGAACACCAGCGTCTGTTTTTCTGCCGCCAGGTTTTCCCAGTCCAGCTCGCCGCCGGTTTTCAGGTGACCCGTGACCAGACGTACGCTCTGGGCGTAATCGCGATGGGTTAGCGGAATACCGGAGTAGGCGGAGCAGCCGGAAGCCGCGGTAATCCCCGGCACTACCGAGAAAGGAATACCGGCATGACACAGCGTTTCCAGCTCTTCGCCGCCGCGACCAAAGATAAAGGGATCGCCGCCTTTCAGGCGTACCACGCGTTTACCTTTTTGCGCTTCACGCAGCAGGATCTGGTTGATTTCCTCCTGTGGGACGCAGTGGTAACCTGCGCGTTTCCCCACAAAGACCCGATCGGCATCGCGGCGTACCAGGTTCATAATGTCGTCGGAGACGAGGCGATCGTAAACCACGATATCCGCCTGTTGGATTTGTTGTAACCCTTTCAGCGTCAGCAGTCCGGCATCACCCGGCCCGGCGCCGACCAGCACGACTTCGCCACGGTGATCCAGCGGTTCGCTAAACAGGCGTTCGGTTGTCGCGTTAACCGCTTTCTCATCGGCATTCGCCAGCGACTGCGCCAGCCGGTCATTGACGAAAAATTTTTCCCAGAAGCGACGACGTTCGCCCATCGTGGCAAACTGCTTTTTCACTCGGGCGCGGAGTTGTCCGGCATAGCGCGCGACCTGCCCCAGATGCTGCGGCAGCAGCGATTCCAGCTTCTCGCGCAGCAGACGCGCCAGCACCGGGGAAGTGCCGCCCGAGGAGACGGCGACCATCAGCGGCGAGCGGTCAATAATGGAGGGCATGATAAAGCTGGCGGCTTTCGGCGCATCCACCACGTTGCAAAAGATACGGCGTGACTCCGCCGCGTCGCTGACGCGCTGGTTGACGGTATCGTCGTCAGTGGCCGCGATCGCCAGCCAACACGAGTCGAGAAGCGTTTCGTCGAACGGTCCCTCAACCAGAGTCAACATGCCTTCATTTGCCCATACGGTGAACTGTGGAATGAAGGTTAGCGCATTGACCGTTAAACGTGCGCCTGCTTCCAGCAGTAACCGTGCTTTGCGTTCTGCGACATCGCCACCGCCGACGATCAGACAGTCGCGGTCGCGTAATTGACAAAATATAGGCAAATGGTCCACGACATTACCCCTTAATGGTTGGCTGTAACCTTAATTTGGTTGGTTTTTTGCGGAACAGGACGCTCCGATTTCGGCGTAGCATACCAATAACCCAATCCCATGAACACGACGCCGGACAAAGTATTACCCAGAGTGACCCATAACAGGTTGTGTCCGATTCCGGACAGGGTATAGGCGTCGCTGTGATGACCAAACCAGGAGAGGGCAAACAGCGTCATATTCGCGACGGAGTGCTCGTAGCCGGAAGCGATAAACGCCAGCAGACACCACCAGATAGCAAGAAATTTTGCCGTGCCTTCGGTGCGGATCGCCATCCAGATTGCCAGACAAACCAGCCAGTTACACAGCGCGCCTTTGAAGAACAGTACCGTGGCGGGCGCGGTGGTTTTTGCCAGCGCGACTGAGTGAACGATGCTGGTATCGACCGGCAACAAACTGCCGCCGCCCCAGCTGTAAAGCAGGGCGACAAAGACGGAACCGACCAGGTTGCCGAGCCAGGTTTGCGGCAGGATAGCCCACATTTGACCGTGGCTGATGGTGCCTGCTTTGACGCCTAGCGTCAGGAACATGGTGTGGCCGGTAAACAGTTCGGAACCGGCAATGATGACCAGCGTTAAGGCGATACCAAAGGTGGCTCCCATTACCAAAGGACGCACGGACGGGTCGAGCAGATTGCCGAGGGTGAAAATAAGAATGATGCCGAGACCGACATAAGTCCCGGCCATTGCCGAACTGACCCAGAAGCCGAGCGGATTATTCGCCGACAGGCGTGCGATGCGCGCAGCGTTAGCCGCACACTTATTGATAGTGTCTGTAAACATTTGATTATCCTTTTCTCACTTCATCCTTTGCACTGCCTCTTTGTTGGCTGCCCTCGCTCACCCCAGTCACATAGTGAACTATGCTCCTGGGGATTAATGAGGGACATCCTTGTCCCTCACCGAAGGCAGCCAGCGGCTGTTCAAATTCGTTCCTGACGAATTTGTTGCTCAGTTGCCGCCGCGATGCAGTACAAATGATTTTGTGATAACAATTAAAATGAAAAAAAATACAAAAAAGGGGAGGCGTTGCGCCTCCCAAAAATAATTAACCGCGCAACTGCACCACGCCGTCTTTTACCCGCGCATCGTAATGTTTCACAGAGAACTGCTCATCTTCCATGCACAGCCCGTCGCTTAAACGAAAGCGCTGCTTTTTCAACGGGCTGGCGACCCACAGTTCGCCCTGGTGTTCCGCAATCAGCCCACGAGACAGCACGCTGGCCTCAAAGAACGGGTCGATGTTGCTGATCGCAAACACCTGATCGCTATGGTAAGGACGGAAAATCGCCACCTGTTCGCCGCCTGACAGCGCGCAGACGCCGGTTCCCGGCAGGATGTCATCGATTTTGCAGATGTTTTGCCACTGACTCATGCGTTTTCCTCCACCAGAGTGACCGGGATACGTTCATACGGCGTGGCCGGTCGATGCTGTTCACGTTCTGGGACGACCTGGACATTTGGGTCGCGCTTGTCACTGTTGATAAAGTGCTTAAAGCGAACCTGTGCGGATGGGGTGTTAACGGTTTCTGTCCACTCGCAGACCACCGCTGCGCGCAGGCGCGCCATCTCTTCCTCCAGATGTTCGTTCAGGCCCAGCTTATCGTCGATGATGACCGATTTCAGATACTCGATGCCGCCTTCCAGGTTGTCTAACCACGGCGCGGTACGGGTCAGTTTGTCGGCAGTACGGATGTAGAACATCATAAAGCGGTCGAGATACTTGAGCAGCGTGTCGCGATCGAGATCGGCTGCCAGCAGATCCGCATGACGCGGTTTCATGCCGCCGTTACCGCAGACGTACAAGTTCCAGCCTTTCTCCGTGGCGATGATACCGACATCTTTACCCTGCGCTTCCGCACATTCACGGGTACAGCCGGAGACGCCGAATTTCATTTTGTGCGGGGTACGAATGCCTTTGTAGCGGTTTTCCAGCTCCACGCCGAAACCGACGCTGTCGCCCACGCCGTAGCGGCACCAGGTGCTGCCGACGCAGGTTTTCGCCATCCGCAGCGCTTTGGCGTACGCGTGACCGGTTTCGAAACCCGCTTCAATCAACTGACGCCAGATTTCCGGCAGATCGTCTTTTTGCGCGCCAAACAGACCGATACGCTGAGAACCGGTAATTTTGGTATAGAGGTTAAACTCGCGGGCGATACGACCCACGGCCACCAGACCTTCCGGGGTGATTTCGCCGCCCGCCGAGCGCGGGATCACCGAGTAAGTACCGTCTTTCTGGATATTCGCCAGGAAGTTATCGTTGGTATCCTGCAGCGGCGTGTGCTGCGGCTTGAGGATGTATTCGTTCCAGCACGACGCCAGCAGCGAACCGACGGTCGGCTTACACACTTCGCAGCCGTAGCCTTTACCGTGTTTCGCCAACAGTTCTTCAAAGGTTTTGATACCTTCCACGCGAATTAAGTGGAACAGTTCCTGACGAGAATAAGCAAAGTGCTCGCACAGGTTGTTGTTGACTTCAATACCCTGTTTCGCCAGTTCGGCGTTCAGTACCTGCGTCACCAGCGGGATGCAGCCGCCGCAGCCGGTTCCGGCTTTGGTTTCCGCTTTCAGCGCCGCCACGGTATGGCATCCTTTATTGATAGCGGCGATCAGATCGCCTTTAGTCACATCGAAGCAGGAGCAGATCTGCGCGCTGTCCGGCAGTTTATCCACGCCGATAGCGGGTTTACCACTGCCCGCGTGCGACGGCAGGATCAGCGAATCCGGGTTTTCCGGCAGTTCGATGGCGTTCAGTACCAGTTGCAGCAAATTGCCGTAATCGCTGGTGTCGCCGACCAGTACTGCGCCGAGCAGCGTTTTGTTATCTTCGCTGACAATTAGACGTTTGTAGACTTCTTTGCTTTCATCGAGGTAAACGTAACTACGCGCGCCCGGCGTGCGGCCATGCGCGTCGCCGATGCCGCCGACGTCCACGCCCAGCAGCTTCAGCTTGGCGCTGAGATCCGCCCCTTCAAAGGCGTTTTCACTGCCGAGGATGTGGTCAACGGCGACCTGGGCCATTTTATAGCCTGGTGCGACCAGACCGTAAACGCGGTTGTTCCAACTGGCGCACTCGCCGATAGCGTAGATATCCGGGTCGGACGTCTGGCAGGTGTCGTTAATCACGATCCCGCCGCGCTGCGCGACGGCCAGACCGCACTGGGTAGCCAGCTTGTCGCGTGGGCGAATACCGGTAGAGAAGACGATGAAATCGACTTCCAGCTCGCTGCCGTCGGCAAAACGCATAGTCTTACGCGCTTCGTTACCCTGCTGAACAATCTCTTGCGTGTTTTTACTGGTGTGTACACGCACGCCCATGCTTTCGATCTTGCGACGTAGCTGCTCGCCGCCCATCTGATCGAGCTGTTCCGCCATCAGCATTGGCGCAAATTCAATGACGTGCGTTTCCACGCCGAGGTTTTTCAGCGCGCCAGCGGCTTCCAGCCCCAGCAGACCGCCGCCGACCACCGCCCCGCGCTTGCTGCGACGGGCGCAGGCTTCGATAGCGTTGAGGTCTTCAATGGTACGGTAAACGAAGCAATCCTGGGTTTCGGAGCCTTTAATCGGCGGAATCCACGGATATGAACCGGTCGCCATGATCAGCTTGTCATAATAAACGGTACGACCCGCGCTGGAGTGAATCACTTTCTCCTGACGGTTAATGGTAATTGCGCGTTCGCCAACCAGTACCTTCACGCCGTGCTTCTCGTAAAATCCTTCACGCACCAGAGAGAGCTCTTCCGCGGTGTGGTGAGAGAAGTAGGATGACAGGTGGACACGGTCATAGGCTTTACGGGGTTCTTCACAGAACACGGTAATGTCGAACAGGCTAGCGTCGGATTTATCAAGGAGATCCTCAATAAAGCGGTGGCCGACCATACCATTACCGATAATAGCGAGTCTGACTTTGCTCATTTTTGCCTCGATTTCTTTTCTATTACCGCCTACCTTAACGATTCAGCAACCCCGCTTATTGATGTAAATCAAATTCACCTTTATATACCTCTTAATGGGTATATGGCTGATTTGTCTGGATTTTTATAAGTGGCGGAATTGTCAGGCTTTTCAGGTTTGTACAAATAACATACAAAATGAGGGGTTTTTAGACCAACAGGCCTACCTCGTCAGGAGGGGGATAGAGTGCCGGAGAGCGACGTCGCCTTATCCGGCCTACCAACAGCTTACGCTGTAGGCCGGATAAGACGCATCGCGTCGCCATCCGGCAAGGATTATCAATGCGTAGCCGGCGCGCTATGCTGACGATGACGGGATACAAAGCCGAGCGCAAAGCACATCACAAAGACCACCGCATACAGACCATTCGCGGTGAGTAACGCCGCCTGTGGACCGCTGTGCGCCACAATCGGGCCGGTGACGACGAAGGTCAGCATCGTTCCGATAGTGCCGCAGGTCAGAATAAAGTTAACCAGCTTAGGCGAGGCCACTTTCGTTTGCTGCGATCCCAGCGTAATGATAGAGGTATAAATGGCGCTGGAGAAGAAGCCCAGCGTCAGAATAAACCACGGCATATGCGCCTGCGTGCCGGTAATAAACAGATACATCAGTACCGCCGCCATACCCGCCAGTACGGTCAGAATGCGTTGCAGATCGAAAAAGCGCAGGATAAAGCTGAACGCCCACATGCCAAACATATAGGACATCCAGAAATCACTCACCAGCGCCCCGGCGTCATTCAGGCTCATGCCGAGGCCTTTGGCGTATTCCGGCACCCAGGAGATAAAGCCCAATTGACCGAGGATATAGCACAGCGCGGCGACGGCGAGAAACAGTACGCCAATGCCCCATTTTTCTTTGACGACAGGCGCCTGAGAGTGCTGCGCATGTTTACCCAGCGCCGGAAATTCACAGCCGAAGGTCAGGATGAAAATCGCCAGGTAGACCAGGCCGATGCAGGCGTAGACCCAGTACCACTCAATACTACGCGCCAGCAGGAAGGCGGCGACCATAGGGAAAATCATCCCCGCCATGCTGAAGAAGGAGTCGGTAAACAGCAGTCGGGAACCGCGCTGACGCCCTTCATACAGTTGCGTAATCAGGAAGGTGCCAATCGACATGGTGATCCCGCTGACCAGCCCCAGCACAAACATCGCCGCTGAGAACAACGCCAGGCTGTGGCTGAACATCAGCCCGGCCACCGCCAGCACCATCAGGATAAAACCAAAGCGTAGCTGTGTTTTCAGCGGGATGATTTCCATCAACCACGCATTGAGGAAGATCGAGATCAAAATCCCGGCGTTCAGGAAAGTAAAGGTGTTACTCATGCTGGAAACGGGCAGCTGAAAATAGTCTGCGATATTTCCCATCACCATCCCGGTGACAATCACCAGCGCCCCGGTCAGGGCGTAGGAAAGAAAGCTGATCCATGTGAGCTTGATGCGGTTGCTGTTAGTCATGTCTGGCCTTGAAGAGAAGTGAAGCGCGTGGAGGGCGCGTTAAGCGGGCAGATTTTAGGCGCTTTTGTGATGCATTTAAATAATTATTAGTGATAGTAATGTTCATTGCATTTTTTAATGTGATGTTTGTCACATCATATTGCAAGAATACGGCGTTGCGTCGTAACGTTACATTTGTTTCATATACGTAAAATTAGGTAAAGGGCTGGCCTGGCCCAGGAAGGCTCTTTAAAATCATTCCACTTGCTTTATTTCTGCTCTCTTTAAGGAAATCTCATGCTCAAATCGACTCTGGCGGCTGTCGCAGCTGTTTTCGCTCTTTCTGCTCTTTCTCCCGCAGCGTTGGCAGCAAAAGGCGATCCTCATGTGCTGTTAACCACCTCCGCCGGGAATATTGAGCTGGAGCTGAACAGCCAGAAAGCGCCGGTTTCTGTGAAAAACTTTGTCGATTACGTCAACAGTGGTTTCTATAACAACACTACGTTTCACCGCGTTATTCCTGGCTTTATGATTCAGGGCGGTGGTTTTAACGAGCAGATGCAGCAGAAGAAACCGAATCCGCCGATTAAGAATGAAGCCGACAACGGTCTGCGTAATACTCGCGGCACGATCGCGATGGCGCGCACCGCAGATAAAGACAGCGCCACCAGCCAGTTCTTTATTAACGTCGCGGATAACGCTTTTCTCGACCACGGCCAGCGCGACTTTGGCTATGCGGTATTTGGTAAAGTGGTAAAAGGTATGGATGTCGCCGATAAAATCTCACAGGTACCGACGCACGATGTCGGGCCTTATCAGAATGTGCCGACAAAACCAGTCGTTATCCTTTCCGCGAAAGTCCTGCCATAAAACATGCCTGCGCGGGCGCGAGCCGCCCGCGTTTTCTCCCTGTCTCAGCGTAACCTGAAATTGCTGCTTATACTTGTGGTCAAGCACAGACATATTCAGGGAGGCCCGGTGAAGAAACTTACCGATAAACAAAAGTCACGCTTTTGGGAACAGCGGCGCAACGTTAACTTCCAGCAAAGCCGCCGTCTCGAAGGTATTGAGATCCCCTTAGTAACTCTGACCGCCGATGAAGCGCTGGCACGTCTTGACGAGCTTCGGAGGCACTATGAGCGATAAATTTGGCGAAGGGCGCGATCCGTACCTCTATCCGGGGCTGAATGTGATGCGTAATCGGCTGGGGATTCATCAGGCCCAGCGACTGGCGCAAGCGGCATATGAAATGACCGCGCTCCGCGCCGCCACGATTGAACTGGGGCCGCTGATACGCGGCTTGCCTCATCTGTGCGCGATTCATCGCCAGCTCTATCAGGATATTTTCGACTGGGCAGGACAACTGCGGGAGGTCGATATTTACCAGGGCGATACCCGTTTCTGCCACTTTGCCTATATCGAAAAAGAGGGCAACGCTCTGATGCAGGATCTGGAAGAAGAGGGCTATCTGGTCGGTCTGGCGCACGAGAAGTTTGTCGAGCGGCTGGCACATTACTACTGTGAAATTAACGTGCTTCATCCGTTTCGTTTGGGGAGCGGGCTGGCGCAGCGCATCTTCTTTGAACAGCTGGCGCTACATGCAGGCTACGCGCTGAGTTGGCAAGGTATTGCGGTTGAAACATGGAAGCAGGCGAACCAGAGCGGCGCGATGGGCGATCTCTCCGCTTTGCAGGCGATTTTTCAGAAAGCGATAAGCGAAGCTCGCGAAACTGAGTAAAATAGTGCGGTTCTACTCACCCGGAGCCGCCATGATCCTGCTTATCGATAACTATGATTCCTTTACCTGGAACCTCTACCAGTATTTTTGTGAACTGGGCGCGGAAGTGCAGGTCCGGCGCAATGATGCGCTGACGCTGGCGCACATTGACGCTTTGAACCCGCAAAAAATCGTTATCTCTCCTGGCCCCTGTACGCCGAATGACGCTGGCATTTCACTGGCGGTCATCCGCCATTATGCCGGACGTATTCCGATGCTGGGCGTTTGCCTGGGTCATCAGGCGATGGCGCAGGCCTTTGGCGCGTCGGTGGTGCGGGCAGCGAAAGTGATGCACGGTAAAACGTCACCTGTTACGCATAATGGACAGGGCGTGTTTCGGGGATTGCCCAGCCCGTTAACCGTGACACGTTACCACTCGCTGATTGTCGACCCTGCCACGTTGCCAGAGTGTTTTGAGATCACCGCCTGGAGCGAAACGCAGGAGATTATGGGCATTCGCCACCGCGAGTGGGATCTGGAAGGCGTGCAGTTCCACCCGGAAAGTATTCTCAGCGAACAAGGACACGCTCTGCTGAAAAATTTCCTCCGGCGTTGATTTGTGGTTGCTATTGAGTGATTTTTTATTCATATTTTGTGATTATAATTTCACTGGCATTTCTACTTAACCGGGTGGTAATGATATGGCAACTGAACAAACGGCTATTACGCGCGCAACTTTTGATGAGGTAATTCTGCCTGTTTATGCACCGGCGGACTTTATTCCGGTCAAAGGTAAAGGCAGCCGCGTATGGGATCAGCAGGGCAAAGAGTATATCGATTTCGCCGGCGGGATTGCAGTGACTGCGCTGGGCCATTGCCATCCGGCACTGGTCGAGGCGCTGAAATCCCAGGGGGAAACCTTGTGGCATACCAGTAACGTTTTTACCAATGAACCGGCGTTGCGTCTGGGACGTAAACTGATCGACGCCACGTTTGCCGAGCGCGTGCTGTTTATGAATTCCGGCACCGAAGCGAACGAAACCGCTTTTAAACTGGCGCGTCATTATGCCTGCGTGCGCCATAGCCCGTTCAAAACGAAAATCATTGCCTTCCATAACGCCTTTCATGGCCGTTCCTTGTTTACCGTCTCTGTAGGCGGGCAGCCGAAATATTCCGACGGCTTTGGACCGAAACCCGCCGATATTATTCACGTTCCCTTCAACGATCTTCATGCGGTGAAAGCGGTAATGGATGACCACACCTGCGCGGTGGTGGTCGAGCCGATTCAGGGTGAAGGCGGCGTGCAGGCGGCTACACCGGAATTCCTCAAAGGGTTACGCGACCTGTGTGACGAGCATCAGGCGTTGCTGGTGTTTGATGAAGTACAGTGCGGGATGGGGCGCACCGGAGACCTGTTTGCCTATATGCACTACGGCGTCACGCCGGATATCCTCACCAGCGCCAAAGCGTTAGGCGGCGGTTTTCCGGTGAGCGCCATGCTGACCACGCAGGAAATAGCCTCGGCCTTCCATGTCGGTTCGCATGGTTCAACCTATGGCGGTAATCCGCTGGCCTGTGCGGTGGCTGGCGCGGCATTCGATATTATTAATACGCCAGAAGTACTACAAGGCATTCACACTAAGCGGCAACAGTTTGTGCAACATTTGCAGGCGATTGACGAGCAATTTGACATTTTCAGCGATATTCGCGGCATGGGGCTGCTGATTGGCGCGGAACTGAAGCCGAAGTATAAAGGTCGGGCGCGCGATTTTCTGTACGCAGGCGCGGAGGCCGGCGTGATGGTGCTCAATGCCGGAGCCGACGTGATGCGTTTTGCCCCGTCGCTGGTGGTGGAAGAGGCGGATATCAATGAAGGAATGCAGCGCTTTGCGCAGGCGGTAGGGAAGGTGGTGGCCTGATGGCGGATTGCCGGATAAGCGTAGCGCATCCGGCAGTCGGTCTTAACTTTTTGTATCCCGTAGCCGCTTACTCAGCCAGATACCGTGATGCGGACGCTGACGCCAGGCCATCGACGAAATGGTGTGCATGGTGTTCAGATGGCCAATGATGCGCTGTAAATGTTGTTCCAGAGTGCTCAATAAGCCATGTGACGGCATGTCCGGCGACTCCAGAATATTGACATCGCCGGAGCCGCCTGGCCTGTCGTACTCCAGGCGCTGCTGGCAGCGCTGAATCGCAATCTCGCAAGATTCCAGATAGCGCTGCGCCAGATCCGGCGTCAGCATGGTGTGTTCCCGCGCCAGCGTCGTCATAGCGTTGATATGCTCGACAATAAACTGGCTGTGCGTGACCCATAGTTTCATATCCGACAGATAGTGGGTATTGAATCCGGGTTCCTGCATTGCCTGATTTAACGAGTTGAATAACGTGTTATGCGCCTGGTTGACCCGCATTCTTTGATAAGCGAGCGGGGTGGCCTGCGGATCGTTACTGAGGATCAGTCGGATAGCTTCTTGATCGGCTTCCAGCGCATCATGGGCGTTTTTACGTAATAGCCCGCTTTGCCATTGCGGCCACAGCCAGACCATGCCGCCAAAGGCAATTAAACAGCCAATCAGCGTATCGATCAGCCTCGGCACAATAAACTGTTCTCCGTTTAACGTCAGTAACTGGATGGTGTATACCGCCGTCACCGTAAAGCCGACCGTCGCCCAGCCGTAGTTTTTACGAATAATCAGATAACTTGCCAGCGTTAGTACCAGCATGACCGCCAGCGTAATGCTTTCGGGAATATGTAAGTGCAGCGTGACGCCGGCAATCACCAGGCCGACCAGCGTTCCGACCGAACGGTGCAGAATACGTACGCGCGTCGCGCCATAGCCGTTTTGGGTGACAAACAGCACCGTCATGAGTATCCAGTACGGTTTAGGCAGGTGCAACGCACTGCCCATCAGACTGGCGATGCTCATCATCACGCTGATGCGTCCGGCGTTGCGTAGCGCCGGTGATTTAAGAGACATATAATTTTTCAGCGCCGGAAGTAGCGGCAAACGACGCTGTTTATCGGCCATCAGGTCGCGGGCGTACAGCGGCCGCTGAGTACGCAGCACACGGGCGATTCGACTGAAGTGCCAATAGCAGAACTGGCCTACCGGATTTTCAGGATGTTGATTGGCGATCTTCTCCAGAGCGCCAATCTGTTTTTCCATGGAGAAGCGCGTCGGCAGACGATGATAAAGAATGTCATCCGCCAGCACGCGCAGACGGGCGGCGACCGTTTGCGCATTCCAGCGAATCACCTCTTCCGCATGGCTGCGTTCTACCAGTTTCTGTACCTCTTCCGGCTGATGCAAGCTGACGGAGATGTGCTCCTGCAAATCCATCGCTTCCTGAAAAGCCCGTAGTAGACGCTTGTAATCATTATTGTTGTGCGCCGAAAGCATATGCATCTGTTGGTAACACTGGGTAATGAGATCGACCGCTTTTTGCTGGCGTATCAGCAGGGGAGGCAGCGCTTTTTCCGGATCGATATGTTGGGTGAGCAGGCTGTATTTCGCTTCACAATAATCGGCCAGTTCACGGTATAACAAACTCAATGACTCGCGCAGCGGCTGTTCGCGCCATAGCCAGAACCAAAACCAGTTAAACACGCCGTACCATAGCGTGCCCAGCGCATAAATGAGCAGCGGCTCCCAGACGGGCATGTATCCCGCAAGGCTCAGGGTAAAGATGGCGGCAATCAGCGACGCTGGCAGTAACCGCGCGTGAAGCGGGCTAATTTCCGCCGTCACGCCAAGCACCAGCGTCAGCCCGGTCAGGATCAACGGCAGGGGGATGGATTCCGCCAGCAGAAGTTGCGTTACCAGACTGCATCCGGCGAACAGCGACGCGCCGATGATCAGGCGTTTAAAAAAACGTTTGTGCGGGGTATCCAGACCTGCAATGTTGCAGCAGGCGGGAACGAGAGAGAAAAGCAAGCCCAGGTGTAGCTGGCCTATCAATAAACCGACAGCCACAGGCAGGCACAGCACCAGCGTTTGCCGTAGTGCGTAATTAATCTCTGGGTGATAAATCAGTCTTCGCCACATCGATGCAAACAAAAATGGCGCATGATAAAACGCGCCATTCTGACGGAATTAACGGGTGCCGTAGACGACGATGGTCTTGCCATGCGCGGAGATCAGGTTTTGATCTTCCAGCATTTTCAAAATACGACCAACGGTTTCGCGGGAGCAGCCGACGATCTGGCCGATTTCCTGACGGGTGATTTTGATCTGCATCCCATCCGGGTGCGTCATGGCATCGGGCTGTTTCGCCAGATTCAGCAGCGTCTGAGCGATACGCCCGGTGACGTCAAGGAAGGCGAGGTTACCTACTTTTTCAGAGGTGACTTGTAAGCGACGAGCCATCTGGGAAGAGAGGCGCATCAGAATATCCGGGTTGACCTGGATTAATTGGCGAAATTTTTTGTAGGAAATTTCAGCGACCTCACATGCGGTTTTCGCACGTACCCAGGCGCTGCGTTCCTGGCCTTCTTCAAACAGGCCCAGTTCACCAATAAAATCACCCTGATTCAGATAAGAAAGGATCATTTCTTTCCCTTCTTCATCTTTGATCAGCACTGCCACGGAGCCTTTAACGATGTAGTACAGCGTTTCTGCTTTTTCACCCTGGTGAATCAGCGTGCTCTTTGACGGGTACTTATGAATGTGGCAATGAGACAAGAACCATTCAAGAGTCGGGTCTGTTTGCGGTTTGCCAAGCACCATGCGCGGTTATCCTCTGTTATAAGCTGTCTCCAGAGCCAGAAAACGGCACTGTCTCTGGGGTTGCAAAAATATACTTCCCGCTACCTGGGAAGGGGGCTACGAAAATAGATTGTAGCCTGTAATGTGATGTCCTCTGCATACATGCAGTACGTCAATGTATTACTGTAGCATCTTGTCTGTTTTAGCATAGCTTTCGCCGTGTGTCTCCTGGTGTCTCGCTTCAGCATGACCCAGGTCGCCTTCCATTGCGACTTTTGTTGTATGCGCGTAATCTTTCAGGAAAATTGAAACATTGGAGTTACGAAATATGCAAGCGCGTGTAAAGTGGGTTGAAGGGCTCACGTTCCTCGGAGAGTCCTCCTCCGGCCACCAGATTTTAATGGATGGCAACTCCGGTGACAAAGCGCCGAGTCCGATGGAGATGGTATTAATGGCGGCTGGCGGATGTAGCGCTATTGATGTGGTATCAATCCTGCAAAAGGGCCGTCAGAATGTCACCAACTGCGAAGTGAAGCTGACATCCGAGCGCCGGGAAGACGCGCCGCGCCTGTTTACGCACATTAATCTGCATTTTATCGTTACCGGCAGCGATCTGAAAGAGGCTGCCGTCGCGCGCGCTGTCGATCTCTCCGCGGAAAAATATTGTTCGGTGGCGCTAATGCTGGAAAAAGCGGTCAATATTACCCATTCGTATGAAGTGATTGCGGCGTAACATGTGATGCCGGATGGCGGCGTGGTTTTATCCGGCCTACCCGTTTTTATCTCGTAGGCCCGATAAGCGTAGCGCCATCGGGCATTTCACCGCGGTTATTCGATTTTTTTGCCTTCCATTAATCGCTGCACCAGCGGCAACATAATCAGCTCCATCGCCAGCCCCATTTTGCCGCCCGGCACCACTAATGTATTAATGTGAGAAATGAACGAGCCCTGGAGCATCGCCAGAAGCCAGGGAAAATCGATCCCTTCCAGATTGCGGAAATGGATCACCACAAAACTCTCATCCAGCGAGGGAATACCCTTTGCGGCGAACGGATTGGATGTATCGACGGTCGGTACGCGCTGGAAGTTGATATGGGTACGCGAGAACTGCGGCGTAATGTAATTGATGTAGTCGTCCATGGAACGCACCACGGAATCCATCACCGCTTCACGGGAGTGTCCGCGCTCGCTGGTGTCGCGAATCAGTTTCTGAATCCACTCGAGGTTGACGATAGGCACCACGCCAACCAACAGATCAACATGACGCGCGACATCATGTTGCGGGGTGACGACGCCGCCGTGCAGCCCTTCATAAAACAGCACATCGGTCGGTTCGGGAAGCGGCTGCCAGGGGGTAAACGTGCCGGGAACCTGATTCCACGGTACGGCTTCATCATAGGTATGCAGATATTTACGCGACTGGCCTTTACCCGTCTGCCCGTACTCAATAAAAGTATGTTCCAGTAGGCTGAAGTCATTGGCTTCAGGCCCGAAATAGCTGATATGCCGCCCGGCGTCACGCGCTTTGCGGATCGCCATATCCATTTCCGGGCGGGTGTAACGATGAAAACTGTCGCCTTCCACCTCGGCGGCGTGCAGATTTAACTGCGCGAAAATTTTACGAAACGCGAGGCTGGTGGTGGTGGTCCCCGCGCCGCTTGACCCTGTTACTGCTATCACCGGATGTTTGGCTGACATGGCAACTCCATGATTGAGCTTTAGTAATAATGTATTGTCGGCAAAGGCGTTTTATTCGCGAAACTGCTTTTTCGGCATAATATTGACCGTTTCATGTAATTCAGACCATACCAGCACGGCCTCGCCGGATTGCAGTTGGCGTTTTACGTCAGCGACTTTTTGTTCAAGCGAACGTTCATGTTCACCATAATCGGTGCCTTCGCGCAACACAAAGCTTTCGATCAGGTTGTCCAGCGTGTCGGGGGCGAGCCCCTGCCAGGGAATGATCATGATGACGCCTCCAGGTACGTTGTCAGCCAGTCAGGAATTCGGCGTTCCAGCCACATTTCAGGGCGCAGCGGCGTACCGCCGATAAATCCTACGTGTCCGCCATGCTCAGTTAGCTGATACTCCACCTGCGGGGGCAGATCTTCCGCTTTAGGGATCACGTGATGATCCATAAACGGATCGTCTTTAGCGTGAATAATCAGCGTCGGTTTAGCAATCTGGTTAAGCAACGGCATGGCGCTACACTGACGATAGTAGTCGATGGCGTCGGCAAAGCCGTGAATTTTCGCGGTGATCAGGTCGTCAAACTCGCGAATACGGCGCATTGATTTCAGTTGCGCCAGATTCACCGGCAGCGACCCGGGATACGCCGCCAGCTTGCGTGACGCATTCGCTTTTAACAGATTAAGCAAATAACGCTGATAGATGCGGGAAAACCCTTTGTCCATGTGGTAGCTACAGGCTTCGAGAACAAAGGGCGCAGAAACAATCACCGCCGCCTCGATGGGAATATCGCGGCCTTCTTTCGCCAGCAGGCACGCCAGCATATTACCGCCGAGCGAATAGCCCACGGCGGCTGTCGGAACGGCGCCGAACTCCCGCTGTAGCCAGCGTAAAAACCAGGCTCCGTCCTCCGTTTCACCGGAGTGGTAAATACGATTCAGACGGTTGGGTTCGCCGCTACAGCCGCGAAAGTGCATCACCACGCCCAGCCAGCCGCGCTTTTGCGCCGCCTCAATCAGTCCGTGGGCATAGGGGCTGTTCAGGCTGCCTTCCAGACCGTGAAAGACCACCAGCCGCGGTTTATGCTTTGCCTGTTGCGGTTCTTCGCTCCATGCCAGATCGACAAAATCGCCGTCCGGTAGCTCCAGCCGCTGCCAGTGGGCGTTGAACTTCACTTTGCGGCGGATTAAGCGCGGCAGCATAGTTTGTAAATGGCGATTACGAATGCCACGCATGGGAATAAATTCATGCGAGTCATTGACAGGCGGGGTCATTTCTGTGGACGTGATCTCAACCATAGCACCAGAACAATTGATAATTGGAAACAATACTATACCGCGCATAAGGTTCACAGATTAGTCAATATGTGATTTTACGTTCAATTGGTCGTCTGGCGAAATAAAATTGCGCCTCATTTCACCAGAGGGGGCGGTATGCAAGGCGCGCGCAATACCCCACAGAAATCGCGTGAACCTCTGCATCAGCCGAATTAATCGTGGTAGTGTGGCAACACGATAGTTATGCGACTCAAGGAGAAGGCATGTCGAAGACACTTTTACAGATCCATTTTAACTTTAGCGGCCCTTTTGGCGAGGAGATGACTCAGCAACTGGTCGGGCTGGCGGAGTCTATCAATGAGGAGCCGGGCTTCATCTGGAAAATCTGGACAGAAAGCGAGAAAAACCAGCAAGCTGGCGGCATTTACTTGTTTGAATCCGAAGAAACGGCGCAGGCTTATATTAAAAAACACACTGCGCGTCTGAAAAATCTTGGCGTTGATGAGGTGACGTTTACATTATTTGGCGTGAACGACGCGCTGACGAAAATAAATCACGGCAACCTTTGCCGCTAAATCACATAACGCAGGCTTCTGTTCCGGTGCTGCCGACCGCAACGGTAACCTTTATATCGGGGCGAGTACCGAAGAGGCCTTTATGGACGAACAGCGGACAACGAACGTTCTCTTCCAGCGTGTGCAGCGCCTCGGCGGTGCGGGCGATGTTGCCCTTCTCCACAAGCATCATTAAGATGGTGAGCTTGCGGAAGGTAATGTCATCGGTAATTGACAGGTTCATCGTCCGCCCCGTGCGTTAGAGCCTATCCCAGTAGGCGTAATTGTTGAAGCCAGTTTGGGGCAGGACAGCGCGCAGAAACCGGAGCGTACACATAGTACGTGAGGATTTCGAGCACTGCCCGGCCCTAAAATGGCGAATAAAATAGCCTAATGGGATAGGCTCTTAGTCGTTCTGCATCATCTGCTCAAGCTGCTCCTGCGCCTCAAGCCATGCCATTTCACACGCTTCCAACCCGGATTTGGCGCTGGCCTGCAGTTGCAGACACTCGGTCATCTCCGCTTTACGGCTGGGGTCATACAGGCTGCTGTCGCCGAGCTTCTCTTCCGCCTGCGCTAACTGGGCGTTGAGCTTTTCCATCTCTTTTTCCAGACGGGTAATCTCTTTACGCAGCGGCTGCGTCAGAGTGCGTAGCTCGGCTTCGCGACGCTTCTGATCTTTGCGTGACTGGGCGCTGTTGGCGTTGTTTTCCTTCGGCGCGTCGTCGGCCTGGTTTTCCTGCTTCTGCACGTCACTCAGCCACTGCTGATAATCCTCCAGGTCGCCGTCGAACGGCTCGACCTTTTTGTCGTGCACCAGATAGAGGTCGTCAGTGGTGGAGCGAATCAGGTGGCGGTCGTGCGACACGACGACCAATGCGCCTTCAAAATCAATCAGCGCTTCGGTGAGCGCCTGGCGCATGTCGAGATCCAGGTGGTTGGTCGGTTCATCGAGCAGCAGCAGATTTGGACGCTGCCAGACGATCAGCGCCAGTACCAGGCGCGCTTTCTCGCCGCCGGAGAAACGTTGCGTCTCTTCCGTTACTTTGTCGCCCTGGAAACCGAAGCCGCCGAGATAGTCGCGCAGCTTCTGCTCCAGTTCCTGCGGCGCCAGACGCGCCATATGCTGCAACGGGGATTCATCGGCGCGCAGGAACTCCAGTTGGTGCTGGGCGAAGTAGCCGAGCTTAATGCCTTTGGCGAGGCCGATTTCACCGTGCAACGGTTCCAGTTCGCCCGCCAGCAGCTTGATCAGCGTCGATTTCCCCGCGCCGTTGCGGCCCAGCAGGCCGATACGCGAGCCGGGCACCAGGTTCAGCTTGATGGATTCCAGAATGATGCGATCGCCATAACCTGCGCTGACTTTTTCCATCTTCAGCAGCGGGTTCGGCAGGCTTTCCGGCGCGCGGAAGCTGAAATGGAACGGGTTGTCGACATGAGCCGGCGCAATCAGCTCCATACGCTCCAGCATCTTGATACGGCTTTGCGCCTGCTTGGCCTTGGTCGCTTTGGCGCGGAAACGGTCGATGTAGCTTTGCAGATGCGCCACACGCTCCTGCTGACTCTCATACATCGCCTGCTGTTGCGCCAGGCGCGTGGCGCGCTGAACTTCAAATGCGCTGTAGTTGCCGGTGTACTCGAACAGAGTCTGCTGTTCGATATGGATAATTTTATCCACTATCGGGTCAAGAAAGTCGCGATCGTGGGAGATCAGAATCAGGGTGCCCGGATAGCTCTTCAGCCATTTTTCCAGCCAGATAACGGCATCCAGATCGAGGTGGTTGGTCGGTTCGTCGAGCAGCAGTAAATCGGAACGGCAAATCAGCGCCTGGGCCAGGTTAAGGCGCATCCGCCAGCCGCCGGAAAAGTCGCTGACCGGACGTTCCAGCTGATCGTTAGAGAAGCCGAGACCGTGTAACAGGCTGGCGGCGCGCGAACGAACGGTCCATGCGTCGATGGCGTCCAGCTTGCCATGTATGGAGGCGATAGCATGTCCGTCGTTACGTTCGTTGGCGTCGTTAAGCTGCGCCTCCAGCTGCCGGTATTCACGGTCGCCGTCAATGACATACTCAATCGCTGGCTGAGGCAACGCAGGTGTTTCCTGATTCACCCACGCTAATTGCCAGGTTCCGGGCAGGGTAAAACTCCCGGCATCGGCGCTGATTTCATTTTTTAGCAATGCCAGCAGGGTAGATTTACCGCAGCCGTTTTTACCCACCAGGCCGACTTTCTGGCCTGGATTAATGGTAGCCGAGGCATTGTCCAGTAGGACGCGCACGCCGCGACGAATTTGTAACGAGGAGAAAACAATCATAAGGCGCCGTATGTTCAGACTATGTTAATTTATCATTATGATAATGTAATATTCGGGCGTACCGCCGCGCTGGAGCGCAATGGTAGCTCAAAACAACAACGATACACAAAATCATTCAGGCCGCCTTTGGTGAGGAACAAGAATATCTCTCATTAATCCCCAGCGGCGGACATAGAGTACGTTTCTGAGTTGAACAAACGCTATCAACGTAGAAGCGGCCTGAAGAATGGCATGTATCGACCCAAAACAACCGGGAGGGGGATTGATGTCTC
The DNA here is from genome assembly GCF_046550615.1 of Salmonella sp. SAL04214. Classification (NCBI taxonomy): domain Bacteria; kingdom Pseudomonadati; phylum Pseudomonadota; class Gammaproteobacteria; order Enterobacterales; family Enterobacteriaceae; genus Salmonella; species Salmonella sp. SAL04214. The sequence goes on from NZ_JBGDXT010000007.1 coordinate 217,699, forward strand.
AGCCAGCGAAAGTCTTGCTGTTGTATGCCCATCCGGAATCTCAGGACTCGGTTGCTAACCGGGTACTGCTTAAACCGGCCATACAGCACAATAACGTAACCGTGCACGATCTTTATGCGCGCTATCCTGATTTTTTTATCGACACGCCCTATGAACAAGCCCTGTTACGTGAGCACGACGTCATTGTTTTTCAGCATCCCCTTTACACCTATAGCTGTCCGGCTTTACTGAAAGAATGGCTTGATCGCGTTTTGAGTCGGGGGTTCGCCAGCGGACCAGGGGGAAACCAACTGGTGGGAAAGTACTGGCGTAGCGTGATTACGACCGGCGAGCCGGAGAGCGCTTACCGGTATGACGCGCTAAACCGCTATCCAATGAGCGATGTACTCCGCCCTTTTGAACTGACCGCGGCCATGTGCCGGATGCACTGGATGCCGCCCATTATTGTGTACTGGGCGCGCCGCCAGTCGCCGCAGACGCTGGCCAGCCATGCGAAAGCCTATGGCGAGTGGCTGGCGAATCCTGTGAGCGCGGGAGGCTATTGATGGAAGGTGCTGATTTATTGACCGCGGGAGTGTTGTTCCTCTTCGCGGCGGTAGCGGCGGTGCCGCTGGCCGCCAGGCTGGGCATCGGCGCGGTGCTAGGGTATTTGCTGGCGGGAATCGCGATTGGTCCGTGGGGGCTGGGATTTATCAGCGACGTTGACGAGATCCTGCACTTTTCCGAACTGGGCGTCGTGTTTCTGATGTTTATCATTGGTCTCGAACTCAATCCGTCCCGGCTTTGGCAACTGCGGCGCTCTATCTTCGGCGTCGGCGCTGCTCAGGTGCTGTTAAGCGCGGCGGTGCTTGCGGGATTATTGATGCTTGCTGATTTCTTATGGCAGGCGGCGGTCGTCGGCGGGATTGGCCTGGCGATGTCTTCGACGGCGATGGCGCTACAACTGATGCGCGAGAAAGGCATGAACCGTAGCGAGTCCGGGCAGTTAGGGTTTTCCGTCTTACTGTTTCAGGATTTAGCGGTGATCCCCGCGCTGGCGTTGGTGCCTTTATTGGCGGGATCGGCCGACGAGCATTTCGACTGGTTTAAAGTGGCAATGAAGGTACTGGCCTTCGCGGTAATGCTGATTGGCGGTCGTTACCTGCTGCGCCCGGTATTTCGTTTTATTGCTGCGTCCGGCGTACGCGAGGTTTTCACTGCCGCGACGTTGTTGCTGGTGTTGAGCGCCGCCTTATTTATGGATGCGCTGGGACTGTCGATGGCCCTGGGAACCTTCATTGCCGGCGTTTTACTGGCAGAGAGCGAATACCGGCATGAGCTGGAAAACGCTATCGATCCCTTTAAAGGTTTACTGCTTGGGCTGTTCTTTATCTCCGTCGGTATGTCGCTAAATCTCGGCGTACTTTATACCCATTTACTGTGGGTGGCGGCGAGCGTTGTTATTCTGGTCGTCATAAAAATGCTGACGCTGTATCTGCTGGCGCGGTTATATGGAATAAGAAGTTCTGAACGGATGCAGTTTGCCAGCGTGCTGAGTCAGGGGGGCGAGTTCGCTTTTGTGCTCTTTTCTACCGCCTCTTCTCAGCGCCTGTTTCAGGGCGATCAGATGGCGTTATTATTGGTGACTGTCACATTATCAATGATGACCACGCCGCTACTGATGAAAGGGATTGATAAGTGGTTATCGCGCCGTCTTAATGGCCCGGAAGAGAATGATGAAAAGCCGTGGGTTGAGGATGATAAGCCCCAAGTGATTGTCGTCGGCTTTGGCCGTTTTGGTCAGGTGATCGCTCGCTTATTGATGGCGAATAAGATGCGTATCACCGTGCTGGAACGCGATATCGGCGCCGTTAATTTGATGCGCAAATATGGTTATAAAGTGTATTACGGCGACGCTACACAAGTCGAGCTGCTGCGTTCTGCGGGCGCGGAAGCGGCGGAGTCGATAGTCATCACGTGTAATGAACCGGAAGACACGATGAAGCTGGTGGCGCTGTGTCAGCAGCATTTTCCTCATCTGCATATTCTTGCGCGAGCGCGTGGACGTGTGGAGGCCCATGAGTTATTACAGGCTGGCGTCACGCAGTTTTCCCGTGAAACGTTTTCCAGCGCGCTGGAACTGGGACGTAAAACTCTGGTGTCGTTAGGTATGCATCCGCATCAGGCGCAACGCGCGCAGTTGCATTTTCGTCGGCTGGATATGCGAATGTTGCGGGAACTGATCCCGGAGCATAGCGACATGGTACAGATTTCGCGCGCCAGAGAGGCCCGACGCGAACTGGAGGAGATTTTTCAGCGCGAAATGCAACAGGAACGGCGCCAGTTGGATGGCTGGGATGAATTTGAGTAGGGGTAAAACAATGGCAATCCGTAAACGTTTTATTGCAGGCGCGAAATGTCCGGCCTGTCAGGCGCAGGATACAATGGCGATGTGGCGTGAAAATAATGTCGATATTGTTGAATGCGTTAAGTGCGGGCATCAAATGCGGGAAGCGGATAAAGACGTTCGCGAGCATGTTCGCAAAGAAGAGCAAGTGATCGGGATTTTTCATCCGGACTAGCGATATGCCGCAGGTTTTTTTAAGCTAAGGGGTACACGGCTGCAGAATTCCGCTACAATCTGCGCCACTATTCTTCCCATGCTCAGGAGATATCATGAAAGTAGCAAAAGACCTGGTGGTCAGCCTGGCCTATCAGGTACGTACAGAAGACGGTGTGTTGGTTGATGAGTCTCCGGTGAGTGCGCCGCTGGATTACCTGCACGGTCACGGCTCCCTGATCTCTGGTCTGGAAACCGCGCTGGAAGGCCATGAAGTTGGCGACAAATTTGATGTCGCTGTTGGCGCGAACGACGCTTACGGCCAGTATGACGAAAATCTGGTGCAGCGTGTGCCTAAAGACGTCTTTATGGGCGTTGATGAACTGCAGGTAGGGATGCGTTTCCTGGCGGAAACCGACCAGGGCCCGGTACCGGTAGAGATTACCGAAGTGGAAGACGATCACGTTGTGGTTGATGGTAACCACATGCTGGCGGGCCAGAATCTGAAATTTAACGTAGAAGTTGTTGCGATTCGTGAAGCGACTGAAGAAGAACTGGCTCACGGTCATGTTCATGGCGCGCACGATCACCACCACGATCACGGTGAAGATGGCTGCTGTGGTGGTCATGGTCATGACCATGGTCACGAGCACGGCGGCGAAGGCTGCTGCGGTGGTGGTGGTAAAGGCGGCTGCGGTTGTCATTAATCCCCGTCGTCTTTCAAGCCACCGCGGTGTTGGCTACGCTTTCAAACCCCGGTCACATAGTTATCTATGCTCCCGGGGAATTTTCAAGCTTGCCGCCTTGCTGTGACTCGAAATCCTTAGGGTATTATCATTGGTTCGATAAATCATCGGGCACAAAAAAAGCGGGTTAACCCCGCTTTTTTTTCGTCTCAATAATGCGGCGGCGGCGTTTCTTCTGCCTGAGAGGCGATATTTGACGGCTGACTGGCTTTTAACTTTTCCGTGAGCAAACGCAGATGATCGCGCAGCTTCGCCATCTCCATTTCATGTGCGGTTACCGTCAGGTTTAGTTCTTCTATGGTAATCTCCTGGAACGCCAGACGGCTTTCCAGTTCAGCCAGACGAGCTTCCATCGTGATATCCTGCATGATGTACCTCTTTATGTTGTCTCCGTCGGCGGATTCTACTTAACTTTACCGGCTTTCACAGCAACCATTACGCGCACTACGAAACTAATTTAAACAAAAAGAGTCTGAAAAGAAGTGATAATAGGGCGTGTTCGTATGTTGATTTGTTCTGCAACGATTTATAGTACGCTTCTTACGTAAGTTAACATGGGGCGAGATGCCCCGGCCCTGGAGATATGGATGAAATCACTGTTTAAAGCCACGCTGCTGGCAACGACGATGGCCGTTGCTATGCACGCACCGATCACTTTTGCTGCTGATGCGGCGAAACCGGCAGCTACCGCTGATAGCAAAGCAGCATTTAAAAACGACGATCAAAAAGCGGCTTATGCGCTGGGCGCCTCGCTGGGTCGTTACATGGAAAATTCGCTTAAAGAGCAGGAAAAGTTAGGCATCAAGCTGGATAAAGAACAGTTGATTGCCGGCGTTCAGGATGCCTTTGCCGATAAGAGCAAACTGTCCGATCAGGAAATTGAGCAAACGCTGCAGACGTTTGAAGCACGTGTGAAGAGCGCTGCTCAGGCGAAGATGGAAAAAGACGCTGCCGATAACGAAGCAAAAGGTAAAACGTTCCGCGACGCTTTTGCTAAAGAGAAAGGCGTGAAAACCTCCTCTACCGGTCTGCTTTACAAAGTAGAGAAAGAAGGCACAGGCGAGGCGCCGAAAGATAGCGATACTGTTGTGGTGAACTACAAAGGTACGCTGATCGACGGTAAAGAGTTTGATAACTCTTACACGCGCGGCGAACCGCTCTCCTTCCGTCTGGACGGCGTTATCCCTGGCTGGACTGAAGGCCTGAAAAATATTAAGAAAGGCGGCAAGATCAAGCTGGTTATCCCACCGGCGCTGGCCTACGGTAAAACGGGCGTTCCGGGTATCCCGGCGAACTCCACCCTGGTATTCGACGTAGAGTTGCTGGATATCAAACCAGCGCCGAAAGCGGATGCTAAACCTGCCGATGCGGCTGACGCTAAAGCCGCAGATGCTGCTAAAAAATAAAAACTGAGAGCCGCCGCTTGTAATAGCGGCGGTTTTTTTTATTCAGGCCGGATATATTACTCACCATAATTTGATTTGCGGATAACGGCGCTTGCGCTGGTCGTTAAGGGCGAGACCGTAGGCTGAATGACCGCCAACGCACACGTAGTCTGAAATAGACGAGCAAATTAGTACTGGAAAGATGAACCCTCACTGTATTAATTTAATCATCCGCGTAAATAATGAGCCTGCCCTGAAAACATAACGACAGGCTCCTGAAAAGGAGTGTTTTTTTTCATGTCCAGGTCGCTTTTAACCAACGAAACCAGTGAACTTGATTTGCTGGATCAGCGTCCCTTCGAGCAAACCGACTTCGATATTCTGAAATCCTACGAAGCGGTAGTGGACGGGTTAGCGATGCTTATAGGTTCCCATTGTGAAATCGTATTGCACTCTTTGCAGGATCTAAAATGTTCAGCCATTCGTATTGCCAATGGCGAACATACGGGCCGTAAAATTGGCTCGCCGATTACCGACCTGGCGTTGCGTATGTTGCACGACATGACAGGGGCGGACAGTAGCGTGTCGAAATGCTATTTCACGCGCGCGAAAAGCGGTGTCTTGATGAAGTCGTTGACGATTGCCATTCGCAACCGCGAGCAGCGCGTCATTGGTCTACTGTGCATCAACATGAATCTTGATGTGCCATTTTCACAGATTATGAATACCTTTATTCCGCCGGAAACGCCGGAAGTTGGCTCAGCGGTTAATTTTGCCTCCTCAGTCGAAGATTTAGTCACCCAGACGCTGGAGTTCACGATCGAAGAAGTGAATGCCGATCGTAATGTCTCTAACAATGCGAAAAATCGTCAGATCGTCCTTAACTTGTACGAAAAAGGCATTTTCGATATTAAAGACGCCATTAACCAGGTAGCCGATCGTCTGAATATCTCAAAACACACGGTTTACCTCTATATTCGCCAGTTCAAAAGCGGCGATTTTCAGGGGCAGGATAAATAATGCGTTATGCCATTATGGTCACCGGGCCGGCATATGGCACCCAGCAGGCCAGCAGCGCATTGCAGTTCGCCCACGCGCTGCTCAATGAGGGGCATGAGTTAGCCAGCGTCTTTTTCTATCGGGAAGGGGTCTATAACGCCAATCTCCTGACCTCGCCGGCGAGCGATGAATATGATCTGGTACGCGCCTGGCAGACATTGAATACGCAGCATGGCGTAGCGCTGAACATCTGTGTCGCGGCGGCGCTTCGTCGCGGTATTATTGATGAAACTGAAGCTGGCAGACTGGCGTTGCCGTCCGCCAATCTTCAGCCGGGCTTTACGCTAAGCGGACTGGGCGCGCTGGCGGAGGCATCTCTCACCTGCGATCGGGTGGTGCAGTTTTAATGAAACGTATTGCATTTGTCTTTTCCACCGCGCCGCACGGCAGCGCCTCAGGCCGTGAAGGACTGGATGCGCTGCTGGCGACGTCAGCGCTAACGGAAGCGCTGGGCGTCTTTTTTATCAGCGATGGCGTCTTTCAATTATTACCGGGACAAAAACCAGACGCTGTGCTGGCGCGTGACTATATTGCTACTTTCAAGCTCTTTGATTTGTACGATATTGATCAATGCTGGATCTGCGCGGCATCGCTGCGCGAGCGTGGTCTGGAAAACGTTAATTTTGTGGTAGACGCCACGCCGCTGGAACCCGTGGCGTTACGCCGCGAGCTTGGCAACTATGATGTCATCCTGAGATTCTGAGTCGTTTATGCTGCATACCTTACCTCATTGCGCCTCGGGCGTTGATTTTCCCGCTTTGCTGCGCCTGCTAAAAGAGGGCGATGCGCTTTTGCTGCTCCAGGATGGCGTTACCGTCGCGATTGAAGGTAACCGCTTCCTTGAAAGTCTGCGCGATGCCCCCATAACGGTCTATGCCTTGAAAGAAGACATTGACGCCCGCGGCCTGGGTGGTCAAATTTCAGACAGTGTCGTCAGGGTTGACTATACTGAGTTTGTCAGACTCACGGTTAAGTATGCCAACCAGATGGCCTGGTGATGGCGGGATCGTTGTATATTTCTTGACACCTTTTCGACACCGCCCTAAAATTCGGCGTCCTCATATTGTGTGAGGGCGTTTTATTACGTGTTTACGAAGCAAAAGCTAAAACCAGGAGCTATTTAATGGCAACAGTTAACCAGCTGGTACGCAAACCACGTGCTCGCAAAGTTGCGAAAAGCAACGTGCCTGCGCTGGAAGCATGCCCGCAAAAACGTGGCGTATGTACTCGTGTATATACTACCACTCCTAAAAAACCGAACTCCGCACTGCGTAAAGTTTGCCGTGTTCGTCTGACTAACGGTTTTGAAGTGACTTCCTACATCGGTGGTGAAGGTCACAACCTGCAGGAGCACTCCGTGATCCTGATCCGTGGCGGTCGTGTTAAAGACCTCCCGGGTGTTCGTTACCACACCGTTCGTGGCGCGCTTGACTGCTCCGGCGTTAAAGACCGTAAGCAAGCTCGTTCTAAGTACGGCGTGAAGCGTCCTAAGGCTTAATGGTTCTCCGTTAAGTAAGGCCAAACGTTTTAAATTAATGTCAAACTAAACTCGTAGAGTTTTGGACAATCCTGAATTAACAACGGAGTATTTCCATGCCACGTCGTCGCGTCATTGGTCAGCGTAAAATTCTGCCGGATCCGAAGTTCGGATCAGAACTGCTGGCTAAATTTGTCAATATCCTGATGGTAGATGGTAAAAAATCTACTGCAGAATCAATCGTATACAGCGCGCTGGAGACCCTGGCTCAGCGTTCTGGTAAATCTGAACTGGAAGCTTTCGAAGTCGCTCTCGAAAACGTTCGCCCGACTGTAGAAGTTAAATCCCGCCGTGTAGGTGGTTCTACTTATCAGGTACCAGTTGAAGTCCGTCCGGTCCGTCGTAATGCTCTGGCAATGCGTTGGATCGTAGAAGCTGCTCGTAAACGCGGTGATAAATCCATGGCTCTGCGCCTGGCGAACGAACTTTCTGACGCTGCAGAAAACAAAGGTACTGCAGTTAAGAAACGTGAAGACGTTCACCGTATGGCAGAAGCCAACAAGGCGTTCGCACACTACCGTTGGTAATCCCTTCGGAGTCATAGTCACCAGGCGGGCGCTTCAGGTAAGTCGCCCGTTTTGGATAACTTAACTGAACGCCTAAAGATATCAACGAGGAATCAAATGGCTCGTACAACACCCATCGCACGCTACCGTAATATCGGTATCAGTGCGCACATCGACGCCGGTAAAACCACTACTACCGAACGTATTCTGTTCTACACCGGTGTAAACCACAAAATCGGTGAAGTTCATGACGGCGCAGCTACCATGGACTGGATGGAGCAGGAGCAGGAGCGTGGTATTACTATCACCTCCGCAGCGACTACTGCATTCTGGTCTGGTATGGCTAAGCAGTATGAACCGCATCGCATCAACATCATCGACACCCCGGGGCACGTTGACTTCACTATCGAAGTAGAACGTTCCATGCGTGTTCTCGATGGTGCGGTAATGGTTTACTGCGCAGTTGGTGGTGTTCAGCCGCAGTCTGAAACCGTATGGCGTCAGGCAAACAAATACAAAGTTCCGCGCATTGCGTTCGTTAACAAAATGGACCGCATGGGCGCGAACTTCCTGAAAGTTGTTGGTCAGATCAAAACCCGTCTGGGCGCGAACCCGGTTCCGCTGCAGCTGGCAATTGGTGCTGAAGAAGGTTTCACCGGCGTTGTTGACCTGGTGAAAATGAAAGCCATCAACTGGAACGATGCCGACCAGGGCGTTACCTTCGAATACGAAGATATCCCGGCTGACATGCAGGACCTGGCTAACGAATGGCACCAGAACCTGATCGAGTCCGCCGCAGAAGCTTCTGAAGAGCTGATGGAAAAATACCTGGGTGGTGAAGAACTGACTGAAGAAGAGATCAAACAAGCTCTGCGTCAGCGCGTTCTGAACAACGAAATCATCCTGGTAACCTGTGGTTCTGCATTCAAGAACAAAGGTGTTCAGGCGATGCTGGATGCGGTAATTGATTACCTGCCATCCCCGGTAGACGTACCTGCGATCAACGGTATTCTGGACGACGGTAAAGATACTCCGGCTGAGCGTCACGCAAGCGACGACGAGCCGTTCTCTGCGCTGGCGTTCAAAATCGCTACCGACCCGTTTGTGGGTAACCTGACCTTCTTCCGTGTGTACTCCGGTGTGGTTAACTCTGGTGATACCGTACTGAACTCCGTGAAAACCGCACGTGAGCGTTTCGGTCGTATCGTTCAGATGCACGCTAACAAACGTGAAGAGATCAAAGAAGTTCGCGCGGGCGACATCGCGGCTGCTATCGGCCTGAAAGACGTGACTACCGGTGACACCCTGTGTGATCCGGAAAACCCGATCATTCTGGAACGTATGGAATTCCCTGAGCCGGTAATCTCCATCGCGGTAGAACCGAAAACCAAAGCTGACCAGGAAAAAATGGGTCTGGCTCTGGGCCGTCTGGCGAAAGAAGACCCGTCATTCCGCGTATGGACTGATGAAGAATCTAACCAGACCATCATCGCTGGTATGGGTGAACTTCACCTGGATATCATCGTTGACCGTATGAAGCGTGAATTCAACGTTGAAGCTAACGTGGGTAAACCTCAGGTTGCTTACCGCGAAGCGATTCGCGCGAAAGTTACCGACATCGAAGGTAAACACGCGAAACAGTCTGGTGGTCGCGGTCAGTATGGTCATGTTGTTATCGACATGTACCCGCTGGAGCCGGGCTCTAACCCGAAAGGTTACGAGTTCATCAACGACATCAAAGGTGGTGTAATTCCTGGCGAATACATCCCGGCCGTTGATAAAGGCATCCAGGAGCAGCTGAAGTCTGGCCCGCTGGCGGGTTATCCGGTAGTTGATCTCGGTGTGCGTCTGCACTTCGGTTCTTACCATGACGTTGACTCCTCTGAGCTGGCGTTTAAACTGGCTGCGTCTATCGCCTTTAAAGAAGGCTTTAAGAAAGCAAAACCAGTTCTGCTTGAGCCGATCATGAAGGTTGAAGTAGAAACACCTGAAGAGAATACCGGTGACGTTATCGGCGACCTTAGCCGCCGTCGTGGTATGCTCAAAGGTCAGGAATCTGAAGTTACAGGCGTTAAGATCCACGCTGAAGTACCGCTGTCTGAAATGTTCGGATATGCAACTCAGCTGCGTTCTCTGACCAAAGGTCGCGCATCGTACACTATGGAATTCCTGAAGTATGATGATGCGCCGAACAACGTTGCTCAGGCCGTAATCGAAGCCCGTGGTAAATAAGCCGCAGGGTTAAAAACCAAAATCCCGTGCTCTCTCCTGAAGGGGAGAGCGCTATAGTAAGGAATATAGCCGTGTCTAAAGAAAAATTTGAACGTACAAAACCGCACGTTAACGTCGGCACCATCGGCCACGTTGACCACGGTAAAACTACCCTGACCGCTGCAATCACCACCGTACTGGCTAAAACCTACGGCGGTGCTGCTCGTGCATTCGACCAGATCGATAACGCTCCGGAAGAAAAAGCGCGTGGTATCACCATCAACACTTCTCACGTTGAATACGATACCCCGACCCGCCACTACGCACACGTAGACTGCCCGGGGCACGCCGACTATGTTAAAAACATGATCACCGGTGCTGCTCAGATGGACGGCGCGATCCTGGTTGTTGCTGCGACTGACGGCCCGATGCCGCAGACCCGTGAGCACATCCTGCTGGGTCGTCAGGTAGGCGTTCCGTACATCATCGTGTTCCTGAACAAATGCGACATGGTTGATGACGAAGAGCTGCTGGAACTGGTTGAAATGGAAGTTCGTGAACTTCTGTCTCAGTACGACTTCCCGGGCGACGACACTCCGATCGTTCGTGGTTCTGCTCTGAAAGCGCTGGAAGGCGACGCAGAGTGGGAAGCGAAAATCATCGAACTGGCTGGCTTCCTGGATTCTTACATTCCGGAACCAGAGCGTGCGATTGACAAGCCGTTCCTGCTGCCGATCGAAGACGTATTCTCCATCTCTGGTCGTGGTACCGTTGTTACCGGTCGTGTAGAACGCGGTATCATCAAAGTGGGCGAAGAAGTTGAAATCGTTGGTATCAAAGAGACTCAGAAGTCTACCTGTACTGGCGTTGAAATGTTCCGCAAACTGCTGGACGAAGGCCGTGCCGGTGAGAACGTAGGTGTTCTGCTGCGTGGTATCAAACGTGAAGAAATCGAACGTGGTCAGGTACTGGCTAAGCCGGGCACCATCAAGCCGCACACCAAGTTCGAATCTGAAGTGTACATTCTGTCCAAAGACGAAGGCGGCCGTCATACTCCGTTCTTCAAAGGCTACCGTCCGCAGTTCTACTTCCGTACTACTGACGTGACTGGTACCATCGAACTGCCGGAAGGCGTAGAGATGGTAATGCCGGGCGACAACATCAAAATGGTTGTTACCCTGATCCACCCGATCGCAATGGACGACGGTCTGCGTTTCGCAATCCGTGAAGGCGGCCGTACCGTTGGCGCGGGCGTTGTTGCTAAAGTTCTGGGCTAATTACTCGTTAATTAGTTTTGAATTGAAGAGGGCGCTTCGGCGCCCTTTTTGTTGCCTGCTATTTAGCCGCTGTTATATTTATTCACCCTTTTTAACGCTTCTCCCGTGGCGTAAATCGCTTTGTGCTATTGTAATCATAACCATTCTCATTTACACTTTGTGCGGAAATTGAACGGGAGCGATCATGTACGTTTGTTTGTGTAATGGTATAAGCGATAAAAAAATCCGCCAGGCTGTACGACAATTTCATCCACAGTCATTTCAACAGTTGCGTAAATTTATTCCTGTGGGAAATCAATGTGGTAAGTGTATTCGCGCCGCGCGAGAAGTGATGCAGGATGAGTTAACGCAAATGCCGGAATTTAAAGAGATCGCCTGAGTCACACTCTTTTTTTTGACATCCCTGTAGCCCCATCTACGCTCTAGAGAGTGGAAGCGGAGGGACTATAAAATGAAAGGTGATGTTAAAATCATAAATTATCTCAATAAACTATTGGGAAATGAGCTTGTCGCAATTAACCAGTATTTTCTTCATGCCCGTATGTTCAAAAACTGGGGCCTGACCCGGCTTAATGATGTTGAGTACCATGAATCCATTGATGAGATGAAACACGCCGATAAGTATATTGAGCGTATTTTATTTCTGGAAGGCATACCGAACCTACAGGATCTGGGCAAGCTGGGCATCGGTGAAGATGTCGAAGAGATGCTACGATCGGATCTCCGACTCGAACTGGAAGGCGCAAAAGATCTACGTGAGGCAATAGCCTATGCCGATAGCGTTCATGATTATGTCAGCCGGGATATGATGATTGAAATTCTTGCCGACGAGGAAGGCCACATCGACTGGCTGGAAACTGAGCTGGATTTGATTGCCAAACTTGGTATGCAAAATTATCTGCAATCACAAATTAAGGTGACCGATTAACCGTCTGGAAAGAAAACTTTCCAACCTGTTATGAAACCCGCCACCGCCAGCCATGGCCCAAAAGGTAGCGGGTTTATTAATGCCGATTTACCTCTCACCAGTAGCGCGACGCCAAACCCGCCACAGGCCAACATAGCGGCAAGGAAAACCAGTAACGGCAGTGTTTCCCAACAATGCCACGCCCCTAAGGCAGCGAGGTACTTGACGTCGCCATATCCAAGCCCCTCTTTCTGATAACGCAGGCGATAGCCCCAGTAAATTAACGCGAATCCGCCATAGCCGGCGATAGCGCCCCAAAGCGCATCCGGTAAACGCTCCGGCAGGCAAATCTGGTGATAAAGCAGACCACCCCACAGCAATGGACAAGTAAACCGGTCAGGCAGCAGACCGGTACGCGCGTCGTATATGCCAAGTAATAAAGAGAACGACGCATAAAAAATGAGAAAGGGGAGGGCAACAAACATAAGCAAATCCTCGTCAAGGTTTGTGCTCACCTTTATAGATTTATGCGACAGCGACAACGACGTATTGCCAGGTTTGCCTGATGCCTTCCAAAGAAAAGATGCGCGTCGCCATCCCATGCGTACCATCTGGAATCATGCTCGCATAAGAATAAAGCGCTTAATTTCTATCCGACACTTGCGTCAGGCTGAGATTTACGTATAATGCGCGGGCTTGTCGTAATTGACGGCAGGTTCGATTTGAACCTCGAATAGCCGATTTGGCTATTTAACAATGCTCCCAATCGGGGAGCTACGTAAGAACGGTTACACTCTCCCATCAATCGTAATGGGTCTGAGGAGTAATCATTTTCGTTTATAAAATAATTGGAGCTCTGGTCTCATGCAGAACCAAAGAATCCGTATCCGCCTGAAAGCGTTTGATCATCGTCTGATCGATCAATCAACCGCGGAAATCGTCGAGACTGCCAAGCGCACTGGTGCGCAGGTTCGCGGTCCGATCCCGCTGCCGACCCGCAAAGAGCGCTTTACCGTTCTGATCTCTCCGCACGTTAACAAAGATGCGCGCGATCAGTACGAAATTCGCACTCACAAGCGTCTGGTTGACATCGTTGAGCCAACCGAGAAAACCGTTGATGCTCTGATGCGTCTGGACCTGGCTGCCGGTGTAGACGTGCAGATCAGCCTGGGTTAATCAGGTCATCGAGCGATTGAGAGGTTGATACAATGATTGGTTTAGTCGGTAAAAAAGTGGGTATGACCCGCATCTTCACTGAAGATGGCGTCTCTATCCCAGTAACCGTAATCGAAGTTGAAGCAAACCGTGTTACTCAGGTTAAAGACCTGGCTAACGATGGCTACCGCGCTGTTCAGGTTACTACGGGTGCTAAAAAAGCTAACCGTGTCACCAAGCCGGAAGCGGGTCACTTTGCTAAAGCTGGCGTAGAAGCTGGCCGAGGTCTGTGGGAATTCCGTCTGGCTGAAGGCGAAGAATACACCGTAGGTCAGAGCATCAGCGTTGAACTGTTTGCTGACGTTAAAAAAGTTGACGTAACCGGTACCTCTAAAGGTAAAGGTTTCGCTGGTACCGTTAAGCGCTGGAACTTCCGTACCCAGGACGCTACTCACGGTAACTCCTTGTCTCACCGCGTTCCGGGTTCTATCGGTCAGAACCAGACTCCGGGCAAAGTGTTCAAAGGCAAGAAAATGGCAGGTCAGATGGGTAATGAGCGCGTAACCGTTCAGAGCCTTGACGTAGTACGCGTTGACGCTGAGCGCAACCTGCTGCTGGTTAAGGGTGGTGTTCCGGGTGCAACCGGTTGCGACCTGATCGTTAAACCAGCTGTGAAGGCGTAAGGGGATAGCAATGGAATTAGTATTGAAAGACGCGCAGAGCGCGCTGACTGTTTCCGAAACTACCTTCGGTCGTGATTTCAACGAAGCGCTGGTTCACCAGGTTGTTGTTGCTTATGCAGCTGGTGCTCGTCAGGGTACTCGTGCTCAGAAGACTCGTGCTGAAGTAACTGGTTCCGGTAAAAAACCGTGGCGCCAGAAAGGCACTGGCCGTGCGCGTTCAGGTTCTATCAAGAGCCCGATCTGGCGTTCCGGTGGCGTGACCTTCGCTGCTCGTCCGCAGGACCACAGTCAAAAAGTTAACAAGAAGATGTACCGCGGCGCGCTGAAAAGCATCCTGTCCGAACTGGTACGTCAGGATCGTCTGATCGTTGTCGAGAAGTTCTCTGTAGAAGCGCCGAAAACTAAGCTGCTGGCACAGAAACTGAAAGACATGGCTCTGGAAGATGTGCTGATCATCACCGGTGAGCTGGACGAGAACCTGTTCCTGGCCGCACGTAACCTGCACAAGGTTGACGTACGCGATGCGACTGGTATCGACCCGGTTAGCCTGATCGCCTTCGACAAAGTCGTAATGACTGCTGATGCTGTTAAGCAAGTTGAGGAGATGCTGGCATGATTCGTGAAGAACGTCTGCTGAAGGTGCTGCGCGCACCGCACGTTTCTGAAAAAGCGTCTACTGCGATGGAAAAAACTAACACCATCGTTCTCAAAGTTGCTAAAGACGCGACCAAAGCAGAAATCAAAGCTGCTGTGCAGAAACTGTTTGAAGTCGAAGTCGAAGTCGTTAACACCCTGGTCGTTAAAGGGAAAGTTAAACGTCACGGACAGCGTATCGGTCGTCGTAGCGACTGGAAAAAAGCTTACGTCACCCTGAAAGAAGGCCAGAATCTGGACTTCGTCGGCGGCGCTGAGTAAGTCGGAGGAGTAATACAATGGCAGTTGTTAAATGTAAACCGACATCTCCGGGTCGTCGCCACGTCGTTAAAGTGGTCAACCCAGAGCTGCACAAGGGCAAACCTTTTGCTCCGCTGGTTGAAAAAAACAGCAAATCCGGTGGTCGTAACAACAATGGCCGTATCACCACTCGTCATATCGGTGGTGGTCACAAACAGGCTTATCGTATTGTTGACTTCAAACGCAACAAAGACGGTATCCCGGCAGTTGTTGAACGTCTTGAGTACGATCCGAACCGTTCCGCGAACATCGCGCTGGTTCTGTACAAAGACGGCGAACGCCGTTACATCCTGGCCCCGAAAGGCCTGAAAGCTGGCGACCAGATTCAGTCTGGCGTTGATGCTGCAATCAAAGCAGGCAACACCCTGCCGATGCGCAATATCCCGGTTGGTTCTACCGTTCATAACGTAGAAATGAAACCTGGTAAAGGCGGTCAGCTGGCACGTTCCGCTGGTACTTACGTTCAGATCGTTGCTCGCGATGGCGCTTATGTCACCCTGCGTCTGCGTTCTGGTGAAATGCGTAAAGTCGAAGCAGACTGCCGTGCAACCCTGGGCGAAGTTGGCAATGCTGAGCATATGCTGCGCGTTCTGGGTAAAGCAGGTGCTGCACGCTGGCGTGGCGTTCGTCCTACCGTTCGCGGTACTGCGATGAACCCAGTAGACCACCCACATGGTGGTGGTGAAGGTCGTAACTTTGGTAAGCACCCGGTAACTCCGTGGGGCGTTCAGACCAAAGGTAAGAAGACCCGCAGCAACAAGCGTACTGATAAATTCATCGTACGTCGCCGTAGCAAATAATTTTAGAGGATAAGCCATGCCACGTTCTCTCAAGAAAGGTCCTTTTATTGACCTGCACTTGCTGAAGAAGGTAGAGAAAGCGGTGGAAAGCGGAGACAAGAAGCCCCTGCGCACCTGGTCCCGTCGTTCAACGATCTTTCCTAACATGATCGGTTTGACCATCGCTGTCCATAATGGTCGTCAGCACGTTCCGGTATTTGTTTCCGACGAAATGGTCGGTCACAAACTGGGTGAATTCGCACCGACTCGTACTTATCGCGGCCACGCTGCTGATAAAAAAGCGAAGAAGAAATAAGGTAGGAGGAAGAGATGGAAACTATCGCTAAACATCGCCATGCTCGTTCTTCTGCTCAGAAGGTTCGCCTTGTTGCTGACCTGATTCGCGGTAAGAAAGTGTCGCAGGCTCTGGATATTCTGACCTACACCAACAAGAAAGCGGCTGTACTGGTCAAGAAAGTTCTGGAATCTGCCATTGCTAACGCTGAACACAACGATGGCGCTGACATTGACGATCTGAAAGTTACGAAAATTTTCGTAGACGAAGGCCCGAGCATGAAGCGCATTATGCCGCGTGCAAAAGGTCGTGCAGATCGCATCCTGAAGCGCACCAGCCACATCACTGTGGTTGTGTCCGATCGCTGAGACTCTGGAGACTAGCAATGGGTCAGAAAGTACATCCTAATGGTATTCGCCTGGGTATTGTAAAACCATGGAACTCTACCTGGTTTGCGAACACCAAAGAATTCGCTGACAACCTGGACAGCGATTTTAAAGTACGTCAGTACCTGACGAAGGAACTGGCTAAAGCGTCTGTATCTCGTATCGTTATCGAGCGTCCGGCTAAGAGCATCCGTGTGACTATTCACACCGCTCGCCCGGGTATCGTTATCGGTAAAAAAGGTGAAGACGTAGAAAAACTGCGTAAGGTCGTAGCGGATATCGCTGGCGTTCCTGCACAGATCAACATCGCCGAAGTTCGTAAACCTGAACTGGACGCTAAACTGGTTGCTGACAGCATCACTTCTCAGCTGGAACGTCGCGTGATGTTCCGTCGTGCGATGAAGCGTGCTGTACAGAACGCCATGCGTCTGGGCGCTAAAGGTATCAAAGTTGAAGTTAGCGGCCGTCTGGGCGGCGCGGAAATCGCACGTACCGAATGGTACCGCGAAGGTCGCGTACCTCTGCACACTCTGCGTGCTGACATCGACTACAACACCTCTGAAGCGCACACCACTTATGGTGTAATCGGCGTTAAAGTGTGGATCTTCAAAGGCGAGATCCTGGGTGGTATGGCTGCTGTTGAACAACCGGAAAAACCGGCTGCTCAACCGAAAAAGCAGCAGCGTAAAGGCCGTAAATAAGGAGCGTCGCTGATGTTACAACCAAAGCGTACAAAATTCCGTAAAATGCACAAAGGCCGCAACCGTGGTCTGGCTGCAGGCGCGGATGTTAGCTTCGGCAGCTTCGGCCTGAAAGCTGTTGGCCGTGGTCGTCTGACTGCCCGTCAGATCGAAGCAGCACGTCGTGCTATGACCCGTGCAGTTAAGCGTCAAGGTAAGATCTGGATCCGTGTATTCCCGGACAAACCGATCACTGAAAAGCCGCTGGCAGTGCGTATGGGTAAAGGTAAAGGTAACGTGGAGTATTGGGTTGCCTTGATTCAGCCGGGTAAAGTCCTGTATGAAATGGACGGCGTACCGGAAGAGCTGGCCCGTGAAGCATTCAAGCTGGCAGCAGCGAAACTGCCGATTAAAACCACCTTTGTAACTAAGACGGTGATGTAATGAAAGCAAAAGAGCTGCGTGAGAAGAGCGTTGAAGAGCTGAACACCGAGCTACTGAACCTGCTGCGTGAGCAGTTCAACCTGCGTATGCAGGCTGCAAGTGGCCAGCTGCAACAGTCTCACCTGTTGAAGCAAGTGCGTCGTGATGTCGCACGCGTTAAGACTTTACTGACTGAGAAGGCGGGTGCGTAATGACCGATAAAATCCGTACTCTGCAAGGTCGCGTGGTTAGCGACAAAATGGAGAAATCCATTGTTGTTGCTATCGAACGTTTTGTGAAACACCCGATCTACGGTAAATTCATCAAGCGTACGACCAAAATGCACGTACATGACGAGAACAACGAATGCGGTATCGGCGACGTGGTTGAAATCCGCGAATGCCGTCCGCTGTCCAAGACCAAATCCTGGACTCTGGTTCGCGTTGTAGAGAAAGCGGTTCTGTAATACAGTACGCATTCTCAACGAATAAACGGCTCAGCGATGGGCCGTTTATTTTTTCTACCCATATCTGATTTGCGGTGTTATAATGCCGCGCCCTCGATATGGGGTTTTTTTAACGACCTGATTTTCGGGTCTCAGTAGTAGTTGACATTAGCGGAGCACTAAAATGATCCAAGAACAGACTATGCTGAACGTCGCCGACAACTCCGGTGCACGTCGCGTAATGTGTATCAAGGTTCTGGGTGGCTCGCACCGTCGCTACGCAGGCGTAGGCGACATCATTAAGATCACCATCAAAGAAGCGATTCCGCGTGGTAAGGTCAAAAAAGGTGATGTGCTGAAGGCGGTAGTGGTGCGCACCAAGAAGGGTGTTCGTCGCCCGGACGGTTCTGTCATTCGCTTCGATGGTAATGCATGCGTTATTTTAAACAATAACAGCGAGCAGCCTATCGGTACGCGTATTTTTGGGCCGGTAACTCGTGAACTTCGTAACGAGAAGTTCATGAAAATTATCTCTCTGGCACCAGAAGTACTCTAAGGAGCGAATCATGGCAGCGAAAATCCGTCGTGATGACGAAGTTATCGTGTTAACCGGTAAAGATAAAGGTAAACGCGGTAAAGTTAAGAATGTCCTGTCTTCCGGCAAGGTCATTGTTGAAGGTATCAACCTGGTTAAGAAACACCAGAAGCCGGTTCCGGCTCTGAACCAACCGGGCGGCATCGTTGAAAAAGAAGCTGCAATTCAGGTTTCTAACGTTGCAATCTTCAATGCGGCAACCGGCAAGGCTGACCGTGTAGGCTTTAGATTCGAAGACGGCAAAAAAGTCCGTTTCTTCAAGTCTAACAGCGAAACTATCAAGTAATTTGGAGTAGTACGATGGCGAAACTGCATGATTACTACAAAGACGAAGTAGTTAACAAACTCATGACTGAGTTTAACTACAATTCTGTCATGCAAGTCCCTCGGGTCGAGAAGATCACCCTGAACATGGGTGTTGGTGAAGCGATCGCTGACAAGAAACTGCTGGATAACGCAGCAGCAGACCTGACAGCAATCTCCGGTCAAAAACCGTTGATCACCAAAGCACGCAAATCTGTTGCAGGCTTCAAAATCCGTCAGGGCTATCCGATCGGCTGTAAAGTAACTCTGCGTGGCGAACGCATGTGGGAGTTCTTTGAGCGCCTGATCACTATTGCTGTTCCTCGTATCCGTGACTTCCGTGGCTTGTCCGCTAAGTCATTCGACGGTCGTGGTAACTACAGCATGGGTGTCCGTGAGCAGATCATCTTCCCAGAAATCGACTACGATAAAGTCGACCGCGTTCGTGGTTTGGATATTACCATTACCACTACTGCGAAATCTGACGAAGAAGGCCGTGCTCTGCTGGCTGCCTTTGACTTCCCGTTCCGCAAGTAAGGTAGGGTTACTAAATGGCTAAGCAATCAATGAAAGCACGCGAAGTAAAACGCGTAGCTTTAGCTGATAAATACTTCGCGAAACGCGCTGAACTGAAAGCGATCATCTCTGATGTGAACGCAACCGACGAAGATCGTTGGAATGCGGTTCTTAAGCTGCAGACTCTGCCGCGTGATTCCAGCCCGTCACGTCAGCGTAACCGCTGCCGTCAAACTGGTCGTCCGCACGCTTTCCTGCGGAAGTTCGGGTTGAGCCGTATTAAGGTCCGTGAAGCCGCTATGCGCGGTGAAATTCCGGGTCTGAAAAAGGCTAGCTGGTAATTGTCACCAATTGAATCACGGGAGTAAAGACAGATGAGCATGCAAGATCCGATCGCGGATATGCTGACCCGTATCCGTAACGGTCAGGCCGCGAACAAAGCTGCGGTCACCATGCCTTCCTCCAAGCTGAAAGTGGCAATTGCCAACGTGCTGAAGGAAGAAGGTTTTATTGAAGATTTTAAAGTTGAAGGCGACACCAAGCCGGAACTGGAACTGACTCTTAAGTATTTCCAGGGCAAAGCTGTTGTAGAAAGCATTCAGCGTGTCAGCCGCCCAGGTCTGCGCATCTACAAACGTAAAGATGAGCTGCCGAAAGTTATGGCCGGTCTGGGTATCGCAGTTGTTTCTACCTCTAAAGGTGTTATGACTGATCGTGCAGCGCGCCAGGCTGGTCTTGGTGGCGAAATTATCTGCTACGTAGCCTAATCGGAGGAAAAAATGTCTCGTGTTGCTAAAGCACCGGTCGTTGTTCCTGCCGGCGTTGATGTCAAAATCAACGGTCAGGTTATTACGATCAAAGGTAAAAACGGCGAGCTGACTCGTACTCTCAACGATGCTGTTGAAGTTAAACATGCAGATAATGCACTGACCTTCGGTCCGCGTGATGGTTACGCAGACGGTTGGGCACAGGCTGGTACCGCGCGTGCCCTGCTGAACTCAATGGTTATCGGTGTTACCGAAGGCTTCACTAAGAAGCTGCAGCTGGTTGGTGTAGGTTATCGTGCAGCGGTTAAAGGGAATGTAGTAAACCTGTCTTTAGGTTTCTCTCACCCGGTTGACCATCAGCTGCCGGCAGGTATTACTGCTGAATGTCCGACTCAAACTGAAATCGTGCTGAAAGGCGCTGATAAGCAGGTGATCGGCCAGGTTGCAGCAGATCTGCGCGCCTACCGTCGTCCTGAGCCTTACAAAGGCAAGGGTGTTCGTTACGCCGACGAAGTCGTGCGTACCAAAGAGGCTAAGAAGAAGTAAGGTAACACTATGGATAAGAAATCTGCTCGTATCCGTCGTGCGACCCGCGCACGCCGCAAGCTCAAAGAGCTGGGCGCAACTCGCCTGGTGGTACATCGTACCCCGCGTCATATTTACGCACAGGTAATTGCACCGAACGGTTCTGAAGTTCTGGTAGCTGCTTCTACTGTAGAAAAAGCTATCGCTGAACAACTGAAGTACACCGGTAACAAAGACGCGGCTGCAGCTGTGGGTAAAGCTGTCGCTGAACGCGCTCTGGAAAAAGGCATCAAAGATGTGTCCTTTGACCGTTCCGGGTTCCAATATCATGGTCGTGTCCAGGCACTGGCAGATGCTGCCCGTGAAGCTGGCCTTCAGTTCTAAGGTAGAGGTGTAAGATGGCTCACATCGAAAAACAAGCTGGCGAACTGCAGGAAAAGCTGATCGCGGTAAACCGCGTATCTAAAACCGTTAAAGGTGGTCGTATTTTCTCCTTCACAGCTCTGACTGTAGTAGGCGATGGTAACGGTCGCGTAGGTTTTGGTTACGGTAAAGCGCGTGAAGTTCCAGCAGCGATCCAGAAAGCGATGGAAAAAGCCCGTCGCAATATGATTAACGTCGCGCTGAACAACGGCACCCTGCAGCACCCGGTTAAAGGTGTTCACACGGGGTCTCGTGTATTCATGCAGCCAGCTTCCGAAGGTACCGGTATCATCGCCGGTGGTGCAATGCGCGCCGTTCTGGAAGTTGCTGGGGTTCATAACGTTCTGGCTAAAGCATACGGTTCCACCAACCCGATCAACGTGGTTCGTGCAACCATTGATGGCCTGGAAAATATGAATTCTCCAGAAATGGTCGCTGCCAAGCGTGGTAAATCCGTTGAAGAAATTCTGGGGAAATAAACCATGGCAAAGACTATTAAAATTACTCAAACCCGCAGTGCAATCGGTCGTCTGCCGAAACACAAGGCAACGCTGCTTGGCCTGGGTCTGCGTCGTATTGGCCACACCGTAGAGCGCGAGGATACTCCTGCTGTTCGTGGTATGGTCAACGCGGTTTCCTTCATGGTTAAAGTTGAGGAGTAAGAGATGCGTTTAAATACTCTGTCTCCGGCCGAAGGCTCCAAAAAGGCGGGTAAACGCCTGGGTCGTGGTATCGGTTCTGGCCTCGGTAAAACCGGTGGTCGTGGTCACAAAGGTCAGAAGTCTCGTTCTGGCGGTGGCGTACGTCGCGGTTTCGAGGGTGGTCAGATGCCTCTGTACCGTCGTCTGCCGAAATTCGGCTTCACTTCTCGCAAAGCAGCGATTACAGCCGAAGTTCGTCTGTCTGACCTGGCGAAAGTAGAAGGCGGCGTTGTAGACCTGAACACGCTGAAAGCGGCAAACATTATCGGTATCCAGATCGAGTTCGCGAAAGTGATCCTGGCTGGCGAAGTCACTACTCCGGTAACTGTTCGTGGCCTGCGTGTTACTAAAGGCGCTCGTGCTGCTATCGAAGCTGCTGGCGGTAAAATCGAGGAATAAGTAGCAGATGGCTAAACAACCGGGATTAGATTTTCAAAGTGCCAAAGGTGGCTTAGGTGAGCTGAAACGCAGACTGCTGTTTGTTATCGGCGCGCTGATTGTGTTCCGTATTGGCTCTTTTATTCCGATCCCTGGTATTGATGCCGCTGTACTTGCCAAACTGCTTGAGCAACAGCGAGGCACCATCATTGAAATGTTTAACATGTTCTCTGGTGGTGCTCTCAGCCGTGCTTCTATCTTTGCCCTGGGGATCATGCCGTATATTTCGGCGTCGATCATTATCCAGCTGTTGACGGTGGTTCATCCAACGCTGGCAGAAATTAAGAAAGAAGGGGAGTCTGGTCGTCGTAAGATCAGCCAGTACACCCGTTACGGTACTCTGGTGCTGGCGATATTCCAGTCGATCGGTATTGCTACCGGTTTGCCGAATATGCCTGGTATGCAGGGCCTGGTGATGAATCCAGGCTTTGCATTCTATTTCACCGCTGTTGTAAGTCTGGTTACAGGGACGATGTTCCTGATGTGGCTCGGCGAACAGATTACTGAGCGCGGTATCGGTAACGGTATCTCAATCATCATCTTCGCTGGTATCGTTGCGGGACTCCCGCCAGCCATTGCCCATACTATCGAGCAAGCGCGTCAAGGCGACCTGCACTTCCTCGTGTTGCTGTTGGTTGCAGTATTAGTATTTGCAGTGACGTTCTTTGTAGTATTCGTTGAACGTGGTCAACGCCGTATTGTGGTAAACTACGCCAAACGTCAGCAAGGTCGTCGTGTCTATGCTGCACAGAGCACACATTTACCGCTGAAAGTGAATATGGCGGGGGTAATCCCGGCAATCTTCGCTTCCAGTATTATTCTGTTCCCGGCGACCATCGCGTCATGGTTCGGGGGCGGTACTGGTTGGAACTGGCTGACAACAATTTCGCTGTATTTGCAGCCTGGGCAACCGCTTTATGTGTTACTCTATGCGTCTGCAATCATCTTCTTCTGTTTCTTCTACACGGCGTTGGTTTTCAACCCGCGTGAAACAGCAGATAACCTGAAGAAGTCCGGTGCATTTGTACCAGGAATTCGTCCGGGAGAGCAAACGGCGAAGTATATCGATAAAGTAATGACCCGCCTGACCCTGGTTGGTGCGCTGTATATTACCTTTATCTGCCTGATCCCGGAGTTCATGCGTGATGCAATGAAAGTGCCGTTCTACTTCGGTGGGACCTCACTGCTTATCGTTGTTGTCGTGATTATGGACTTTATGGCTCAAGTGCAAACTCTGATGATGTCCAGTCAGTATGAGTCTGCATTGAAGAAGGCGAACCTGAAAGGCTACGGCCGTTAATTGGTCGCCTGAGAAGTTACGGAGAGTAAAAATGAAAGTTCGTGCTTCCGTCAAGAAATTATGCCGTAACTGCAAAATCGTTAAGCGTGATGGTGTCATCCGTGTGATTTGCAGTGCCGAGCCGAAGCATAAACAGCGCCAAGGCTGATTTTTTCGCATATTTTTCTTGCAAAGTTGGGTTGAGCTGGCTAGATTAGCCAGCCAATCTTTTGTATGTCTGTACGTTTCCATTTGAGTATCCTGAAAACGGGCTTTTCAGCATGGTACGTACATATTAAATAGTAGGAGTGCATAGTGGCCCGTATAGCAGGCATTAACATTCCTGATCAGAAACACGCCGTGATCGCGTTAACTTCGATCTACGGTGTCGGCAAGACCCGTTCTAAAGCCATCCTGGCTGCAGCGGGTATCGCTGAAAATGTTAAGATCAGTGAGCTGTCTGAAGAACAAATCGACACGCTGCGTGACGAAGTTGCCAAATTTGTCGTTGAAGGTGATCTGCGCCGTGAAATCAGCATGAGCATCAAGCGCCTGATGGATCTTGGTTGCTATCGCGGTTTGCGTCATCGTCGTGGTCTCCCGGTTCGCGGTCAGCGTACCAAGACCAACGCTCGTACCCGTAAGGGTCCGCGCAAACCGATCAAGAAATAATCGGGGTGATTGAATAATGGCAAAGGCACCAGTTCGCGCACGTAAACGTGTAAGAAAACAAGTCTCTGACGGCGTGGCTCATATCCATGCTTCTTTCAACAACACCATCGTGACTATTACCGATCGTCAGGGTAATGCGCTGGGTTGGGCAACAGCCGGTGGTTCCGGTTTCCGTGGTTCTCGCAAATCCACTCCGTTTGCAGCTCAGGTTGCAGCAGAGCGTTGCGCTGACGCCGTGAAAGAATACGGTATCAAGAATCTGGAAGTTATGGTTAAAGGTCCGGGTCCAGGCCGCGAATCTACTATTCGTGCTCTGAACGCCGCTGGTTTCCGCATCACTAATATTACTGATGTGACTCCGATCCCTCATAACGGTTGTCGTCCGCCGAAAAAACGTCGCGTATAACGCTTCGTTTTCCAGGTTAGTTGGAGAAAGAAAATGGCAAGATATTTGGGTCCTAAGCTCAAGCTGAGCCGTCGTGAGGGCACCGACTTATTCCTTAAGTCTGGCGTTCGCGCGATCGATACCAAGTGTAAAATTGAACAAGCTCCTGGCCAGCACGGTGCGCGTAAGCCGCGTCTGTCTGACTATGGTGTGCAGTTGCGTGAAAAGCAAAAAGTTCGCCGCATTTACGGTGTGCTGGAGCGTCAGTTCCGTAACTACTACAAAGAAGCAGCACGTCTGAAAGGCAACACCGGTGAAAACCTGTTGGCTCTGCTGGAAGGTCGTCTGGACAACGTTGTATACCGTATGGGCTTCGGCGCCACTCGTGCAGAAGCACGTCAGCTGGTTAGCCATAAAGCAATTATGGTAAACGGTCGTGTTGTTAACATCGCTTCTTATCAGGTTAGTCCGAATGACGTTGTTAGCATTCGTGAGAAAGCGAAGAAGCAGTCTCGCGTGAAAGCCGCTCTGGAGCTGGCTGAGCAGCGTGAAAAGCCAACCTGGCTGGAAGTTGATGCTGGCAAGATGGAAGGTACGTACAAGCGTAAGCCTGAGCGTTCTGATCTGTCTGCGGACATTAACGAACACCTGATCGTCGAGCTTTACTCCAAGTAAAGCTTAGTACCAAAGAGAGGACACAATGCAGGGTTCTGTGACAGAGTTTCTAAAACCGCGCCTGGTAGATATCGAGCAAGTGAGTTCGACGCACGCCAAGGTGACCCTTGAGCCTTTAGAGCGTGGCTTCGGCCATACTCTGGGTAACGCACTGCGCCGTATTCTGCTCTCATCGATGCCGGGTTGCGCGGTGACCGAGGTTGAGATTGATGGTGTACTACATGAGTACAGCACCAAAGAAGGCGTTCAGGAAGACATCCTGGAAATCCTGCTCAACCTGAAAGGGCTGGCGGTGAGAGTTCAGGGTAAAGATGAAGTTATTCTTACCCTGAATAAATCTGGCATTGGCCCTGTGACTGCAGCCGATATCACCCATGATGGGGATGTCGAAATCGTCAAGCCGCAGCACGTGATCTGCCACCTGACCGATGAAAACGCGTCTATTAGTATGCGTATCAAAGTTCAGCGCGGTCGTGGTTATGTGCCGGCTTCTACCCGAATTCATTCGGAAGAAGATGAGCGCCCAATCGGCCGTCTGCTGGTTGACGCCTGCTACAGCCCTGTAGAGCGTATTGCCTACAATGTTGAAGCAGCGCGTGTAGAACAGCGTACCGACCTGGACAAGCTGGTCATCGAAATGGAAACCAACGGCACAATCGATCCTGAAGAGGCGATTCGTCGTGCGGCAACCATCCTGGCTGAACAACTGGAAGCTTTCGTTGATTTACGTGATGTACGTCAACCGGAAGTGAAAGAAGAGAAACCAGAATTCGATCCGATCCTGCTGCGCCCTGTTGACGATCTGGAATTGACTGTCCGCTCTGCTAACTGCCTTAAGGCAGAAGCTATCCACTATATCGGTGATCTGGTACAGCGTACCGAGGTTGAGCTTCTTAAGACGCCTAACCTGGGTAAAAAATCTCTTACCGAGATTAAAGACGTGCTGGCTTCCCGTGGACTGTCTCTGGGTATGCGCCTGGAAAACTGGCCACCGGCAAGCATCGCTGACGAGTAACCGGATCACAGGTTAAGGTTTTACTGAGAAGGATAAGGTCATGCGCCATCGTAAGAGTGGTCGTCAACTGAACCGCAACAGCAGCCATCGCCAGGCTATGTTCCGCAACATGGCAGGTTCACTGGTTCGTCATGAAATCATCAAGACGACCCTGCCTAAAGCGAAAGAGCTGCGTCGCGTAGTTGAGCCGCTGATTACTCTTGCCAAGACTGATAGCGTTGCTAATCGTCGTCTGGCATTCGCCCGTACTCGTGATAACGAGATCGTGGCAAAACTGTTTAACGAGCTGGGCCCGCGTTTCGCGAGCCGCGCCGGTGGTTACACTCGCATTCTGAAGTGTGGCTTCCGTGCAGGCGACAACGCGCCGATGGCATACATCGAGCTGGTTGATCGTTCAGAGAAAACAGAAGCTGCTGCAGAGTAATCTGTAGTAACGTAAAAAAACCCGCTTCGGCGGGTTTTTTTATATCCTCCTGAACCCCACATATCTACAATAATTGTATTCTTTTCGTTCAATCCCTGGAGCGACGTATGTGGTTACTTGACCAGTGGGCAGAGCGTCATATTATCGAGGCACAGCGTAAAGGCGAGTTTGATAATTTGCCTGGCCGTGGCGAGCCGCTTATTCTGGATGATGATTCTCATGTGCCGGCGGAACTTCGTGCGGGTTATCGCTTACTCAAGAATGCGGGCTGTCTTCCCCCTGAACTGGAGCAGCGCAGAGACGCTATTCAGTTACTTGATATCCTCAACAGTATCCGGGAAGATGACCCTCGATACCATCAGGTTAGTCGCCAGCTCTCCCTGCTTGAACTAAAACTTCGGCAGGCTGGGTTGAGTACCGACTTTTTACACGGTGAGTATGCGGAAAAACTGCTGCATAAAATCAACGATAATTAACGGAGCTTGTATGTATCGCATTGGTGAGCTGGCAAAGCTGGCAGACGTAACGCCTGATACCATTCGCTACTATGAAAAACAGCAGATGATGGATCATGAGGTACGTACTGAAGGCGGGTTTCGTCTATATACTGAAAACGATCTGCAGCGTCTCAAGTTTATTCGTTATGCTCGGCAGTTGGGTTTCACGCTTGAGTCGATCCGTGAACTTTTATCGATCCGAATTGATCCTGAGCACCATACCTGTCAGGAATCAAAAAGTATTGTGCAAGAGCGATTGCAGGAGGTTGAAGCCAGGATTGCGGAACTGCAAACGATGCAGCGTTCGTTACAAAGGCTTAATGATGCTTGTTGTGGAACGGCCCACAGTAGCGTCTATTGTTCCATTCTGGAAGCCCTGGAACAGGGGGCCAGTGGGGCGAAATCAGGATGTTGATTTATTGAACCGACGGGGCTACACTCGCGCCGTATAATTTATACAATCAGGAGACATTATGAGTCGTTATCAACATAAGAAAGGGCAGATAAAGGACAATGCCATTGAGGCATTACTGCACGATCCCCTTTTCAGGCAGCGGGTTGAAAAAAATAAGAAAGGTAAAGGAAGCTATCTGCGTAAAGGTAAACACGGTAACCGGGGGAACTGGGAGGCCAGTGGCAAGAAAGTAAGTGACTTTTTTACCACTGGCCTTCTGCTTATTAAGAACGGTTATTTTGTTCTTTCAGCAGATCGCGGATTTCGCCCAATAACACTTCCTCTTTAGAAGGTGCGGGTGGAGCTGCCGGCTCTTCTGCTTTTTTACGGTTGAGTCTGTTGATAAGCTTAATGGCAACAAAGATAGCAAAGGCCACAATCACAAAATCAAATACGTTCTGGATAAACACGCCGTAATGCATGACGACCGCCGGAATATCTCCCTGCGCTTCGCGTAACGTAAAAGCAAATTGTTTAAAGTCGATCCCGCCGATTAACAATCCCAACGGCGGCATAATGATATCGGCAACCAGTGAAGAAACAATCTTACCGAATGCCGCGCCAATAATGACACCCACTGCCAAATCCACAACATTCCCGCGCATCGCGAATTCGCGAAATTCTTTAATAAAACTCATTTTTATTCTCCCTATGCAGCTGACGTTATAAGTTTAACAAATGCTAAGGCATTTTCCATTTACGGCTTCTGTTTAGCGAAATAAATTAAACCTTGATAAATAAAGGGAATTAAAAGGGCGCTGAATGAGCGCCCCTTAAATTAGAGGAAGAAAGGACTTGGCTGGAACAGACGTTCGACGTCGGTAATAAACTTTTTATCGGTCAAAAACATAATGACGTGATCGCCTTGTTCAATGCGCAAATTGTCATTAGCGATCATGACATCATTACCACGAACGACCGCGCCAATAATGGTGCCTGGCGGCAGTTTTATTTCGTCAATGACGCGGCCAACCACGCGGGAAGTGCTTTCATCACCGTGCGCGACGGCTTCGATGGCTTCGGCAACCCCGCGACGTAGTGAGGAAACGCCGACGATATCCGCTTTACGCACATGGCTCAGTAATGCAGAGATGGTGGCCTGCTGCGGAGAAATCGCAATATCTATAACGCTACCCTGCACAAGATCGACATAAGCTCGACGCTGAATCAGCACCATCACTTTTTTGGCGCCCATCCGCTTGGCCAACATCGCGGACATGATATTGGCTTCATCATCGTTAGTGACCGCGATAAAGAGATCGACCTGATCAATATGCTCCTCCGCCAGCAATTCCTGATCGGAAGCGTCGCCAAAAAAGACGATCGTGTTTTGCAGTTTCTCAGCCAGTTCTGCGGCGCGTTGTTGATCGCGTTCGATCAATTTAACGCTATAGTCTTTTTCCAGACGCCTTGCCAGCCCGGCGCCGATGTTGCCGCCGCCCACCAGCATGATGCGCTTGTAGGGTTTTTCCAGACGCTGTAATTCGCTCATTACTGCACGGATATGCTGTGAAGCCGCAATAAAGAAGACTTCATCCCCTGCTTCCACTATAGTCGAGCCCTGAGGACGGATTGGTCTGTCATGGCGGAAAATTGCGGCAACGCGGGTATCGATATGCGGCATATGCTCTCGCATTGTCGAGAGCGCGTTACCTATTAGTGGACCGCCATAGTAGGCTTTTACTACTGCCAGACTGACTTTCCCTTCAGCAAAGTTTACAACCTGTAATGCTCCCGGATACTCGATGAGACGATAAATATTATCGATAACCAACTGCTCCGGCGCGATCAGATGATCAATCGGAACCGCTTCAGAATGAAAGAGTTTATCCGCATCGCGAACATAGTCCGGGGAGCGAATGCGGGCGATACGGTTTGGAGTGTTGAAGAGTGAATAGGCTACCTGACAGGCAACCATATTAGTTTCATCTGAACTGGTGACAGCGACCAGCATATCCGCATCGTCAGCGCCCGCTTCGCGCAACACGCGGGGATGCGAACCATGCCCCTGAACTACGCGTAGATCGAACTTATCTTGCAAACTGCGTAATCGTTCGCCGTTGGTATCAACCACCGTGATGTCGTTGTTTTCGCCGACCAGGTTTTCCGCCAGTGTTCCGCCAACTTGCCCTGCGCCCAGTATGATAATTTTCATCAGTCGTGGCCCGTTATCTCATCACTTCTTGATTAGCTTAGCGTAAAAGAACCCATCACCTTCTTCGCCGCCCGGCAGATTCTGCTGTCCTGGCTGATCAGGTGTTCCCGTTTCGCTGAGCGCGGCATCGGGAGTGCGTTGCAAAAAGGCTTTGATCTGATCGCGGTTTTCTTCCGGCAGTACGGAACAGGTGGCGTAAACCAGCGTCCCGCCGGGCTTCAGGCGCGGCCAGACGGCATCAAGAATTTCCGCCTGTAATTGCGCCAGTTCCGCGATATCGCGATCGCGACGCAGCCATTTGATATCTGGATGACGGCGAATGACGCCGGTTGCGGAGCAGGGCGCATCCAGCAGAATACGGTCAAACTGCTGCTCGCCGCACCATTGGGCGGGATAACGTCCATCCCCTTGTTGAACTGTCGCTTTCATCCCAAGACGCTTTAGGTTGTCGTAAACGCGGGAGAGGCGTTGTTCATCAATATCAACCGCCAACACGTCTGCTTCGGGGGCCACTTCGAGAATATGCGTGGTTTTACCGCCGGGCGCGGCGCACAAGTCTAAAATGTGCTCACCGTTCTGAGGAGCGAGAAAAACCGCACATCCCTGCGCAGAGGCATCCTGGACAGTTACCCAACCCTCAGCAAAACCGGGTAAAGCATGTACCGGAGCTGGCGTTTCCAGACGTACAGCGTCGGGATAATCGGGATGGGGATATCCCTTCATGCCTGCGTCTTCAAGTAAGCCAAGCCAACCGTCGCGGGTGTGGTGTGTACGATTTACACGTAGCCACATCGGCGGACGCTGGTTATTCGCATCAATAATGTGTTGCCACTGTGTGGGGTAAGCATTTTGTAAACGCTTTACCAGCCAACCTGGATGTAAAAAGCGCGCATCGCTGGTCGCAAACTCATTAAGCAACGTTTCCTGCTGGCGCTGGAACTGGCGCAGGACGCCGTTAATTAACCCTTTCAACTGCGGACGTTTGATGGCGACCGCGCCTTCAACGGTTTCAGCCAGCGCCGCATGGGGAGGAACGCGGGTGTACAGCAACTGATAAAAGCCGACCATAATTAAGTAATGCACTGTACGCTGCTTGCCGGTCATTGGACGAGACATCAGCTTATTGATCAGCCATTCCAGCTGTGAAAGGGTGCGCAGGACGCCAAAGCACAGCTCCTGAAGTAGCGCTTTGTCTTTATCGGCGACTTTTTGTTGCAGCGGCGGGAGCACATTACTTAATGATTGTCCCTGCTCGACGACCTGTTCAACGGCCTGTGCCGCCAGACTACGTAAATTGTTTTGTTTTTTCATATGTATAAAATAAAAATGCCCGGTAACACCGGGCGTATAAAGACGTGACCGTCAGGCAAGACGGTTACCAGGAATAAACCATTCCCTGCGTGAATTTAACAGATCCTGGGCGCTCATCGCTTTTTTGCCAGCAGGCTGAAGCGAAAGCAAATTTAATATCCCCTTGCCTGTTGCAACCTGAATACCCTGTTTCGTCGCGGCCAGAATGGTTCCCGGCAGCGACTGCGTGGCGTCCTCAATGACGGATGCCTGCCAGACTTTTACCGGCTGACCGTCGATTTCCAGCCAGCTCATTGGCCACGGATTAAAGGCGCGAATGCAACGCTCCAGCTGTGCTGCGGAGAGAGACCAGTCAATACGCGCTTCTTCTTTACTGAGCTTTTCCGCATGAGTGACCAGCGCTTCATTCTGCGCTTCAGGCGTCGCTGTGCCGTCCGCCAGTTGTTTTAGTGTGGTAATTAACCCCTGCGGGCCAAGTTCAGCCAACTTATTATACAGTGAGCCACTGGTATCTTCTGCGGTAATCGGGCACGCAAGTTTATACAGCATGTCGCCGGTATCCAGCCCTACATCCATCTGCATAATTGTGACGCCGGTTTCCGCATCGCCTGCCCAGAGTGAGCGCTGAATAGGCGCCGCGCCGCGCCAGCGTGGAAGCAGCGAACCGTGAACGTTGATACATCCGAGACGGGGCATATCCAGCACTGCCTTTGGG
The DNA here is from genome assembly GCF_046550615.1 of Salmonella sp. SAL04214. Taxonomy (NCBI): domain Bacteria; kingdom Pseudomonadati; phylum Pseudomonadota; class Gammaproteobacteria; order Enterobacterales; family Enterobacteriaceae; genus Salmonella; species Salmonella sp. SAL04214. Next base: position 249,516 of record NZ_JBGDXT010000007.1, read on the forward strand.
AGAATCAGACCATATGCTACGACAACCATGACGTCGGCATGTAAGTCAGCAACCAGATGCTGGTTTTCCTGAGGACGAAGCGACACGGGCTGGAAAACGGGCAGGCCTTTTTCTTCCGCCAGCACTTTTACCGGGCTGGGCATCAACTTTTTGCCGCGACCTGCTGGACGATCGGGTTGGGTAAATACGCCGACAACGTTATGTCCAGAAGTTAACAGCGCGTCGAGATGACGCGCTGCAAAGTCAGGTGTACCCGCAAAAATAATACGTAGTGAATCTGACACGTTGGTTCTTGTCCTTTAAGCCCGGGCGTTCAGGCGGTCGAGTTTTTCTACTTTCTGACGAATACGTTGTTGCTTCAGCGGCGACAAATAATCGATAAACAGTTTACCGACCAGATGATCCATCTCATGCTGAATGCAAATTGCCAGCAAACCATCCGCTTCAAGCTCAAACGGGTTGCCGTCGCGATCCAGCGCGCGGATTTTCACTTTCTCGGCGCGCGGCACTAAAGCGCGCTGTTCCGGAATCGACAGACAGCCTTCTTCTATACCCGTTTCGCCACTTTTCTCCAGCAATTCCGGGTTAATGAGTACCAGGCGCTCGTCGCGGTTTTCCGAAACGTCAATCACGATGATCCGCTGGTGGATATCGACCTGCGTTGCGGCCAGACCGATACCTTCTTCCGCGTACATCGTTTCGAACATATCATCGACGATACGCTGAATTTCTGCATTCACTTCTTCAACCGGCTTTGCGACTTTGCGAAGGCGCTCGTCCGGAATATGTAACACTTGCAAAACTGACATAATTATCCAGAGTTGTGTTCAGGAGTTGAAAAGATTATTACCTCTATTCTAGACAAATCCCCACCTGATTGACAGCATCAGTGACCAATCGCAAAGATTGTTCAGACTGCTTGTGGCAGGGGAGGGAAAGGATGGCCCGTACCGAAATTTGGTTACGTTTAATGTACGTCGGCGACCTTTATGGCGAGGCGATGTTGAACATGGCGAATTCGCTTATTCGCCAGCCTCAGATAAATCGCACGCACCTTCAGGAGGCTGGTCTTACCGCGCGGCAAGCTGAACGTTTTTTACAGCTTCCAGCAGGTGTGCTTGATGAGACGTTACGCTGGCTTGAACTACCGCAGCACCATTTTCTGTGTGCGGATAGTGAAATTTATCCTCCCCAACTGCGTGCTATTGACGATTATCCCGGCGCTATTTTTATTGACGGCGATCCTGCCTGTCTGCATACCTGCCAACTTGCCGTCGTAGGGAGCCGGAGCCACTCCTGGTATGGAGAACGTTGGGGACGTCTGCTTTGCGAAAGCCTTGCGAAAAGCGGTTTGACGATCACCAGCGGCCTTGCCCGGGGAATTGATGGCGTAGCACACAACGCCGCGGTGAGTATGGGGGGAAAAAGTGTAGCGGTGTTAGGGAATGGCTTGGCAAAGATTTATCCTCGCCGACATGCCATGCTGGCTGAAAACTTGATTGCCACCGGCGGCGCAGTGGTCTCAGAATTTCCGCTTTCAACGCCTCCGCTACCGCAACATTTTCCTCGCAGAAACCGTATCATCAGCGGACTGAGCAAAGGCGTGCTGGTGATTGAGGCGGCGTTGCGCAGCGGTTCGTTGGTGACGGCGCGCTGCGCGCTTGAACAGGGGCGGGACGTTTTTGCATTACCAGGTCCTATCGGTAGTCCGGGAAGCGAAGGCACGCACTGGTTAATTAAACAAGGGGCCACGCTTGTGACGACGCCGGAGGATATTCTGGAAAATTTGCAATACGGCTTACACTGGTTGCCAACTACGGCGGAAAATTCACTTTATTCACTAAATCAGGATGAGGCGGCATTGCCATTTCCTGAGCTCCTGGCTAACGTAGGAGATGAGGTAACACCTGTTGACGTCGTCGCTGAACGTGCCGGCCAACCTGTGCCAGCGGTAGTGGCTCAGCTACTCGAACTGGAGTTAGCAGGATGGATCGCAGCTGTACCCGGCGGCTATGTCCGATTAAGGAGGGCAAGCCATGTTCGACGTACTAATGTATTTGTTTGAAACATACATCCATAACGAAGCCGAGCTGCGCGTGGATCAGGACAGACTGGAGCGTGATCTCACCGACGCCGGGTTTGATCGCGAAGACATCTACAATGCGCTGCTGTGGCTGGAAAAACTCGCTGACTATCAGGATGGCCTCGCGGAACCCATGCAACTTGCTTCCGACCCTCTTTCAATGCGCATTTATACGGCTGAAGAGTGTGAAAGGCTTGATGCCAGTTGCCGGGGGTTCCTGTTATTCCTTGAGCAGATTCAGGTGCTAAACCTCGAAACACGAGAAATGGTGATTGAGCGTGTGCTGGCGCTGGATACCGCAGAGTTTGACCTGGAAGACTTGAAATGGGTTATTTTGATGGTGTTATTCAACATTCCGGGCTGTGAAAACGCCTATCAGCAAATGGAAGAATTACTCTTTGAGGTAAATGAAGGTATGCTGCATTGATAGGTGTTAATGCTGCATGAGTGAATATGGCTAAATCAGCACTGTTTTCGGTGCGTAAAAATGAGCCCTGCCCGCAGTGCGGGGCCGAACTGGTAATTCGTTCCGGGAAACATGGTCCGTTTCTCGGCTGTTCTCGCTATCCGGAATGCGATTACGTTCGTCCGCTGAAAAGTCAGGCGGACGGACATATCGTTAAAATTCTGGAGGGGCAACTGTGTCCTGAGTGTGGCGCCGTACTGGTGCTGCGTCAGGGGCGCTTTGGTATGTTCATCGGATGCAGTCAGTATCCGCAATGTGAACATACAGTGGTTATTGATAAACCGGATGAAACGGCGATTGCCTGTCCAGCCTGCCAGCAAGGACATTTGGTCCAGCGCCGTTCTCGTTACGGTAAAATCTTTCATTCCTGCGATCGTTACCCGGAATGTCAGTTTGTCATTAACTTCACACCGGTTGCGGGGGAATGCCCCGAGTGCCATTATCCGCTACTCATCGAAAAGAAAACCGCGCAGGGCGTGAAGCGCTTTTGCGCCAGTAAACAATGTGGAAAGCCGGTTCCGGTGGAATAAACAAGTGAATAATAACCTGCCAACAGGATCTATCGCCGCGGCGGTAGATCTCCTGAATAAAGAAAATGTCATCGCTTATCCAACAGAAGCCGTTTTCGGCGTCGGCTGCGATCCCGATAGTGAAACAGCCGTTACGCGCCTGCTGGCGTTAAAACAACGGCCCGTCGATAAGGGACTCATTTTGATTGCCGCCAGCTTTGAGCAGTTAAAACCTTATATTGATGACAGCATACTTACCGCCGCACAGCGTAAAGCGGTATTTGATTGCTGGCCCGGGCCGGTAACGTTTGTTTTTCCTGCGCCCGCGACAACGCCGCGGTGGCTCACGGGACGTTTTGATTCCCTGGCCGTTCGTGTTACCAACCACCCGCTGGTGGTCGCGCTATGCAATGCGTATGGCAAACCGCTGGTTTCCACCAGCGCCAATCTGAGCGGATTACCGCCATGTCGTACCGTTGAAGAGGTGCGTGCGCAATTTGGCGATGATTTTCCGGTGGTTGAAGGCGCAACGGGTGGGCGTCTAAATCCTTCAGAAATTCGCGATGCTCTGACGGGCGAACTGTTTCGACAGGGGTAATATGATGGAAACCTATGCTGTTTTTGGAAATCCGATTGCGCACAGCAAATCGCCATTTATTCATCAGCAATTTGCTCAGCAGCTAGATATTGTTCACCCCTATGGTCGCGTGCTGGCCCCTATTAATAATTTCATTAATACGCTTGATGCCTTTTTCGCGGCAGGGGGAAAAGGCGCAAACATCACAGTACCTTTTAAAGAGGAGGCGTTTGCGCGATCGGATGAGTTAACGGAACGAGCATCGCTGGCGGGAGCAGTCAATACATTAAAGCGGCTGGAAGATGGTCGTTTGCTTGGCGACAATACTGACGGTATCGGTTTATTAAGCGATCTCAAACGTTTAAATTTTATCCGCCCAGGATGGCGTATTTTGCTGATTGGCGCGGGCGGCGCATCCCGGGGCGTGCTGTTACCTCTGCTTTCTTTGGATTGCGCGGTCACTATCACCAACCGTACAGCTTCACGTGCCGAAGCGTTGGCGAAAATCTTTGCTCATACCGGCAGCGTTCATGCCACGGATATGGACAAGCTGGATGGTTGTGAGTTTGACCTGATTATTAATGCGACCTCCAGCGGCATACGGGGCGAAATCCCGGCGATTCCGGCGTCACTTATTCACCCTTCCCTCTGTTGCTATGACATGTTCTATCAAAAAGGGAATACGCCATTTCTCTCCTGGTGTGTACAACAGGGCGCAAAACGCTACGCAGATGGGCTGGGAATGCTGGTGGGGCAGGCTGCACATGCCGTTTTGCTTTGGCACGGTGTATTACCGCAGGTCGAGCCAGTGATTGAGCTGCTACAGCAGGAATTATTAGCGTGAACCAGGCTATACAATTTCCTGACCGCGAAGAATGGGATACTGCTGCCAGCGCTGTCATCTTTCCCGCCCTGGTTAATGGGATGCAACTCACGTGTGCAATAAAAAAAGATGTACTGGCGTATCGCTTTGGTGGAGAAACAGCGGAGCAATGGCTGGCCATTTTTCGTGAGTATCGCTGGGACCTGGAAGAAGAGGCTGAAGCATTAATCCTGGCCCAGCAGGAAGACGATCACGGTTGGATATGGTTATCCTGAGAAAGATAGTCGTCTTTCCATTTTACATAGTTATTGGCGGAGTACTGCAGGCCCGATCTCTCAGCATCGCTCAGGGGGCGGATCTGTTTTACCGGACTGCCAAGATATAAATAGCCGCTTTCCAGCCGTTTGTGCTGCGGCACCAGGCTTCCCGCGCCAATCATTACGTCATCTTCTATTATCGCGCCATCCAGCACAATGGAGCCCATACCGACCAGTACGCGGTTACCGATGGTACAGCCGTGCAGCATAACTTTATGGCCAACGGTAACATCTTCGCCAATGATTAATGGGTTGCCGTGTGGATTGGATGGAGACTTGTGGGTTACGTGAAGAACGCTGCCATCCTGAATGTTCGTACGAGCCCCTATCGCAACGTAATTCACATCGCCGCGAATCACCACAAGCGGCCAGATCCCGACATCATCCGCCAGACGGACATCGCCAATAACCACGCTGCTGGTATCGATCATCACGCGCTGACCGATTTCAGGAAAAAGATCCTTATAAGGACGTAATGTGTCAGACATGTCTACCTCATCATAAATGAATAGTCATGAAGACTTTGGTTGCTTTAACGGCGTTGTGCAAGGGGAGATAGCATCAAAAAATCGCCACTTTGCGCAGGAATGGAGCGAAAGGGATGAAAAATCAACAAACAGAAAAAAAGATCCAAAAAACGCTTGTGCAAAAAAATGGGATCCCTATAATGCGCCTCCATCGACACGGCGGATGTGAATCACTTCACACAAACAGCCGGTCGGTTGAAGAGAAAAAT